>NZ_JBGFCD010000017.1:0-109468 GCF_041205405.1 Falsihalocynthiibacter sp. S25ZX9
GATCCCAAATCTCAGCACGCTGTTCAGTTGAATAATAAATCCTACGACGATATTTCATGGCAAACACTCCATCTCTTCCTAAAGATTAAAGTGTTGCGTCGACCAGTTGAGGCCACCGCCCTTAGTGTCGAATGCGGCGTTAGCACGATGGTTTCGAACTGAGCCCTAATTTAGGCGACGCGAACGGCCCTTAGCTGCCCTTGGTGATGCTATTTTATGCCGCAACGCAGCTTTCCCGAAGCAGACATTTATCAAGTGTGCTGTATTTCTGCAGACTGGAAGGCGTCTTAACGAACTGGGTGAGCTTTCGCTGTGGGTGTTCCCATGCCCATTTACCGTAAGGGCAGCAGGCACTTCACGGTTTCGGAATCGGCCTGCTATGGTTAGTAATGGCCCCAATTAACCCTATTTGAACCGGACGGACACAAATGCTTACTGCAGATATCAACGGCAACCGAAGTAGGCCATTGCCAGGCGCTGTTGGAATGTGTTCCTTTTGTCAATCAGAGATGATACCTCGCGGTGGTGAAGTCAGAGTTCATCATTGGGCTCACAAAAGCAAAGCGGACTGAGATCCTTGGTGGGAACCCGAAACTGACTGGCATCGTAACTGGAAGAACGAATTCCCTCTAAGATGGCAAGAGCGGATATTTTCGGATGAAGCGACAGGCGAAAGACACATTGCCGATGTCTATACGCTTGCTGATCTCACTGTAGAGGTCCAACATTCCCATCTGGAACCAGAAGAACGTCGGTCGAGAGAGGCATTTTATAAGAACATGCTCTGGATCGTCGATGGCTCGCGGCTTGAGGGAAATCGAAAGAAAATAACAAAATGGCGAAACGGTTTGACTGAAATTACCCAGGGTCAAAAACGCACAGGTTTGTTCCTAACCGATAACGCGGAAGAGTTTTTCCCCGAAAATTGGCTGGAAAGCCCCGTTCCTGTTTGCTTCGATTACATGGGCCCTAAAGCTGATTTTTCATCTGCCCCCCAGCCACTTTTTCTGCTCTATCCGGGCATTGTCCACAGCAGACGTCTCGTTGAGCCGCTGCCACGCGACGGGTTATTGCGATCCATTCTATCAGAGAAACTAAATATGATCTCCGTACGGAGCATCATGCAAAATGTTGCAAGGTTGCGCCTTGGGAAAAACCGAAGGTAACCGACTATTATCCTAGTTTTTTTTCTTGTGTGTTGACCACAATCACTTTGGGTTTCGGGCTTGAACCGGATCTCATGCTTGGCGAATCATGTCGTGCTTTGATGGTCCAACTTCCAGCGTTCGCGGCCCAAAGCCGACCTTAGTGAAAAGTGCAGCATTTGGCGCTAAGAGCGGATTGCCGACCTTCGTTCTATACGCAGCGAAGATCGGCAATCCGCCCTTAGTGTTTAATGACACGAACGGCCCGAAGCCGACCTTCACGACAATCTCAAATGCTGCGGCGGAGTCCACCGAAGCGGACATTGATGCGTTGTCGCAGCATTATTAAGGCTCTAAGTTCTGCTAAGCGGACAAAGCACCATTTCGTTGCGCTTGCGCCAATGACCGCTCTTCCGCCGAAAGTTCTCACCGCCGCAAAAAAATCCATTAGGATTGCGGACACCCTCTGTCTTGTTCCTTCGGTTGTCGGAACTGATCTTGACGCTCCAGCTAAAAAAGGTCGATTGATCCAATAGATTCACCCCGTCCCTAACGCACAATGTTCATTGCGCCTGCAGCGGCACGACCATCCTGAAAATTGCTCACGACCTGACCAGCCAATTGGGCGACGGCACCTGCATTGAGCGCGCTATCCCATTCTTCTGGAGTGGCTTGTGTCCAATCATCGGCCGTCACCGCGAGCGCAATCAGGGTTGTCACAGCGCCAAAAGTATCTGTCATGACTTGGTTGCCGCGTTGGGTGCGGGCGAATTGCTGCAAGGTTGGGGCTTTCCACGCACTTGTTGGGTTGCCGTCAGGACCTCTTACACGGGCCAACGCCTGTGGGAGCTGGTTAGGTAAATGGGGGTTAGTATTGTGTCGGCGCATATAGTCGTAAACAGCGCGGCCCGGAGTTTTACCTCCTCTGATGGATTGCAGCATGGCATCCCGGTGGAGCGCCCATAAATTTCGCGCCACATTCCATTGTTCCTGAGGATGTCGAGCCATATCGAAATAGAGAAATGCATCTTGTTTGACTTGAACGCGTGGCATGTCATTTCCTGCCAAGGCTAAACTTCCGCCAAAACGTCGCAATAGATTTGGATGAAAATTTGAAGTGGCAGCTTCAAAATGTAAACGTTCCATCAACCTCAAATACTGGGGAAATTCCATTTTTCTCTCCTGAAAGGTATTATAATTTAAAATTAAATCACATGAAAGTTGGTGTTGGGAACAGTAATTGTAAAACAGCATATTGCATACCCCCTCAGTTGGGGGAGGGAGACGACGGCCAATTTTCTGGCGACCTCGACGCGATTGTTCACACTCAGCTCGCGATAACCCTCGGCCTCTTTTACCTGAACATTCAGATAAGTCTTTGTAGAAATTTTGGTGCGCCAGGCCATCAAAGCCGACTTTGGTGTTTCATGCAGCAACTATAGAGAAGGGCTCTATCCGGACTTTAGCTGCAAAATGAACCGAGGTCGGGTATGCGGGACTTAGTTGCCGTTGACACAAACCTCGCGCCACAAGTAGATGATCGAGTTCACACGGCTGTTAAGCCAATTCGAAAGAGAAACATTGAACCAAATATCAGCCATAATCTATCTTGCTATTTGCCTAGGCATAGTTGGATTTCAGGTCTGCATTATTGCAGGTGCACCTTGGGGAAGGCTTACCCAAGGTGGCTACCACCCTAAAAAACTCCCTACGCGAAACCGCGTTGGTGCGGGTTTCTCAATCATACTTATGATCTTTATGGGTTTGTCGATTCATTCGGCCGCAGGGTCTTGGCCAAACTGGCCTATCTGGTTGGGTTGGCTCACATTGGGAATTACCGTCGTCTCGGTCATCATGAACTTGATAACCCCATCTGCGCCAGAGCGGAAACTATGGGCCCCAGTTACGTTGGCGATGCTCAGTCTTGCTGTCTTTGTCATGTTTTCAAGTTGAAAAGAACCCTGAAATGACGAACCACAAAGGGCTCACTGCCGACCTTCGCTGCGTTTGCACATCGAAAAAAACTGGGTCGCAGCCCCGGGTGTCCGCTTTCTTCAAGTTGCCCAATTTAGTTTGCGGGCGCAGCGAAAGTCCGGTTCCCGCCCACATTGTAGATCGACGCGAACGGCCCAAACCTGCCGCTCAGAACATTTTCAAATGCTGCGGTGCAGTCCACCGAAGCGGTCATTGACACGTTGCCGCAGCATTATTAGGTCGCTAGGTCTGCTAAGCGGGACAAAGTGTGAATTCGCTGCAACCGCGCCAAGGGCTGTTTTGGCGTGTAGACAAGGAAACTCCGTGTATTCCCTTCGCGGTAAATTTGGCTCGTAACAGGTCACCCGCGAGCCTGTAGCTCCAACCAGTTTGTGAACACTTGCAGTCTCGGATTTACGTTCGGCGTTGCCTCGGACACCACATAGAGACCTTGCGGACGGTCAACCTCAATCGGGCTTAATCGAACGAGGCTACCGGCAGCCACATCCGCTGCGGTCATTTTCAAATCCGCAAGGATCACGGCTTGCCCCGACAGGGCCGCGTCAAACATGAATGCGCGGCTTTCGTACACGATAACTCTCTCAGGATTGGCAATTTTCGACCCTGACGCCTTGGCCCAAGCAGACCAATCTTCGCGCCATCGCCGACCACAGGCCAGTGGTAAGGCTAAAATATCACCTGCTGACAGGGGCATCTGACACCCGTCTATCAATTGCGGTGCACAAACCGGACTGACAACATCGTTGCAGATGAGCACGCTGGACATTCCGTCCCAATCGCCTGCGCCATATCGAACGGCGGCGTCAAAACCGGAGTTGCGAAGGTCAACATAATCGAACGAAAGCGATGGTATGATCTCGATGCTAGGGTGTTGTCTGTGAAAATCAGGCAGGCGCGGTAGCAACCAACGATTCCCGAAAAACGGGGCAATTGTGATTTTCAATATTCCTGTTAGGTCAGGCTTGCGAGCCTTTGCGACGGCATGTTCGATTGCATCTAATGCCCTTCCCAAATGCTCCGACAGCGCGCGACCTTCTTCTGTCAATTCAATCTTTCGGGTCTTGCGCCGGAACAAAGCTGTGTTCAACTCAAGCTCCAAACCTTTGATTTGATGCCCAACGGCAGCGGGCGTCACACACAACTCTTCCGCCCCCATTTTGATGCTCTCATGGCGGGCAGCGGCCTCAAAGGCGCGCAGTTGGTTAAGTGATGGCAAGCGTCGGGTCATGACTTATACCTTAGAAAACCTAGGCTATATGTCAATTTATGATCGTTTGTCAGATGTGGCCGCCAAAACCTATGCTGTGGATACAGTCCCATTTTGACGCGACAGGAGGACAACATGACACAAATATCACCCCGACTCCCCCATCACACAGACGACATTTTCTTGACCGATGGCGGAACCGAGACTTGGCTTATGTATAAGCGCGGCTTTGAACTTCCGGAATTTAGCGCCTTTCATCTTCTAAACGACAAGCGCTCAGCGGCCGCATTGCGAGAATATTACACCGCCTTTGCCAATGTCGCCGTGAAACTCGGAACGCCTTTCATCTTTGACAGCCTGACCTATCGGGCAAGTCGGGATTGGGGTGCTTTGCTTGGTTACTCCCCCCAAGGTCTCGCTGAAATGAACCATAAATGTTTTGAACTTTACCGCGAATGCGCCGCAGAGGCTGGTTTGACAGCGGAAAACACCGTTATCAGTGGGTGCATTGGACCGAAGGGGGACGCCTATAAAACAAACCAAGAACTATCAGCCAAAAGGGCCGAAGCCTACCACAGAGAGCAGATCGCTACGTTCAAAGTCGCAGGTGTTGATATCGTCACAGCCCTGACCTTGAACACGACGGCGGAGGCAATTGGCATCGCAAAAGCGGCAGCCGAGGCAGGCATACCGTCGGTTCTTGCTTTTACGATTGAGAAAAACCGCAAACTTCGGAGCGGTGAAACATTGAAACAAGCGATTGAAATAGTCGACGCCGCGACCTCAAGCGCACCGGCCTACTACATGATCAATTGCGCGCACCCCGTCGATTTTGGCCCCGCACTTGCCAGTGAGCCTTGGGCAAACCGCATCCGTGGACTTCGGGCCAACGCGTCGTCGTTGGACCATGGGACCTTGTGCCAATTGGGCCATCTCGACGAAGGCAATCCTGATGAATTGGCGAGCCAGTACGTTGAAATCCGGGCCGCCCACCCGAATATGAATGTGTTTGGCGGATGTTGCGGTACGGACTATGTGCATGTCGAAAAAATCGGACGGGCGCTACTGGCCGCTGCGTAGGCCATCCGAGATACACATCTGAGAATACATCGGCTTGTCCTCTCTGTACTGCCTCAGTTTTTCATTCCGAATGCAAAGCGGCCTTTGGTAGCATTGCAGATCACGTAGCCGACATTGGTACAACGTGCAGCATTTTGCAAAATGGGCTCTTTCCGGACTTTAGCTGCAAAATGAACCGAGGTCGGGTATGCGGACGAAGTGCGAATTCGCTGCAGCTGAGCCAATGGAGGCTTAATACATTTATCGACAATTATGATCTCATTTTCTGTCTGATCTTCAAAGGCTGGGTAAGATCAGGCCACCACCAGCATATTGCCGCCAAGAGACGCCAAATCTCGGAACTGGATTTTCATACCAGCCGAAAAATTGTTTCCCTCCACGCAAATCATCTTGAGATTAGGCGCATTGCGAGCCCATTCCAAGATCGGGCGGGCACCTCCATCTCCAACAGAGCATCCTACAAGTCCCAATTCTGTCATGGTCGCCGGGAAGGCGTTGGCTAATGTGGCAGCACCAACGTCTCCCAATTCAGGGTTATAGCTTGCGCTGAAGGACCTAAGGGAAAGCGCATTTCCAGCATTAGCTCGCAACATTCCGTCCGCTAAAACCTGTGCATCTGCTTGGTTTAATCCTGCGCGCCGCAGATGCAGATCAAATCCGGCCTGTGATCCGATTGCTGCTTCCAACCTATCAGCGGCAGCCAGACAACCAGGCGTTCCAATTGATCGCAGAGCAGTGATAAGATCGGTTGGGTTCATCTGAGCACTTTCGTTTCCTGCGGCTTTGGCCGGCGTGGGCAAGACCGTAGCATAGGTTGCAATACCGCAAACGCCTGCAAACGCAGTTGATAGCACTCTGCGCCGAGACACGCGCGGCGGTTCAAATTTCTGATCTCGCATAAACCTTGCCTCATCAAAAAATGTTATACTCTCGGCCGATGTTCTGGCGGCTCTTAAGGAAAGGCAATGCCCGTCACGTCCTGCCCAACCTCCCACAGCCGCTTCGCAACGCCAGCATCCCGCGCGGAGGCATCGATCTCGCCAATCGCAGGCAAACCGCCCAATTCACCCGGACCATCTGGCCCATAGTAGTCCCCTTGCATAACATTCGCCCCTGTCGCGGCGAGCAATGTCGGTAGCGAACCCTGCCAAGCCTCCATGAAAGTCATTTTCGCAAGCATTGCAGGATCAACATGTCGTTGCAGTTCCGTTTTTGTGAACCCTGGATGACAGGCGACGGATAGCACGGACGCCTCTTTTGCATCAATGCGGCGCGCAAGTTCCAAGGTGAACAGAAGGTCAGCCAATTTACTTTGGTAGTACTCGCGCTTTTGATCGTAGGTTTTTTCCAGCCGCAAGTTGTCAAAATCAATCTGCGCGCCCCTGTGTGCAATGCTGCTGAGCGTCACAACCCTTGAACCAGCCGTAGATTGCAAACGATCAAAAAGGAGCCCGGTCAGCGCAAAATGACCCAAGAAGTTGACCCCGAACTGGCTCTCGAAACCGTCTTCAGTCTTGCCCGCAGGCGGCATCATCACGCCAGCATTGTTGATAAGAACATCCAGCCTTGGATGGGATATTCTAAATTGTTCTGAGAACTGCTTTACGGACGCCAAACTTGCCAGATCGACAATTCCGGCCTCAACATGTCCAGCCACCCCTTCAGCTTCGATGCTTTTGATGGCTTGCTCGATCTTATCGGGGTTTCGACCTGCTAGAACGACGTGTGCACCGGCTTTCGCCAGAGCCAAGGCAGCGTAGTAGCCTATTCCAGAATTTCCCCCTGTAATCAGGATTGTCTTGCCGTCTTGGCTTGGGAGATTTTGGTCAATCCAATGTTGGAATTCTGAGGTCATTTAAGAAGCTTTCTACATTGGGGTTTTTGCCTGTATATCTGCGTAACAGTTCCAACTTTAAATGTCAGCTTCTTGTGGTTCACTGCCATTGGTCGTTTCCGCAGCATCCGTTAGAATGGGCTCCTTGCTGACTTTCGCTGCGTTTGCACACGAAATCAACGTCAAATCGGAGGGCGAGCGGCGGCTCTGCGGACGAAGCTGCCGTCCAACTCGACGAAGCGAACGGCAGCTTATCATCGACCTCATATCCCTTTCGCTACAACATAAAGCGGGACTTTGGGCCGAACATGTCGCATCGCGTCAGTGTGCGTGGGCGTCTTCTCCACGCGCCATCATCATATGATGTTCGCGGTGATGGTCCTGGCTTGCCATAAGTCCGAAGAACCCCAGTCCTCTTATTCGCGCCACCACAGCAGGATCACCGCTCGTCACGCGAAGCTCCACGCCGTTTTCCGCATCGATTGCCTCGACGGTCCAACGGTCGTCCTCCGCCAGTTGGGCCGCGTGTGCGGGAACCATGCGGCGGAGAGTGGCGATTGTGTCTGTATCTCCCGTCGCCATGGAAGAAAGGCCGTCCGGCAGTTCTGTCTCTTCCACATTAGTGTCCGAGACTAGGCGGTCCATATCGACCAGATGAGTCTGCAGGCCTGCCAGATCGACCTGGCCCCAATTAGTGTCAGGATCGGCTTCCAGCACGCGCACAACTTCGGACAGGGCGGCGAAAGCCCCCTGTCCCGGTTCGGTCAGGATCGTGTTTTGAAGCGGCTGGTCTTGAGCATGTGTCGCGTGATCCATGCTGTCCCCTTGGTTGGAGTGTGTTGTCTGGGCATTCGCGAAAGCCGTTCCACCGAGCAGCGCCGTCACGATCACGATCATCTTCGTTTTCATTCTGTTTCCTTACATTTATGATATTTATCCAGAACACCCTAGCGGACACTGCGGCCATACCGTATGATTTGTATCATGTTAGATTGGCAGCATATATTTGATGACGCGCCGACGAAGACCTTTGTGCAGGGGGGTGTCGTCTTCCGCAGGGAAGATCACGTTCATTCGATGTATCTTATTCGATCCGGCACCATAGCACTTGAACGTCCCCTCACGGATGGAACAGCACTTACGCTAAGCGTTGCCACCGTCGGAATGGCACTGGCAGAAGCATCATTATTCGCCACGACCTATCATTGCGATGCGGTCGCACGCACGAATGCCAAGATCGCGATCATGCCACGTGCCGCCTTTCGGTCTGCGCTGCGCGAACGGCCAACCGCTGCTTTGAGCCTGATCGAAACTCATGCCAAAGAGGTCCAGTCCCAGCGAGCGCGCATTGAGATTTTGCGCCTGCGCCGAGTGTCCGACAGACTGGACGCATGGCTGGAGTTATACGATGAGCCACCGATGGGTGAATGGATAAGGGTTGCCGATCAGATTGGTGTCTCGCCCCCCGCGCTTTATCGCGAACTTGCACGTCGGAGAAAGTGAGAGAGATCATCGTCCGAACCATTTTTTAGTAGGAGCAGACCTTCGCTGCGAAGTGGCATTTCGGTAAAATGGGCTCGTTGCTGCCGTTAGCTGCAAAAGCCACTAAGGTCGGCTCTGGGCCGTTCACGACATTGATGGGCGAGTGAGTTGGCCTAATTGCTGCATCACGCATATTTCGGTAATAAGGGCGGAGAACTGCCGTTCGCTGCGTTCAGCACCAAGGTCTGTTCTGCGGACTTTTCAGACATTGGCCTCTAGCCCACGCATGTCGGCATTCGGGAACCCGCTCAGAAAATGGAGATTTTTGGAACAGTTAGTGCGGTGACAATGGACAGGATTTGTATAAACTAAAAATCACAATTCGTCACCACATGTACCGTTCTGGATAGCGTAGAATTCCAAAATGTATTTGCCGAATATTGAGCTGCCTGAAACTAATCTAACGGCAATAAACTCGGGTTCAGTCAGCCCAAATTTATCAGCTATGAATGGGATGACAGACGGCGCGTAATGCTTACAGACCGTCGGCAGAGCGAGTTGATTACTTTCACCAAAAAATCCGTCATTTGGTACCCCACTAGGTTTCACCCGCATTTCAATACCTTGACCACGTTCAGGATCGGTAAGAATACCAGTGTCGACAAGCTCGTATAGGATTTCTTGACTTGCAACAGGGGCAGCCAAAATCGTCAAAATAGGCACCAATATTTTCAGTAATTGTCTCATCCGCTGTGTCAGACCTTATTCAATTTCCCGTCTGCCAATTGGTAGGATGAAATGGTTCTGATTAAAACCTGAAATTTGGTCTCTCAGTTCCAAAAACTCTCGTTGGCGGCACGCGCACAAAACACACCCTTTAACGCGCAAAATTTAATTACCAAATCGAAGCCTTTGTAAAAGGTTTTTGGCTATTTGGTGATTGTCGACATTCATCGGTAATGCTTCCGTCAATAATTTGGGCTCATTCCTGCCGTTCTCCGCTAAGTGCACCAAGGTCCGTTTAGGGCCGATAGAAACTCAAACTTGTTGCTACAATTGCAGTTGCACGCCACAATCGGCACCGCAGCTTGGAGAGCGAAATAAAGAATGCGATAACCGCAACGTAGGCAATCACATAAGGCACAACCGAGTGCCTCAAACAGACAATTAGTGAACGACCGCAGTAAAACCCAAGCCATTACGGCGTCGGATTGCTGCACATTGAAAGGGCAGACGATGGCCAAAGGTAAAAACAGCAAAAAAGAGACCAAAAAACCCAAAAAAGAGAAGCAGAAAGTCTCTGCAACTGCGGGTTCCCAGAACGGGAAACCTGCAATATCAATCACAGGTAAAAAGTGACGTAAGGCGATAAAAATGGCGACCAAATCGCTGGAGTGGTAAAATCACAACGGAAGCGATGGTCGCCGAAAGACTATAGTAGTTGAGTTGAAATGCTGCGCGATGCACCAATGGCCGCAATGCGAAAGCTGCGCCGCAGCATCTGCGAGGCTGAGGGACGGCAGCTATGGCCCGAAAATCACCTGCTGCAATTATCCTTGTTACGCACTGCAAATATTTATGGCGAGCTACAGTTGTTGTTAATAGGGCCGGCATTGAACCAGAAGGACAATTTACGTCAAAGCGCTCTAAAAACCTGCAAAAAGTCCCCCAGATGTCCCCCACAATCAAGCACCTTCACATAACAGCACTAGAGATGAGCGCAAAACACTTTGCTAAGCAATTAAAATATAAGGAAATAAAATGGTGCCCCCACACGGACTCGAACCGCGGACCTACTGATTACAAATCAGTTGCTCTACCAGCTGAGCTATAGGGGCACTGTGGCGGTGATTTAGCAACCTCGGATGGGGGATGCAAGGAGGATTTTTGCGAAAATGAAGAAAGTTTTGCTGGAACGGGATTTCTTGCTGAAATTCATCATATTCATCTCTCAATGGCTCTGTCTGTGTGTGCGCGCAAGGAGGAGGACGGCGGTCAATCCGACGAGGATGACCAGAATTGCGGCGGGGGCTGCGTCAGACAGATTCTCAAGGCTTGCTTGGTCGTAAACGCGAGTTGCGAGGGTGTTGAAATTAAAGGGGCGCAAGAGGAGCGTGGCGGGGAGTTCTTTGACGCAATCGACGAAAACCAACAGGAGGGCTGTTCCGACAGAGCCGCGAATAAGGGGGAAATAAACGTGCCATAGAGTACCGCCTGCGGTTTTGCCGAGAGAGCGGGCCGCAAGGGGCAAACTGGGGGCGACACGGCCGATAGCGGCGTCTATGGCTCCCTGTGCAATTGCGAAAAACCGGACACAATAGGCGAAAATGATCGCAAATCCGGTACCTGTCATCAACAGACCGATATTCCGGTCGAAAACGGCCTCAGCCCAATCGGCAATGAAGTGGTCCATCGCCGCCATCGGGATTAGCACGCCGACGGCCAAAACAGCTCCTGGTGCGGCATATCCCAAGGTTGTGACGGGCAGGAGCAAGCGGGGGAGTTTTTGCCCTGTCAACCGCACGCCATAAACGAGGAATAGCGCTGCAGAAACGGTGAGAAAGGCTGCGGAAATCCCCACGAGCAATGTATTCCCCAGAGCTTCGATCAAGCCGCGGTTCTGCCACGCCTCAAGATTTGTGAGCGCATGATAGGTGAGCACACTAGCGGGCAAAAGAAACCCAACGGCGAAGGGAATGAAACACAGGAAACTGGCGATCCATGCCCGCACGCCCGTCAGCGGAATGGCAATAATTGCACGGGATTGGCGGGCGGTATTGTGGTACCGGCTGTTCTTGCGCCCTACCCGTTCAAGCGCAACCAATACGAGAACAAGTAACAGCACAACGCCCGCGATCTGGGCCGCGCCACCAGCGTTATTGCTCTCAAGCCACGTATTGAAAATCCCGGTCGTCAGGGTTTGGACGGCAAAAAACTCGACCGTGCCAAAATCGCTAGCGGTTTCCATCATTACAATAGCCACACCTGCCGCAATAGCAGGACGCGCCAACGGAACACCAACGCGCCAAAACCGTTTAAACGGCCCTGCCCCCAATGCCCGCGCCACCTCGTAACTGCCGCCAGATTGTTCGCGCAATGCAGCCCGTGACAGGAGGAAAACATAGGGGCATAGGGCTGCCGTAAGGACAATAACGGCCATATACATCGACCGAATTTCCGGAAACCAGTAATCCAGACGATTGCTATAGCCCATGATATTGCGCAATCCCGTTTGCACGGGCCCCGCATACTCTAAGAAATCAACCAAACCATAGGCGCCCAAATAAGCAGGGATCGCCAAGGGCAGCAGCAGAAGCCATTGAAACCACCGCACCCCAGGGAAAATATACATAGTGGTAAGCCATGCAGCCCCCATACCAACTCCCGCACTTAGCGTGCCGACGGACAACATTAAAATCAGGGTATTGGCAAAATAACGCGGTAAAGTCGTGGCCAAAAGATGCGGCCAAATGTTTTCAACCGGATGAAAGGCTATCCAGATAACAGACACAATCGGGGCCAACACAAGGGCCGCAATGAGCACGGCCCCCAGCGACCAAACATTTGGTCGCAACCGTGCTAAACAGCGCGAAAATAGGGGTTTGTCAATTATGGTGGGGTTCATTTTTTCTCTCATCGCGGAACTGCTAAAGGAAAGCGGTTTGCCTGTCCAGAAAACCACGTATATTACCTTCACAGGTGCCGCGCAACGCGGCCCCAAGACGCATAGGGGCGAAACGCATGCAGATTGCTTTCCATTTGGGAGCACACTCAACCGATAATGACAAACTTCTTAAAGGCTTACTTAAGAACAAAGGGCATTTATCTGGACGTGGAGTTGTGGTTCCTGGACCGGGACGCTATCGCAACCTTATTCGCAAAACCATCGCGGCCCTTGGGGGGGCACGTGCCAGTGTCGAAACCCAAGAAGCCCTTTTGGATACCATTCTCGAAGTAGATCATGCTGACCGTCTGGTTTTGTCCAACGAAAACTTCATTTGCGTCGCGCCGCGCGTGTTTGATGGCCCGAATTTCTATCCGCAAATAACAGACAAAATTACAAGCTATAGCAACTTGTTTCACGGCTATGATCTGGAATTCCATTTAGGAATTTGCAATCCGGCCGTACTTATTCCCGAACTCTGTTTGCGCACCCCGAAAATGGACTACCTCGATTACCTTGCGGGGAGCGACCCAAAGGCCCTGCGATGGTCGACCGTCATTCAAGCGATTACCGACACCTACCCCCACGCGCCGGTGACGGTTTGGTGCAACGAAGACACCCCCCTAATTTGGTCCCACATTCTCTCGGCGCTGTCAGGGATTGAGGACGGCTATTCCTTTGACGGCGAATACGACCTTGTTGAAGAAATCATGTCGCCCGAAGGGATGAAGCGGTTCTTGGGGTATCTCGAGGCGCATCCCCCCCAAAACGATGTGCAAAAGGGTCGCATTATCGCCGCCTTCCTAGATAAATTCGCGAAACCCGATGAAATAGAAACCGAAATCGACCTGCCTGGGTGGGATGACGCTTATGTCGAAGAACTCACAGCAATTTATGAAAATGATGTGCAAACGATCAAACGAATGCCGAGTGTGCGATTCATCGGATTGTAGTTGCCCGTCTGTCTTAAGATTTGAGCAGTTCCCGCGCGGAAATGGAGTTAAGGCTCCTAATCAGCAAGGGCGAACCACGGCGTGCCAACCGGTTTATCTAGGGTGCACGCTAGTGTCCGCCTTCGGCTTGTGGAGCGGTCCAACGTGACAGATAGATGCGCTCAAAGACAAAGACTGTAGTGATCCCGATTGCGGCAAAAAGCACGATCAATGGATCCGACGCCAACTTCATCATTGTGAACGCGACAAGAACAATGGCGTCAAACGAAAGTGCACATAACAAGATTACCGCGCTCGCACCAATTTCTTTTCGCACGCTTCGGAACACACCCCAATGCACCAACATGTCCATGACGAGGTAGAAAAATGCTCCAAGTGAAGCAATCCGGCCCAGATCAAAAAACACCGCCAGCGTAGAAGCGAGGACCACAGTGTAGACCAACGTATGGCTTTGGATAGAGCCGGACATTCCGAAGTGGCTATGTGGTATCATCTTCATGTCCGTCAGCATTGCCAACATCCGCGAAACCGCAAAAACGCTCGCCATTACGCCAGATGCTGTGGCCACCGCCGCCAAAACAACCGTAAAATAGAACCCCAATTGCCCCAATGCAGGTGAGGCGGCTTCGGCGAGAGAATAGTCTTTTGCTGCGACGATCTGTTCAATGGTAAGGTTTGACCCAACGGCAAAGGCAACCAAAAGGTAGATCACAACACAGATCGCAATCGAGATCATGATAGTGCGCCCCACATTGCGATGGGGGTTGGTGATTTCTGAACCGCTATTGGTGATCGTGGTAAACCCCTTAAACGCGAGGATCGACAGCGCTACGGAAGCGACAAATCCGGTGGCACTAAACCCTCCTGCATTGCTGCTCGTTTCTGGAAAACTGAAGCCACCAGACCACAAGGCAACTATTCCAAACAGCGCAATCCCGCCGATTTTAATGACGGCCATAACTATCGAAAGGAGGCCGACTGTCCGGTTGCCCGAAATGTTAACAAGAAATGCGAACAGGATCACCCCGACCGCCAATAACGGCACCAGCGGGCCGCCTGCGATGTCGAAGGGCCGCAAGACATATGTGGCGAATGTCCGTGCCACAAGGCTTTCGGAGATCACCATCGATAGGGCCATCAAAAGCGCGGCAGCGGCGGCAATGGCACCGGGGCCATAGGCCTTTTGCAAGATCATTGCTATCCCTCCAGAGGACGGCCAAGCGTTAGACATCTTGATGTAACTGTAAGCGCTGAAGGACGTAACGATTGCACCGAGCACGAAAGACAGGGCAAAATACGGTCCCGCCAGCTGGGCGATTTGGCCAGTCAGCGCAAAAATGCCTGCCCCGATCATAACGCCCGTCCCCATGCCAACCGCCCCACCCAAGCTGATGGAGCCCTTTTTGAAATCGTCATCGCCGTGTGAATGTGTCATACATTTGCCTCTATTTTGGTTTGCTTGCTTGGTCCCGCCAAATCAATTTTACAACGACAATCACGTTGATTATTACACGTGGCGACAGAACCGGTGGCCGCATCGAAGACCGCCCTGATCGCACTTAGACTTTTGGGTAAGGCTGGAGTTTCCAATACCCGCCAGAAGCTGCGGCAATTTGTTTTACTTGCGCAGATATTTGAGCAGAGCGGCTATCGCCAAGACGGCAAGAACCAGTACTAAGATCATCCACAGGCCGCCAAAGCCCATTCCAAAACCATTCATTCACTTTCTCCTTTCTAAGTTTTTGTCGTTAGCGACACGCTAAGAAGCCCCATCTCTGATGCATCTATCGCCTTAATCATGCGTCCCATCGTCCTCCATGTGCGCCACCACAGGACAAAACCAGCCTCAAGAGGGGGTTGGGGATCGTTCAAAGCGTATGACCAATCCCTTGCTCCCTGCCATAGAGCCACCAGCCATAAAGCAGGCCACCAGCGATGGCTGGTATGACGCCCGACAAGATGAAGAGTGTCCCGTTTTCCGGCCCACCGAAATACTCGAATTTCGCATCGACGCGGCTACAAAGCCATGCGCAATAACTGCCAACAGTGGTTACTATGGCCGCCCCCGTCAGTATTGCAGCCCTGCCCGATGTGCGGCCCTCGACCAACAACAAAGTTGCCGCGCCAATGACCGCCCCCATCGCGATCCCGCAAGAGGCGACCCAGACGGCCTTAGCGGCCAGACTCCCCCCCGGGAACAGATAAACCCCCCAGAAAAAGAAATAGAAGATTTCGGCTACGCCGATTAGGGCAAAGGCCGTAGCAAAGATGTAGATCATGCGGTTCATCGGTTGGTTTCCATCAGAATTTTAACCGGCGCAGTCGAAGCGCATTCGCGACTACGGAGATAGACGAGGCTGACATTGCAAAGGCGGCAAACATCGGACTGATCAAAATTCCTAGGAAGGGGAACAAGATACCCGCCGCTACCGGCACACCCGCCGCGTTGTAGATCAATGCAAAGAACAGGTTTTGGCGAATGTTGCGCATCGTTGCATGCGACAGGCGACGCGCGCGCACGATACCGTCAAGGTTACCTTTGACCAGCGTGAAGCCCGCACTTTCGATTGCCACATCGGCCCCCGTCCCCATCGCAATACCAACGTCGGCCTGCGCCAATGCGGGCGCATCATTCACGCCATCACCCGCCATCGCAACCTTGCGGCCTTCGGCTTGTAGCTCGCGAATTATCCGCGCCTTATCCTCGGGCAAGACATCCGCGCGAATTTCGTCGATGCCCAAACGGGCAGCGACAGCTTTTGCCGTACGTTCGTTGTCTCCAGTGGCCATGATGATCCGAAAACCCAATTCATGAAGGGCTTTCAACGCAGCAGGTGTCGATTCCTTGACCGGATCTGCCACACTGACCAACCCTGCAATTTCATTGCCCAAAACGACGAACATTACGGTTTCACCCTCGTCGCGACGTGCGTCCGCCTTGGCAATCAAGGCGTCGGCTTTCAGCCCCATGTCGGTGATCAGGGCAAGGTTTCCAAGCGCCACCGCCTTGCCGTCAACCACGCCTTTGACGCCTTTGCCCGTGATTGCTTCGAAGTCCTCAGCTTTAACCATTGCAACGCCGCGTTCTTCCGCGCCACGCACAATTGCCTCGGCCAAAGGGTGTTCCGAGCCACGTTCCAGCGACGCCGCGAGTCGCAATACCTCGGCCTCGTCATGCCCCGGTTCTGGCAGGACTGCGACAAGACGTGGTTTGCCCTCTGTTAGGGTGCCGGTTTTGTCCACAATGAGCGTGTCGACCTTTTCGAACCGCTCCAGCGCCTCGGCGTTTTTAATCAGTACGCCCGCCTGTGCGCCGCGCCCCGTGGCGGTCATGATGGACATGGGCGTCGCGAGGCCAAGGGCACAGGGACAGGCGATGATCAACACGGCCACAGCCGAGATCAACCCGTAGGAAAGGGCTGGGTCTGGGCCCCAAAGTGCCCAGCCGAAAAAGGCGAGGACCGCAACGAGGATCACCGCTGGGACGAAGTATCCGGCAACCGTATCCGCATATTTCTGAATTGGTGCGCGCGAGCGTTGGGCGCTTGCCACCATCTCGACGATCTGACTTAGCATGGTATCCGCACCCACACGCGTCGCCGCGATCACCAGCGATCCAGTGCCGTTGATTGTGGCACCTGTGACCGTGTCGCCCGCGACTTTCTCAACCGGAACCGGCTCCCCAGAAATCATACTTTCATCAATTGACGAATGCCCTTCGATGACAGTGCCATCCACTGGTACCTTGTCGCCGGGAACGACCCGCAGGTGGTCACCGACAAGCACGTCCTCCAAAGCCACTTCTTCCTCACTGCCATCCGCACGGATCACGCGGGCAGTTTTGGCAGCCATATCAAGCAGCGCTCGTATCGCCTTTCCCGTGCCTTCACGGGCGCGCAGTTCCATCACTTGACCCAGTAACACGAGCGTTACAATGACGGCCGCTGCCTCGAAATACACACCGACATGACCATCCGCACTGCGAAACCCGTCGGGGAAAATGCTCGGTGCCAAAACGGCAACTACACTGAAACCATAGGCCGCCGAAATGCCCATTGCGATAAGACTGAACATGTTCAGTTTCATTGTCCGAAATGAGGTCCATCCACGGGTGAAGAACGGCCAGCCAGACCAGAGGATCACTGGTGTAGCCAGAACGAATTCGATCCACAAAGTGGCGCGTTCGCCGAATATCTCCCGAATCCAACCAGCACCAACAAACGGCGACATGGTCAGGATCAGCAACGGTATTGTCAGCACCGCACCAACCCATAACCTGCGTGTGAAGTCGATCAACTCAGGGTTCGGACCGTCGTCGGCCATAGCTGCGGATTCAAGCTCAAGACCCATACCGCAAATCGGACAAGAACCAGATTTAATCTGACGCACCCCAGCATGCATCGGACAGGTATAGACTGCCCCCTCAAACCCCGCAGGCACCGTGTCATAGTCGCCCTGCTTTCCCTTTGCGCCTCCTACGATACTGTGGTCCGTACGACTATGATGATCATGTTCACCGACTTCGCCGCTGCCTGCGGGCACCAAATTCATATCGCATTCAGGGCAATTTCCAGGCTCTGTTCGCCTAACTTCTGGATGCATCGGACAGGTATAGACTGTTCCGCCAGAATCCGAAGCGGCCTTATCCTTGCTTCCCTTCTCAGCGGGTAGTGTTTTTTTGGTATGGATGCCTTGTTTCATATGAAATGCCTTTTTGAATTTTTATTAGTGGTCTAAAGCCTCCTTGGGCTCTAAATAGATCAACACAAATTGGGAGCCCGGGTGAAAGTAGAGACTGTATTCTAGTTATGCTAATTTCAGGGCTTGAGCTTCCCCCTTGGGAACCCCTACTCACGTTCAAACACAATAAAGGGACTCCAAAATGAGAAAATTTAAAGTACCCGACATGAGCTGCGGTCACTGCACCGCCACGATTGAAAAAGCCGTAGTCGCCGCAGATTCCACAGCGGCCCTGACCTTTGACCTTAAAGAGCACGTTGTTTCTGTGGATAGCTGTCTAGACAATGAAGCATTTAAAGAAATTCTCAAGACAGCAGGTTATAGTAGTCACTCGGCAACTTAGAATTAATCCTCACCTGCGCTATTTTGCAAAGGTGAGGATAACGCATTAGGAGTCGCTTTCCGACCGCTCTGCCTGCGAATGCCGAGCGCGTTCAGACCACGTTGATTTTATGAAAGCGAGGATATCCCAAATATCTTCGTCACTGAGTTGGCTCTCGAAACTCGGCATACCACTTGTGAAATCTGTCGCGCCCATTGCCTCCAATGCTGCCTTCCCTCCTAGTTTTGTATAGTCGAACAGCATCGCGTCACTGTGATGCCATGTGTGACCTTCTTCGTTATGCGGTGGGGCAGGAAACGTGCCGTCTTCGCGCGAGCTTCGCCAGTCGGGTTCACCCTCAAGATCTTTACCATGACAAGACGCGCAGTTTTCAACGTACAAAGCGGAGCCAGCGCTTAAATCTGAACTTGAAGGTTGCTTCAATAAGTTCGTTTCTCCACCACCGGATTTCAAAGAAACTGCCGCAAATGCGATCACAGAAATGCCTCCCAATCCGGCAACGAGGATGGCAATTTTGTTGCCCTTTTTCATAAATCCATTCCTTTTCCCGTTCACCGAAATCCTCACACTTTTTAATTGTTCGCGCAAACTCGCTACGAGTTTACAACGCAGAGGAGCCCAATTATTCCTGCCCCTCTCGCACGGCGTCAACATATTCTGAAAGCTGCGCCTGTTCGACAAACCCGGGGACGAGTTGGTTGCCGATCACAAAGGAAGGGGTTCCGTTGAACCCTAGGGTTTGACTAAGGCTCATGGAACTGGCGATATGTTCAGCCACTTCTGGGGAGTCCATATCCTGCCGAAGCACGTCCACATCAAGACCGATATCCTTAGCGATTGCGAGAACGCTCTTCTCATCGGCGCGCCCCTTCATACCCATGAGCGCCCAATGAAACTCTTCATATTTTCCTTGATTGCGCGCGGCAAGCGCCGCTTTGGACGCAAATACCGAACCCTCGCCAAGAATGGGCCACTCCCGATACACCAAGCGCACATTTGGATCTTTTTTGAGCATGGCTTGAACTTCACCCATCGCACTTCGACAATAGGGGCAATTGTAGTCAAAGAACTCAACAACGGTCACATCGCCGTCCGGATTACCTAAAACCGGTGCATTTGGGTCTTGTTCCAATAGAGCTCGCTGACTTGTGAGCACATCAGCCACGGCCAATGACTCGCCTTCCAAGCGCTGTTTTTCGAGGATCGCAACCGCTTCCATGACTATTTGCGGGTTTTCAAGAATGGCCTCTAGGGCAAGTTCCTTTATCCGCTCGTCGCTCACCCCATCTGCATACGCTGCAAAAGGGACCGCAAGACACAGCGCCACCGACGTGGTTAAATTCCTGATGCTCATACTAAGTCTCCTGTTGGGGGAAATTTGATTTTGAGAACGCGAAAATGGTTTTGCATCACGCCACCTCAATCCACGTCATCATGCCAGACGCGGCATGCGACAGCATATGACAGTGGAAAAGCCACTTCCCCGGGTTGTCCGCAACAAAGGCGATCTCTCGTGATTCATCCCCAAAGATCAAAAGCGTATCCCTGAGAGGGCCTATTGTACCGTCTTCGGCAATCTCGCGAAAATGCATGCCATGAAGATGCATTGCATGGGGGAACACGGTGTTGTTGGCGATGCGCATTCTTGCCGTTTCGCCCCGCGCAAGGCTTGCAAGAGGCGTCTGCGTCATGCCCACCACACCGTTAAAAGACCAGAACTGATTGGCCGCCACAAGCTCGCGGAAATCCATGCGCTCGCCGTCCAAAACGGCCGTCTCCAGACGCCCCATCGCGCCACCTTCCATATCAAGAGTGATGCGACGCGCGGTTTCCAGATTTGGCACGTCCATATTCGGGTTGGGGGGCAAGGGCACAGGTGCCCCTCGTTGTTCTTTGGAAGAGTCGAGGGCGTCAACCACGCTAAACGCCGCTTGAGAATAGCCTTGATCCTCTTCAATGCGCACCAGATGCGCGGTTTCACCCATAGGGGCGGTCACATCGACAAATAGATCAACGCGTTGACCAGGGGCCATTAAAATCATCTCCGGAATCGGCTCCGGGGTTTCGAGGGGCATACCGTCCAGCGCCATCACCCAGCCATCAAGGCCAGACAGGCCTAGCTGAAAAACCCGTGCATTTGCGGCGTTGATGAGACGCAAGCGCAGCCGTGTATTTGCGGGCACCTCCCACGTTGTGTCAAAGCTTCCGTTCGTCGCAATAAAATTACCGCGGCGTCCTGCGTGGCTACTATTATGGGGGGCGTCAAAATCGGGGTCCAGTTGGCCAGTTTCCGGATCAAGCAGCCAATCATCAAGGATCAGCACCTCATCGCGATCCACGTCGGCAGGGGTTGGTTCTTCGACGATCAACGCGCCATAAAGGCCGCGCGCAACCTGCTCGGTTGACCGATTGTGCGCGTGATACCAATAGGTGCCCGCATCTGGCGCAACAAACTCGTAGTCGAACGTTTCGCCCTTTGGCACCGCTTCTTGGGTGAGGCCCGCAACGCCATCCATAGCATTTTCTATGCGCAGGCCGTGCCAATGCATCGAACTTGCTTGCGGCAGTTCATTCACAAATCGCCGCGCGACGGGCCCGCCTTGTGGCACACGTATTTCAGGGCCAGGCAGCTTGCCGTCATACCCCCAAATATCGGTCTTGGGGTATTCGGGCGGCGCTAGTTGAACGCTGGCAGGGCGTGCGACAATCCTTTGCATATCTGCGGTTTGCGCGCGGCCAATTGTCGGCACCATTGCCGCAACGCCAAACGCGGAACCCATTTGCAAAACATCACGTCGTGTTTGTGTCATTTCTGTTCCTTCATAGGAGAGGGGTTCGTCCCCTCCCAACTTCCAATACGTGATGCGCAATCAATTACCCGCCGCTATGATCATCCAACAAGTAGATGGCCATTGCGCGATGATCCTCAGGGCTCAAGAAGCTCGTGCCATACAAAACAACTTCCCCCATGGAATCACCAAAGGCGTCCCCGTCGGGCTTCACACCTGTGCTCAATGCATAGGAAAGGTTATCCACCGTCCAGCCCCGCATTTGCAGGGTTTCGTAGTCAATTGCCGGGGCTTTTCCGCCACCTGGCAAAGTGGCGTTGCCCTTGAAGTGCTCGGTGTCGGTTTTTCGCGCTCCGGCAAAGTTTCGCGCGGTATGACAGGCGGCACAATGCGTGGCACCCCCGACAAGAAGCCGCCCCCGATTCCACAGTGCATCATTGTCTGGATTTGGCTTGGTGCGAGGTGGTTTGAGGAATGCCGCGCGCCATAGTTTAAGGCCCCAACGTTGGTCAAACGGAAACGCCATTTCGTGGGGCTTTGAAGGTTCCGCAACGGGGGCCACTGTTTGGTAAGCTGCCCAAAGGTCAGCGATATCCTGATCGGTGAAATTCGCATAGAATGGATAGGTGAAGGCTGGATAATAAGCCTCCCCCTCAGGAGAAATTCCTTGGCGAACGGCCACCGCAAATTCTTGAATGGTCCAATCGCCAATCCCGTGAACAGGATCACCGGTTAGGTTAGGGGAATACAACGTGCCAAAGGGAGTCTTCAACTCGACTCCCCCCGCCAAAGGCGCTCCACCCGCTTCGAAATCGGTGTGGCAGGCAATACAGCCACTTGCACGCGCAAGATAGGCACCTCGGCCGACATCACCCTCAAGAGAAATTTGCGCAGGACTGTTACCAATCGGCCAGACAACGAGCGCCCCAATGACCACGACTCCAAGAGCCGCAGACCCTAGAGCCAACTTGAATACCCATCTCATTTACTTACTTTCGGCACGATATTTCGTATGGCACGCAGTGCATACTTGAGACACAATCGTGAAGGCTTGATCGGTGGGCATCGCCGCGATCTGTGCAACGGTCATATTGGTTGCAGGCGCAGCCCCCATCATTCCCCCGCCGCCCATCATATCGCTGGCGGATTTACTTGTATTGCCACCCATCATAAGTCCATTGTCCGCAGCCTTGGCCAATCCTTCAGCTGCCACGCCAAGCCGCTCGGCAAGTTCGGAGAATTCGTCCCAATCTGACCATACGGTTGCCTTGGCCTCCGACGGTGCTGCCCCCGAACCCTCCGGAAACAACGAAGTCATTGCTTCGCCAGAATGCTCCAAGAAAAGCGCCGCCGCTTGCTTTACTGTCTCTGTGTTGTAGTCAGTTGTACCCTGCATCATAGGGGCGACGGATTTGACAGCCTTGCCCATCGCATCCATGGCATCCATACGCTCTTTTACGATCCCCATCGCGCCGCCATGCGCAAAGGCGGCAACGGCAGTAAATCCTACGACTATGGATGCTAATATAGGTGTTGTTTTCATCTGTTTTCTCCGTGAAGGTTTTTTGGAACAAGTTTATTTCAAGACCAGTATCGCGGAGGGGGACTTTCATGCAAAAGCAACCAGCTTTCGCCATAGGAGTGAACAAAAAAAGAGTTGGTTTGCATCTGTCGTAGAGTAATCAAAATTTCAGTATTTAGGAAAAATACGGCTGGAACAAAGCAGTCTATTCCGGGATGGCAATGGCCTGATTGTGCTTCCAACTCCTTGTGTGCATGCGATGGATCAGGGGACTCGTGTGAAATTGAAACAGAAGCCACATCCCTTGGATCCTCATGAGCACTCAAGTCTCGGGGGAAAACCGTAAACACAAGGATGGCGACAAGCGTCACCACTTTGACGATCCCAAACAAAACCAGAGAGCCCTTTGACACCATCAATTAATCCCGTTCTCACGCTGCAGTTCACGAACATAAGTTGCAACATAGAGGATTTCCGCGCGTGTTAAACCTTTCACTGGGGGCATGTTGCCAAAATCCCAATGATGTGATCCCACGCCATTTTGGGCCGCATTCAAAAATGCCTCGTCGGAATGATGTCCCGGTTCATAAATTATATGGACCAACGGCGGCGCAACGCCATTTTGCCCTGCAGCGTTCACACCATGGCATTCTGAGCATTTGGCGTCGAAAACCTGTTTACCGATTGACGCATTTTCCGACAGTTCGGTTGGCAATTGCACTTCGACAATCGGCGATCCTTCAGCGATTGCACTGGTGTTCGGAGGTGCCATTGAATGGCCTTGTGGGGCGGTGGCAGGCTGCATAGCCTTCCAGCCAACAAGGGCTCCGCCCAACAAGAGGACCCCACCGATCAGATATCCCGATTTAATCATAATCGTACCTTTTTGAATTTTCTAAAGACTACACTCAAATCGATTTCACCCGAGTGCCTTGAATCTGATAATTTTGCCAAATCATAGGGAGTGTCCGAAAAACAGAAGGCATAGCTAGAAAAGTGATCCCACAGGCAAACACTCTGTGCTTTTGAGTTCTGTTCACTTTTGTTTCCCCATTTCATCCTCAAATGTTTGCGCAATGGCTGGTACGTTGACCTAGTTTATGCAGTTTTCACGGGATGCTTCAACGTTTTGGAAGCACCAAATTTGTATCCAAATGTATCCTTGACTTTGAAGGAGGATAGACGCGTTTATTGGAAGCCTCACATAAACTAAAGGTTTCTAAAGCCGAAAATCAGCGTACTAAAAAATCAACCTTTAGAATTCGTCCACTTAGCAATGATTGCCTGTTGCGCGTCATGCTAATCCCAATTGGAGGATAGTTCTTAACAGGTAAAAACTGACGAGTATTGGCTCAAATCTAACCGCTTTTTCTCCGATTATACTGTGTGTTGGCGCGCATATATTGATGCATGAAGTCATCAATAAAAAAGTGCCACGGCTCCAAGAAAACAAAACGAAGGCGTAATGATGTGGGCCCTCACCGGCAGCCAATATTCCGGTACACCTGAAGCCCTAAAGAACATATTCACTTGCGAAAACGGACGCCAAGGATTTGCACTCACAGACCTCACGCTTCCAGAAATAAAGCAACCGCTAACAAAACACGCACCATACCAAATTCGCTAAACGCGCATCGCTCAATGGCTTGCCCATGCTCATCTAGAACGGTGTAGGTTTTCGCAAAGCGCACCCCCCTTCAAGATCATCAGATTCGTCACCCAAACACGTGGCTGCCGGATTGCTTGGATCCAAGGTAACGGCCCTATCAATCTCAATGACCGCCTGAGGAGACACGATGCCCTGCTCCGCGACATGGCCTCCTCATAGCGCTCCATCCGGTAGTAGGTTTGCGCCATTAGCATCCAGCCCTGCGACGCACCGCCTTCAGGGGCCGCGAGCAAACCGGCAAAAAGCTTATCCGTTAGCTCAACAACACGCTCTTCTTCTTGGCCTTCTGTCTGACGGTTGGCGAAAACGAGGTTGGAAAACTCTGGCGACCCTTTGAGGCCCTAGTAGGAAAATGCAACAATACCACCAAAGCCCAAATCATGTGTGCGGTCCTGCTTTTTGTTCATTGATGAAGGTATCAATTTCTTGTTCTTCTGCGTCGCTCAGTCCCTTTAGTGTGGCCTGACGAGACGTTCGTCGGAAGGTGAGCACCCTAATTGCCACCGCCATCAAAAGCAAAAATGGTCGGGTGAGCCGTAATCGCCATACCGCACCTGAATGAAGGCGATGGCTAGGGCGTTGCTATCGCCGGCAACCAGCCTTTCCCGCACGAGCAAGTTCAAATCACGCGCCAATCCGGGCACATCGATGCCTTCAATTGGCGGCAAATCGAAATCCAGCACAGGTTGAGAAATGAGCACGGAAGGTACCTCATTTGGATCACGGTCTGGGTTCAGAACCCACCAACGACAAGCGCAATAAAAATTACCGTGAAGGCAATCAATCGTTTCACAGTTACTCTGCGAGGACTGTTGCGATTGGAAGGGCTTTACGCTACCAGGGACTATATTGAGGTACAAAGGTCGCCCGCAAGTTTCGAGCGGATTGCGCTTTCTGTCTTGGTACTTTGCCCCGCAGGATATCCAATAGGTGATTGGTTTGCCACTACGTTCCACCACAAGAGCACCGCGATCCGCGGCGTAATTGGGCCACGGACCCCTTCCATACCCTCAAATGTCACGCCAAATCCCGCAATAGCAATAATCGTTTCAGGGGTGACAAAGACGATTTCTTATATTTTCCACGCGCCATACCCAATGAAGCCAAACATCGCAATCGCGCGCCCCGTATGGGCGAAGGTCATTTCATGCGCGGCGCATGGCAAATTGCGCGCGCAGACCCCACAAAAGATACGTCAAGGGGGCGGATGCGTGTGGCCCCATCTTGAAGCAACGGGTTGAGGTCATTACCATCCAGAGGCGGTGGAATGGGTTTGAAGTCAGTAACATAAACGAGAAGAATCCCGTACCGATCCACGCCTGCACCACCAGTGTCCGCGCTTTTAGCCGCTCTGGGACGTTGCAGCCAAAGAGCGAAACGCCGGCGCCAAAAACGGGGGGGATCAGGACCCATAGCAATAGTGACCCTGCGTGACGCCCCCGTGCCCCCGCAATTTTAAAAAGCAGCGGCTTGAGCGGGTGAGAATTCTCGGCCACGTTTAAAACCGTGAAATCACTGATTACAAAACTGCGCATCAAGGCGTCAACGTCTAGAGAAATCATAATATATTACAGTCACTTGGGTGACTCTATGTGCCTTTCCTCTTAAAGGGAAAGGGAGGTAAAAATCGTTAAATTTATCGGTCTATCTTGCCTTATGCTGCGGTGCTATTGGCGAGCGGGATGGTGATTGTGGCGCGCAACCCGCTCTCTTCGCGGTTTAACAGAGATATATCGCCACCGTGTGCGCCAATGATTGTGCGCGCAATCGACAGTCCGAGGCCATGCCCGCCGGTTTCTAACGACCGTGACTGCTCAAGCCGGAAAAAAGGATCGAACACACGCTCAAGTTCCGTGGCAGGGATTCCAGGGCCGTCATCCTCCACGATTATGACAAATTCGTCTTTTGAAACCGTGTGATACACCCGTGTATTTCCCCCATAGCGCACGGCGTTTTCAATGACGTTTCTAAGAGCGCGGCGCATTGCATTGGGGCGCAGGCGCACGTCGATTGTTGGGCCGTCTGCAAGCTCGAATGGCGTGTGCATGTCTGTTTGAAGGGATTGAAGGAAGGCTTTCAGATCAACGACTTCTGGCCCCTCCCCCCCCGTCAACCCGCGTGCAAAGGTTAGGGTTGCCTCGACCATCGACTGCATTTCTTCGACCGAGGCAACCAAACTGTCACGCGTTTCCTCATCATCCACCATTTCGGCGCGGACACGCAGGGCCGTAAGCGGTGAGCGGAGATCGTGCCCAAGGGCTGCCAACAACCGCGTGCGGTCGGCTACAAACCGCGTGAGGCGATCCTGCATCCGATTAAAAGTAGAGGTAAGGTCGCGCACCTCGGCGGGTCCAACCATAGGTAAATCAGAGACATCCTCACCGCGACCCAGACGATCCGCCGCCTGTACCAAACCCCGCAACGGGCCTGTAAGACGGGTCATCAAAAACCAAAAAACGACCCCCAAAATTGCGGCGGCAGAGAGGGCGAAAGTGAGCATGGAATAGATCGGCCATTGAATGGGTGGCCGTTCAAAACGCGTGCTCACATTAAGCCAATCCCCGCCCGTAATGCCAATGGACAGGTTCATTTCAACCGCCGACAACTCGCCGCGCATCATGGCAACATGCATTTGGGCCATTTCCTGCGAAAGGTGTGGGAGAGGCAAAATCTGCCCCTCTATTTCGTGCAGTTCGACGCGAATATCGCGACTAAAACTGTCGTCTAACAACGCCCGAATGCGTCCCTCAACCATGCCACTGTCAGAATGGTCCGCGTGTTGAACAATGGGCCGAGACGCCAATTCAAACCGCACCAAGGGGGAGTTGGACGCGCGCAAAATCGAGACGTGAAGCTCTGGAGGAGCCTCTTCAATTAGGCGCGCAACATTCGCCGCACGACCGGCAGCCTCAAACCCCAATGCAGCGCGAACCGCGAGGCTGCGTTCGTCAGCAAACAACCAAAGGCTAATAAATTGGGCTACCAACAAGGCTGCCATGACCAGAAGAACGAGCTGCACACGCAACGTACGTAAAAGCCCCATCATCCGCCAAAAACCTCAACATCAACCGACAGGCAGTATCCACCATTGCGAATGGTCCTGATGATTTTAGGGCGCAGGACGTCTATTTCAATTTTGCGCCGCAATCGACTGATTTGGTTGTCAATTGTACGATCAAGGGGCCCTCCAGACCGGCCTGCCGCCAAGTCCAAAAGCTGATCCCTGCTCAGAACGACACGGGGGCGTTCGAGCAGCACGACCAGCAATTTGAAATCCGCGCTTGTTAGGGCAATTTCTTCCTGACCTTCGCTCAACAAAACCTGCCGGTCGGCATCCAGAACTAAGTGTGCAAAACGTATTTTCTTACTCGCAAAATCACCAATCACCCTCTCGGGTTGTGCCGCACGACGCAGCACTGCTTTAATACGTGCCAGAAGTTCGCGCGGGTTAAACGGCTTAGAAATATAGTCGTCAGCGCCGATTTCGAGGCCGACAATACGGTCCGTATCGTCGCCCAATGCCGTCAACAAAATGATGGGTATTTTTTGTTCTCCAGAAAGGCGCTGACAGACCGATAGACCGCTTTCTCCAGGCATCATGACATCCAAGACGATTAGGTCAAAATGCCCCATCGCCAGCTTGGAATCCATGTCCTTTGCATCCTTGGCTGGAGTGGCCCGCAGACCATTTTTTATCAAAAAACGGGTCATGCTTTCACGGATTTGCAGGTGGTCGTCTACGACGAGAATATGTGGCGGGTTCATCATGTTCTCTTTCTAAATCAAATATATCCGGTGGGTCAGGCTCATTTTTGTCGCCAATTGTATCAGCCATCCTCCATTGCGACAGATGGATACAAATCCAAGCGTGCGCTGGCTTTGGTTTCTGTCATTTCTTGTCAGTGTAAAGCGGAAATAATTTTGGAGAGACAACAATGTCAAATACCCTCAAAACAGCAATATCTTTTGTCCTATTCACCGCAGTCAGCACCACCGCCTTTGCGGATGCAGGACATCATGACGGCGAAAAACCCAAAGGCGCACCACAAGCGTTCAATGGTATGATGGGCGGGAATGGAAACATGGGAATGATGGGGGGTGGCCATCATGAAGACATGGCGGGAAGCATGGGCATGATGATGCAAATGCACTCACGTATGATGAACCAGAATTTGATGGCGTTGATGCAGGGCGTGATGATGGAGGGCATTGAGGCAGACGCCGATGGCGACGGAACTGTTTCAGACGAAGAAGCGCATGGAATGTTGCAATCGATGCACGCAAATTCGGATGCGAATGACGACGGGACTCTTTCAATCGACGAATTTGAGGCGCTTCACAGCAAAATGGTTCGCGCGCAAATGGTTGATAGGTTTCAAGACCTCGATGCAGATGGGGATGGCATGGTAACAATGGGCGAAATGACCGCGCCTGCCGACCGAATGGACATGCCGATGCGAGGAAACGGTGGTATGGGAGAAGAGTCTGGTCCGTCCGACAACTAGGCGACCACGCTCAGCACAATCGAAAGGAAACCCCTTTATGCAACTGAACCGTAGGACAATTCTCGGCCTCATCGCAGCTCTCCCCGCAACGACTTTCGCCCCGATTACTTTCGCCCAAAACCGTGAGGTTTGGTCGGTGACTGAGGCCTATGAGGCCCTGCAACTGAATGAAATTCTTCTGTTGGATATCCGCTCGCCTCAGGAATGGGCCGAGACAGGCGTGGCACAGGGTGCGTGGCCTGTGAGCCTGCATGAGGAAGGGTTTTCGGAGCGACTTATGGCGGCGCGAACGCTTGCCCAAGACCGGCCCGTTGCGCTGATCTGTGCGACGGGGGGACGCTCAGGGGCCGTTTATAAGAACCTGAAAGCGGCTGGATACGAAAATTTCATTGATGTCTCCGAAGGGATGCTTGGGTCAAGTGTCGGCGCCGGATGGATCAATACGGGTCTGCCAATTTTGACGATTGAAGAGGCGCAGGCCGTCCTTCCCGACGATCTGCTCTAAAACACTAAACGGAGATACAAATTGAAACGTCGAACCCTTCTAGGCGGTATCGCAGCAAGCACCGCAGTTGTGGGCTTTCCGAACTTATCCATTAGTCAGGAAGCTCCCAAGCGTCTGGTCATGGCTCCACTTGTGGATGCAACGACGACAAGACGGGTTCGGTTGGAGGCGCAAAAGGGGCGGACTTTGTTTAAAGGTTCGTCCCGCGCTGACACATGGGGATTTAACCAACCCTTCCTTGGGCCGACCCTGCGCATGGCGACAGGGCAAACAACGGTCGCTGAAGTTAAGAACAGCTTGGATGAGGCGATTTCTGTGCATTGGCATGGGCTTCTCGTGCCCGGTAGCGTCGATGGGGGGCCTCATCAACCCATCGCACCGCAGGCAACGTGGACACCAGAAATCACCTTGACCCAACCCACCGCCACGGCTTGGTATCACTCTCACATTCATGGTGCGACGGCCAAACAGGTTCAGATGGGATTGGCAGGCGTGTTGCAGATCTCAGACGGCCAAGATGACGCGCGGGAACTCCCGTCAACTTACGGGGTGGATGACCTGACTCTCGTAATTCAGGATCGCCGGTTTACGCGCAATGGGCAAATGGATTTGTCCATCGGGATGGCCGAACAGATGACCGGTTTTCTTGGGGATACGATGTTGATCAACGGACAAATCGGCGCGACTGCGGTTGTGCCGCGCGGAGTGGTGCGCCTGCGACTTTTGAACGGATCGAACGCGCGGATTTATACGCTGGCCTTATCCGACAATCGGCCGATGCATCTCGTTGCGACAGATAGTGGGCTCCTAGATCAACCCATCGCCCTCACGAGCCTCAGGATTGCACCGGGGGAACGGTATGAAGTGTTGGTAGATTTTTCCGACGAACGCGCGGTGACCCTCGTTTCAGCGCAAAATCCGAACGCTGGCATGATGGGCGGCGGCAATCAACGAGCCGGCGGCTTCCCTGTACTTCCTTTCAGCGTCGAGGCGTCCCTCCCCGCGCGGATAACGCGCCTCCCCACGGCCCTTGGTGGTAGCCGCCCAACCGCCGATGCCTCCAACGCAAAATGGCGTCGTTTTTCCCTCGATATGTCGATGGGCATGGGCATGATGTTTCGCCCATCGGACCAACGTTTTTCCATCAACGGAGCCCCCTTTGATATGAAACACATTGATTTCAACGTCGACCTTGGCGCAATGGAGCGTTGGACAATTTCAGCCGACATGATGATGCACCCGTTTCACGTTCACGGAGCAATGTTTCAAGTCCTGTCGGAAAACGGCCAGCCGCCTCAAGCACAAAACACTGGATGGAAAGACACCGTTTTGGTACACGGGTCTGCAGATCTCTTAATCAAATTTGATCACCCGGCCTCCAAACAAGCCCCTTTTATGTATCATTGCCACATCCTCGAACATGAAGACGGCGGAATGATGGGCCAATTCACAGTTGGATAAAGGACGTGGTTTATCGCCGTCGCTCCTAGCCCCTTTTTAGAAACGTTGCATGCTCAGCTTCAAGACCCTCAAAACAAAACACCTCGCCGTCGCGATATTCACCGTTTTGGTGCTCGTCGCGGTCTTGCTGTGGTTTTTTGGGATGCCTGCCATGTTTGACGCCGAGAAAACGACCGCATGGATCGAAAATCTGGGGGTGCTGGGCCCGCTCGCCATCATTGCGCTGATGACCCTCGCGGTTGTCGCCAGCCCAATTCCTAGCGCGCCAATCGCCGTTGCCGCGGGGGCCGCTTACGGCAAGATGGCGGGTATGATCTATGTAGCAATTGGGGCGGAAACGGGGGCCGTTCTCGCGTTTCTTATTGCACGCTATCTTGGCCAGGAAGCCGTCGAGCGGTTCCTTGGTGAGAAGGCCGGTAGGGGTCTTTTGGGTTCCCAAAACGCGCTGACATTTGCGGTATTCTTCAGCCGATTACTGCCGTTCGTCTCTTTTGATATAATGAGCTACGCCGCAGGCCTCAGCCGCTTGCATCTCTGGCGATTTTTGCTCGCAACCTTCGCCGGTATCCTGCCTGCAAGCTTCGCCTTAGTCTTTATCGGAGCAAAGGCCATGGAGGGCAATTCAAAGTGGATCATGGGCGTGATTCTTGGACTGGGCCTGCTAACAAGCGTGCCGCTTTTACTTATGTTTTTCCGACGCAGAACGGCCCTTGAAGACAGTGATGACTCCGATGAATAGTTCACAATATTTATTGCAAAAGCACATTCATTGTCGCTTGTTTTCTTAATTTTTTATCGTCAACGCGCTTTTTAACCGCTTGCCGTGGGAGAGTTGCAAGAGCCCCGACGTCGTCGTAAGCGTCCGGTGTTCCCACCGAATTGTGCAATAAGCGCGGCCAAACGCGCCCGACAAAATCGCATTAATCAATTTAGCCTTGCGGCCAGTCGCGGCCTCTGGATAGTGGCAAGCGAAAGATCGATCTATTTGGGAACTCAAGGTGTCGATAAGCATTCATATCAGACTTTTCATTGCCGAATGCATAGTCGCCATTTTGAACATCCCGTTCATTAAATCGATTGGGCGAGTTTGCCTGAGCACCACTCCGGATGATGCAGATTTTGATGGCTGCCTCAGTTTAGTTTCCTACCATGCTCAAAGACGCGCAGCCTATGAGATATCATGGTTTTCAATCGTCGGTCCAACCGCTGCGAGTCACTTGTAATTCACTGCAAATTCAACGCCAGTAGCCGGCAATATACCGCGCCATATCCCCAATCATCTCGCGCGCCTCGCCCGTCGTCAGATCAAAATACGGGGCCGTATCCAGAACCGAGCGAATAGAATATTCTGCCCTATGAATCTCCGAAATCGGTGCCTGTAATTGACCACCCGGCCGATGCTCCGGATTGATGTCGAATGCAGGCGACAGCCGCCAGCCGTTCCCACCTCGCAAAAACCCATAATTCCACAAGTGATCATCTGTTTTGCGCACGAGGCCGCGAAGGCCCGCGGACTTTTAAGCAAGAGGTATAGTCGCTATCGTTTCTTGCTTTCCCAATTTTTCATTTTGTTCAAAAAGTTGTTCATACTCAGAGTGATGCTCTAAAACCTAAGTGCTCTTCAATTGAATTTTGTCCGTTAAAACTTCAGCTTTTGAGGCTTTCAGGGACTTAGCTTCAGCAACTCTTTTTGGGGCTCGTTTATTCTACTTCTTAAGCCAATATAGCACGAAACTTCGGGTATCGAGATATTGATTTTTGCGCAGTGTTCCTTCAGATACGCTAGCCCAGCGACATATTTGGGGGCAACGTCGCGTCGGGCCAGCTTCCGCATTTTTTTGCGGTAAGCTTGACTGCAGTACCTCCACGGTAGTTGAGGTACTTAAAAAGCTACCGATGGCGGTACATGCAAACGCTTTTAAGTCATCCCCAAAGCTTCTTTGTACATCTCCATCACAGCTTCTTCTTCCGCCAAATCATTCGCATCACGCTTACGCAGGGCAATGATTTTACGAAGGACTTTAGTATCGTATCCACGGCCCTTTGCTTCGGACATGACTTCTTTTTGCTGCTCCGCGAGGTCTTTTTTCTCGGCGTCCAAACGCTCTATGCGCTCAATAAATTGACGCAGCTCGTCGGCGGTCACGCGATAAGTTGCATCGCTGGAAAAATCGTTCATCAGAAAACCCTCGTCGGTTTGTTTTGTTTTTTGCTGCGCCATAGCTACTCAACACAATCCAGAGCCGCAAGGGGCTTGCTCTGAAAGCTGACATCCTTTAGGCGGCAAAACACTTGTTCTTGGAGAAAATGAATGGACATCCTGATTATCGCTGGCGCGGTGCTATCCTTGATCGGCCTGATTGGCTTGATCTATTGTATTGTTTCCGCGCTGCGCGCGCGCAAACAGGGCCTAAGCGATGAAGAGATGCGCGTGCGTTTGCGTGGTCTTGTCGCTTGGAATATGGGGGCCCTGTTTACGTCAATCCTCGGCCTTATGATGGTCGTAGCCGGAATTTTTTTAAGCTAAGTCAGCGCCTTAGACGGGAAGATTGTTGAAATAGTCTTCCGCGCTCTCGTCTTCTAGGGCGCGTTCAAAGGCTTCCAAATCCTCGGGAACTGGCAAACCAAGCGCGCGCATCTCAGACAGTTTTTCCCGCAAAGATTCCTGCAATATATGCACATCCTCTGGCGCTTTTTCAATTTCGTCCAACAAAAGCAGAATTGCCGTTTTTAAGGTCTCAAAAGCCATACTTCCTCCATATTTAACGCGATTCGCCAAAATAGCCCCACGTCAATGCTGTCAGTATACAGTGCTTTTTCGCTTCGGCCTTGAGATATATCAAAGTTTGCCTATATATCTTTTCATCCCAGCGGGGAATCACAGGAAAAGGTGTCGAAGAATGGAACAAAGTTGGATTATGGGCCTCATAGGCGGGCTCATCATAGGGTGTGCTGGAGCAGTATATTTGTTGATGAACGGTCGCATTATGGGCGCAAGCGGTGTCATCGGTGGTCTCATTGATGGGTCGGGTCGCAACATGGAACGCGGCTCGTTTTTGGCAGGACTTTTCATCGTACCCGCGATTTTGGCCGCCACGGTTTACCCCTCCCAAACCAACGTTACCTCCAACCTGTTTATCGTAGCCGCCGCGGGCCTTTTGGTTGGAATTGGCACACGCATCGCTAACGGATGCACGTCGGGCCACGGCGTTTGCGGTATCTCGCGTCTTTCGTTGCGCGGCATCGTTGCAACCGTTTTTTATATCCTAGCGGGCGGCCTGACAGTCGTTCTGTTCCGTCACATCTTGGGAGTGATCTAATGCGCAACTTTTATGCTCTTCTCGCCGGAAGCCTGTTTGGCACAGGGTTGCTGATTTCTGGGATGACGGACACCCAGCGCGTTATTGGCTGGCTCGACGTTTTTGGATCATGGGATCCGACGCTCGCCTTCGTCATGGGCGGCGCTATCCTCCCAATGGCGGTAGCATGGGCTTATTCCAAAGGGCGCACGCCAAAATTAGGTGGCACATTCCCTGCACCACCAGAACCACGCCTTGGTCGCGGCCTTGTGGTTGGATCGGTTTTGTTTGGGGCCGGTTGGGGGTTGGCTGGCCTTTGCCCTGGTCCCGCAATTGCATCTTTGAGCTTTGGCGGTGTGGGAGGCCTCACATTTGTTGCCTTCATGACGCTTGGAATGATTTTCGCGCCAAGGCTAAAATCTCGGCTAGAATCCGCCTAAATCACGTGGTAAGAGACGGCATGGATATTAAAACGATTACAGATACCTATGCCGTTTCTGCCCAGATTGAGCCAAACGATGTTCAGGCCTTGGTGGATGCTGGTTTTACCACGGTCATTTGCAACCGACCGGATTCTGAAGTTCCACCAGCCCTACAGGCGGCGGAAATCAAGGCCGCAGTGGAAGCTGCGGGGCTGAAATTTGTGATCAACCCCGTCGTCCATGGGCAATTGACCCAAGATATTCTCGATATTCAGGCCCGTGAGATCGAAACCGCGACTGGCAAGTGTTTTGCATATTGCGCTTCGGGAAATCGCTCAACTGTCGTTTGGGCCTTGGGAAGTGCCGGAAAAATATCCACAAGCCAAATCATTGCGGCAGGCGAGGCGGCAGGCTATCAGCTTGAAGCCATGCGCAACCAACTCGACATTCTCGCCGAAAAATAGGACTTTCCTAGTCGATTTGAATTGGGCTCACGTCCATCTCGAAATCAAGGTCTGGCAAATCGCCCATCGGTGGTAAATTGTCCATCGGTGGCAAGTCACCCATGGATGGAAAATCGTCCATTGCCGGAAAATCGCCCAATCCGTCGTCAGGCTCGTCCACTTCATCCGGTGGACTCATATCGGAAAAATCTTTCGGAACTCCGGTGTCCATTGGCAAAACGGCATCCGTCGCGGTGACAGGTATTGGCCCATCGACGGGTCCCATGGCCTCAAGCGGACTTCCATTCATTTGTGCCATCGAGGACTTTGACTGCGCCGTCTTAGCACCCTCACCACCCGAAATTTTTACCGCGCGAAAACCGTTGGACTGGCCCAACGATCCCTGAGCGACGACGCTTCCATCGCTCCCTTTTACTTTAAGGGTGTTCACGGACATACGCGGCAGTATAATTTCATACCCAACGACAAGATTGGGGACTTCGTCCAACGGCATGGTGAACGTATGCAGGGTCACGTCAATCTCCACCTCGGCTCCCATCACCCCTGCTTCGAGTTTTGTCGTCCATTTTTTGGAGGGACCGACATCCTCGGATGCTTTCGTATCCACCCGCAAGCTCGGATAGGCGAGGATCAAGGAAGCGGGCTTGGCCACCTTGCCCAACCCCACTGCAATCTCAAAACACGCATAATCGTCTTCTGGCAAAACGAGGGGCAGATGGCGCTGATCTTCGATAACACGGGAATAGGAAAACCCAAGAAACCGCGGAAGTTCCTCCTTGCCCGCAAGCTGATGCACGAATTCGGCAAGAACGGCATCTAGAAATGGCTCTACCAAGGACGCATCCGTACGGGTGGGGCGCCGCGCAATCGGCGGATTCGGTGAGACATCCCCTATTGTTTGAATCTCAATCAGACTCGCCAATAGGGCCGCATCCGGAATCGCAATGCCGAGACGATCGTCCGTAGATTGTATGAGCATGTACAGGCGGTTGTCCTCAAGTTTACTGAGCAACATTTCGCGAGTGTGACTTTTCAGGGAAACATCCGACACGATCAACGGTAGGTCCAGTGCATGATCCGCCGCCTTTGGAAGAGCATTGCGCATCGCTTTGCAGGGCGTCATCAACGACAGGTCGGGGCTCTCCCCGACCCGCTCCATCAAGCGTTTTAGTACTGATTGAACCGCGTCGGCAGTCATATTCCTTGAATTCCCAATGGCATACCCTCTGTTTTTGGGCAAACATGGTTGAGAATTCGTTACTAGTGGCCACGACTTCGCAAAAATTAACCCTTAGAGCGCGATTTCCTCGCTTGGAAGGTCCAACATCGCATGGGTTACTTTGCGGTCAGGCAATTTACTCGGGAATGAAACGCGGAACGCCGCGCCACTCTGCCCTGGTAAATAGCTCACTTCGCCGCCAAGATTGATCATAATCTCACGGCAAATCGCAAGGCCAAGCCCGGCCCCTCCTGCTGCGGCCTGATCCCCGAGGCGAGAAAATTTCTCAAAAATCAAACCTTGGTTTTTGTTCGAAATTCCTGATCCATTGTCGCCGAAAATAATCTCAATCCACCCATCCGGTGTTGGTGTTCGCACGTGAATACGCAGCACAGGTGTTTCGGCGTCACAGTATTTTTGTGCGTTTGAAATCAGATTGATAAAGACCTGAGTTAATCGATCACTATCAGTATGAAGCGGAACCATTTCGCGCCCCGCATCCCGTATCACGGTGATCGGATGGGCATCATGCGAAATACTCGCCGAAACTGCGTGATCAAGCAACACGCCCAACGTGGCATCCTGTGCATTCAAGCTCACTTGCCCGTTTTCCAGCACCGAAATATCGAGTAAATCGTCCAAAAGCCGCGTCAAGCGTTGGGTCTCGTCATGGATAATGCTCGAATATTTTTTACGCTCGGAATCCGTCATTTTTCCCTCCTCGCGCAGAATCTCTGAGAAGGCGCGAATACTGGTCATCGGAGTGCGCAACTCATGGCTGATCTGACTTAAAAAGGCGTCTTTTTGGATCGACAATTCGGTCAGTTTTTCATTCACTTCGCGCAATTGAAGTGCCGTGCGCCCAAGCTCTGCGGTTTTGTTCTCAAGCTGGCTTGAGTACTCTAACATCTGGGCCGTTTCGTCGGCCACCGCCATCAAATCCTCAACCGAAACTGCGGCCCCGCCGACGATCTGCCCAACCATTGCATGCGCGGTTGCAGCGCCAACCGATCCAGCCAATTCGCGCTCAATTCGACTGAGGAAATCTGGCGAAGTATCGGGCAGATACCCCTGTTTTCCCTGTGATTTTGCGGCCTGAAGAAACACTTTCTGCGCCTGATCCGCCCCCAGAATACGTTGGGACATCACCAGAAGATCTTCTGCTTCGCCGCCATGCCCCCTCCACTCTTGCGCGGTCGTCGAATGCTCAAATGCGTTGACGATTTGAGCTCCTTGCAGGCGTTCCAATGGAGAGGGGAAACTCAGTAAAGATACCGTACAAAACGCCAAAGTATTCAGGAATGTGGACCAGACTATCGCGTGAACAACGGGATCCAAGCCTTTGATACCGAACAAAGATTGCGGCGCAAGCCAACTCATCCCAAAAGGGCCAAACTCCATCACAGAGGCACTCATAAGACCATTGGCACCAAGGCTGGGTAAAAACAACGCATAGGCCCAGATCGCAAACCCCGTCAACAGACCCGCGATGGCCCCGATCCATGTTGCTCCGCGCCAAAACATACCACCGACGAGGGCGGGCAAAAACTGCGCAACCCCCGCGAAACTGATCAACCCAATGGCCGCGAGTGCCGCGCCGCCACCAGAGAAACGATAATATATATAGCCAAGCCCTAAAATACCCGCGATCGATGTGCGACGCGCAAGAAGAATAACACGCCGCACGTCGCCCGAAACCGTCGCACCACTTTGGTTTTTTGAGAGCCAAAGCGGCATTACAATGTGGTTTGACACCATCGTCGACAGGGCAATGGCCGCAACAACAACCATCGATGTGGCGGAGGAAAAACCGCCAAGGAAGGACAACATCGCAAGGCCATTTTGGTTCATCGATAGCGGCAGGCTGAGAACGAATAGATCGGGGTTATTATTGGGCAAAAGTTCCAGGCCAACCACAGCGATTGGCAGCACGAAGAGGCACATCAAAAACAAATACAGCGGGAAAGCCCAACTCGCTGTGGCCACGTGGCGTTCGTCGGAATTTTCCACCACCATGACTTGAAACATGCGCGGCAAACAGATGAACGCGGCCGCCGAAAGGAACGTCAAACTGATCCAGCGGCTGGTGTTGGGGGGGATGTCCGAGAGCGGCGACGCGTCGATCCGCGCCAGCGTATCCCCCATACCATCCGCCACGCCCCAGACCACAAATATACCGACGGACAAGAGCGCGACAAGTTTTACAACCGCTTCAACTGCGATGGCCGTCACCACGCCGTGATGGCGCTCGTTGGCGTCCAGATTGCGGGTTCCAAATAACACCGTAAAGACCGCAAGCCCGATCGCCACCCAAAGTGCGGTGGCGTTCAAATCCATGCTGGCACCTTGGCCGCTATGTGTCGCAAAAACCGAAAATGAGAGCGTAACCGATTGAAGCTGCAAGGCAATATATGGCGTAGACCCAACGACCGCCATCAAAGTGACGATAACACCAAGCGACGTCGACTTCCCAAAACGCGAGGAAATAAGATCGGCAATGGAGGTGATCCGCTGCATTTTCCCAACTCGCACCAGTTTTCGGACAAACCACCACCACCCGATCATCACAATCGTGGGGCCGATGTAAATTGTCGCGAACTCAAGCCCTGAGCGCGCCGCATATCCAACGGCACCATAGAAGGTCCAAGCGGTGCAATAAATCGATAGGGATAGCGTATAGACCAGCGGGGATTGCAGCCAGCCAAGCTTCCCTGCCGCTGCGCGTTTTTCGGCGAAAAAGGCGATGAGAAACAGGGCGACAACATAGGTAAGGCAGACGGCAATTAGCGCATTAAACGGGACCATCTCTAGGCCTCGTGGTCCGACTTGGACGCTTTATACTCTTTGCGCCCGATACGATGCAACGGCCGAGCCAAAAGCGCCGCCAGCGCAATCAAAACGACCCACACCCCAAACATAAACAACACCGACCCAGAGATCCCGTCATCGGAGGCATTACTGCGGATCAAGGTCAGAACGCCGACAAGAAGAATGACGCCCAACAGTGGCAAAAGTCGGGCTGCGTCCATAGTTCGGCGCGCCCGATAGGTGGCATGCGCCACAAAGAGGGGGCGCGATGGTTCGTTCATGCGGGGCAAAGTGTTTGCATGATTTCAAGGACTTCGGCGTTGGAGAAGGGCTTGGTCATAAAATGGCTCACCCCGTAACTCTCGGCCAATGCGCGGTCTTTGGTTTGGCCGCGCGCTGTAAGCATCAACACGGGCAACGTCGCGGTCGCTTCGATTTCGCGCAGCTCCTTCAGGATGTCAAACCCGCTTTTATGAGGCAGCATAACGTCCAAAATCACCACATCGGGTGCGACATCAAGAACCGCATTCACAGCCGAGCGTCCATCCGCATGGGTATCCACCCGCCAGCCATCACGCGCCAGAATAAAACGGATCGCCTCGACAATATTCGGTTCATCTTCAATCAATAGGACATGTTTGCCCATCTATCCCTCCCCATTCGACAGCCAGTTCGAAACCCCCTGTCAGGAGGCCTCCACCTCCCATTTTACGTGCCCTGATTATTTCGATACTCTTACCTCATGTCAAAAGCAACTTTGATGCGACGCAATCGCAAAACCGGCTAGATCCGGGTTACAGGCGTGTTTGACAGGAAAAGATCGGGCGTGGCCCCAATAATATCTGGCACAAGCGCTGCGGGTAAAATTAACATAGTTGCCTCTAGTTGCGGTGGCACATCAAACGAAAGAGGCGCGACCGACTGACAGATTGCATAGACGAGGAACTGGCGCGCAGAACTGCCCTGCCCCTGTTGAATATGGCGCCGCACGGGTAAATTTGGACGGCTCAGAGCTTGATACAGTGGCCATTCTGGATACGCCCCCCCAAACCTTGGTAAAGGAAATCCGCCGATTGCGTGCCTCAGCACCAAAGCCCCCGTGCCGTCACAAATTGCAAGGCCAATGGCGGCGTTTTCCGTTTCGACAGGGAGGGTCACGAGGCGCCGCATGGTGGCGGGAATGCTGGTGGAAAAAGCGCGGGCTAGCTTTGCGGGGTCGTATTGTGCGCGGATGGCCTCCTGCTGAAACGCTCCCAATGGCATTGCCGCAGCATCTTGCACATAGCGCGTGAAATACTGGCGCGCCGCCTCTTGAGCGGCATCGCCTTCAATTCCTGCTGCAATGACAAGATTGGGAATATCCGCATCGCCAACCTCTAGCGCAGGAAGATGAAAACTATGCTCTCGTAAGTATGCCTCCAAAACGTCGATAGGAGTCCCCGCCAGTGAGGAAGCCGCCTCATCGCGATCGAGATACGTCACTAAAGCCTGCGAAGACTCGGCCAAGCGTACCGAATCCTCATAGAGGTTGCGCTGAAAACGTGTGCGCCACGCCTGCTCCATGTCTTGCGGATCGGCCAGAATAGCCGCAGTAGAGCGGATCGCCGTCACGGTTGAGAGAACCTCATGCAGCGCCCCCGAGAGAATAGGATCATGTGCAAGCCGATCCGTCAGGGCCTCGACTTGGCGCTCCAACGCAGAAACCCGTTGTGTTTGACTGGCCAGCAGCGCCGCCCACCCCGGAAACCGCGCGGCAAACCCCTCTATTTGGTCGATCTCGGCGGCACTCGCCATTTGGCTGGCCGCGGCCGAAAGAAGGCGGGCCAAAAGGGTGGCTTCTGTGCCCTCAGAAAGGGCCGACGCGTCAACCGCCAAGGCCCGTGCGATGTCCATCAACAGTTTCCCGCCGATTCTGCGGCGATTGTGTTCGATCAAGTTGAGGTAGGACGGTGAAATTCCGACCTGCCTGGCCAATTCCCCCTGTCTTCGCCCGACTGCGACCCTTCGATCTCGTATTCTATGGCCTGTCAATTGGTGTGACGTCATGCTTCCTCCCGCGGAAACCTCAACAAATGCAGCATTTTCTGCGCGTGCGCGTTAATAACTTTACACATCAATCACTTTTAATGTCTATATCTTTACAAAAATAATCTTTGTTTAAAAGCTATTGTTGCGAAATTTTCGAACCCGGACGAATACTGTTCATGTTCTGTAAAGGGCGAGTGGCATATGCGGAGGAGGCATATGTTACTTAATTCAATCGGGAGGATATGAATGTCCAATTTACTCACTCGTCGTGGTTTACTTAAAACCAGTGCCATCGCTGGCGCTGGTCTTGCTGTTCCCACGATTTTCACAGCGTCGTCCGCAGCGGCCTATACCAATGCCCCTGACGGCAGTGGCGTAACGCTTGGTTTTAACGTACCCCAAACTGGCGCTTATGCCGACGAGGGTGCTGACGAACTTCGTGCCTACCAACTCGCAGTTGAGCACCTGAACGGTGGCGGCGACGGCGGCATGATGAACACCTTTAGCTCCAAGACATTGGATGGCACGGGTATTCTGGGTAACGAAGTCAAATTCGTAACCGGCGATACACAAACTAAATCCGATGCAGCGCGGGCTTCTGCTAAATCCATGATCGAAAAAGACGGCGCTGTGATGATCACAGGCGGCTCATCTTCGGGTGTTGCGATTGCGGTTCAAGGTCTCTGTCAAGAAGCAGGCGTGATCTTCATGGCCGGCCTGACACACTCCAACGACACCACTGGTAAAGACAAAAAAGCCAATGGTTTCCGTCACTTCTTCAACGCTTACATGTCTGCCGCTGCTTTGGCGCCTGTGCTTGAGAAACTCTATGGTAACGACCGCGTCGCCTATCACTTGACGGCGGATTACTCATGGGGCTGGACACAAGAAGAGTCCATCGCCGCAGCCACAGAAGCCATGGGCTGGACCACTGTGAACAAGGTGCGCACACCGCTCGCCTCTACAGACTTCAGCTCGTATATCGCACCTGTGTTGAACTCCGGCGCAGATGTTTTGGTTCTGAACCACTACGGCGGAAACATGGTGAACTCGCTAACCAACGCGGTTCAGTTTGGCCTGCGTGAAAAGCAAGTCAACGGCAAGAACTTTGAAATTGTTGTGCCTCTTTACTCCCGCCTCATGGCGCGTGGTGCGGGCGAAAACGTTAAAGGTATCTTTGGATCGACAAACTGGCACTGGTCCCTTCAGGACGAAGCGTCGCAAGCCTTCGTGCGCTCCTTTGGCGCGAAATATGGCTTCCCACCAAGTCAGGCCGCACACACGGTTTACTGTCAGACACTTCTTTATGCGGATGCGGCACAACGCGCGGGTACGTTTAACCCATGTGGTATCGTTGAAGCGCTTGAAGGCTTTGAGTTTGATGGTCTTGGCAACGGTCCAACACTTTACCGTGCCGAAGATCACCAGTGCTTCAAAGACGTGCTTGTTGTGAAGGGTAAAGAGAACCCAGAAAACGAGTTTGACCTTCTTGAAATCGTTGAAGTTACCCCAGTAAGCCAAGTGACTTACGCCCCAGACAACCCCATGTTTGCGGGTGGTGCTTTGGGTCAATGTAACCCAGGCGCTTAAGGCTTGATCGACAATGGTTGGGCGCATGCGTTGCGCCCAACCCCCTTGGCCCTACAAATGTAGGCGCCCCAAATCATAAAAAAATCGGGTGGGGATAATGGACACGCTCCTTCTTCAAATTCTGAATGGGTTGGACAAAGGGTCTGCGTATGCGCTGATCGCTTTGGGCCTAACTCTAATTTTCGGCACGTTGGGGGTGGTCAATTTTGCCCACGGTGCGCTGTTCATGCTTGGCTCATTTTGTGCCGTCACCTTTAGCAGACTCCTAAGTTTGTCATCCGTCAAGTTGGACGAGACGAAAGTTGATTTCCTCGGCAATCCCGCTGAGATCAAGACCCCCTATGTTGAAGCATGGTTTGGCCCCGAAACGGGTGCAGCCATCATCGACTGGGCGGTCCCACTTTCCCTCCTCCTTGCTATACCTTTCATGATCCTTGTCGGCTTCGTTATGGAGCGCGGGTTAATCAAACATTTCTACAAACGCCCCCACGCGGACCAAATCCTTGTGACCTTCGGGTTGGCGATTGTCCTTCAGGAAATCATCAAGGCGATCTACGGCGCAAACCCCATTCCTACACCGGCCCCGGATGTCTTCAGAGGCTCGTTTGACTTTGGCCTCGCCTTTGGTATGGACGCAAATAAAATCATCTACCCCTACTGGCGCATGGTTTACTTTAGCTTCTCCCTCGTGGTGATTGGTGCGGTCTTTAGCTTTTTGCAATTCACCACCTTTGGGATGGTTGTGCGTGCCGGTATGGCCGACCGCGAAACCGTCGGGCTCCTTGGCATCGACATCGACAAACGCTTTACCTTTATGTTCGGGATTGCGGCCGCCGTCGCGGGGGTTGCTGGGGCGATGTATACGCCGATCAACTCGCCCAACTACCATATGGGGATGGACTTCCTCGTACTAAGCTTTGTTGTTGTGGTTGTTGGCGGTATGGGCAGCCTTCCGGGCGCCGTGCTTGCGGGCTTCATGCTAGGGATACTTGAGAGCTTTGCTTCCATGAATTGGATCAAAGACATCATCCCTGGAATTGACCAGATCATCATCTATCTGGTTGCAATTATCATTCTGCTCACCCGTCCTCGCGGACTTATGGGCCGCAAAGGTGTGATGGAGGAATAATCATGCTAGGTCTCAACAAAAAAGACACCAAATTTCTGCTGCTCGTGATCGCTTTGACCATGTTGACGCCGTTTCTCACGCAACCTTTCGCCGAAAATTCCGGCTTGGCGCAATTCAACGCGGGCTACCCTGATCTCATGCAACGCTTTGCGATCTATGGTATTTTCGCGATCGGGTTTAACATCCTCTTTGGTCTTACGGGATACCTCTCCTTTGGGCACGCGGCCTTTCTGGGCGTGGGCTCCTACTCCGCGGTCTGGATGATGAAACTCCTCACCGTAAACGTCATTCCCGGAATTATCTTGGCGATTGTTGTTTCGGGCCTCTTTGCTCTTGTGATCGGATATGTGTCTCTGCGCCGGTCTGGGATCTACTTCTCAATCCTCACCCTTGCCTTGGCACAGATGAGCTTCAACCTCGCCTATTCGGTACTTACCCCCATCACAAACGGGGAAACCGGCTTGCAATTGGCCCTAGATGATCCGCGCATCCTTATGGCGAAAAACACTTCGGGTTCGCTTCCAAACACCAACCTCTTTGGCCTTTCGATGAACAGTTCCGCCAAATGGGAAGTCCTTGGACACGTATTCACCTTCAACGTTGGCTACTACTTCTGTGGCGTGATTGCAGTGATTGCCTTCTACATCAGCCTGCGCATCTTCCGCTCCCCTTTTGGGCTGATGTTGCGCGCGGTTAAAACCAACCAAACACGCATGAGCTATACTGGTTTGAATGCGCGTCCCTACACTTTGGCCGCTTTCGTGATCTCGGGTATGTACGCAGGTTTGGCGGGTGGTTTACTGGCCTCGATGGATCCCCTCGCGGGCGCCGAACGAATGCAATGGACCGCTTCTGGCGAGGTTGTCATCATGACCATTCTCGGCGGTGCAGGTACATTGATGGGCCCTGTCCTTGGGGCTGGCTTCATCAAGTATTTCGAGAACATCTTCTCAAAAATCAACGATACGGTTTTGCACGGTTGGTTTAATTTCCTACCTGATGGTCTGGAAAACCTCCTTGTGACGCTGATCCACCCCTTCGTTGGCAAAGGCTGGCACCTGACCCTTGGCGCGCTCTTTATGCTCGTCGTGATCTTCCTGCCAGGAGGGCTGATGGAAGGCGGACAACGCATCACGAAATGGATTAAAAACAAGCGCAGTGGCGGGGGGGATCCAAACTCTAACAAAACGCATGCCCCGAAACCCACTCCTCACGTGGCCGAATAAGAAAGGATACGAACATGGGTATTCTAGAAGTAAAAAACGTCGGCAAGCGGTTTGGGGGGCTCCAGGCACTCGGAGACGTCAACCTCAGCATTGCTGAAAACACCGTTCATGCAATTATCGGCCCAAACGGGGCCGGTAAATCCACCCTCCTCAACGTTTTGGTTGGCAAACTCATTCCCGATACGGGTTCAGTGATGTTCGACGGCCAATCTGTTTTGGGGCGTAAGCCGCATGAAATCAATCAGATGGGCATTTCCCGTGTGTTTCAAACACCCGAGATTTTTGCCGATCTCACGGTTTTAGAAAACGTTCTGATCCCCTGCTTTGCAAAACGTGACGGGTCCTACCGCTTGCACGCCTTGGAAACCGTTGAAAACGAAGTGGACATCAACGAGCAAGCAGAAAAAATGTTGCTCGATGTGAATATGCAAGACAAACTGCACATGACAGCAAGCTCCCTCTCTCGCGGGGATAAGCGACGCCTTGAGATGGCCATGTGCTTGGTCCAAGAACCGCGCCTGTTGCTGTTAGACGAACCAACGGCTGGCATGGCGCGCGCCGATACCAATAATACCATCGACCTGCTCAAGGAAATCAAAGATAGCCGCGACATTACTATGGCCATCATTGAGCACGACATGCATGTGGTCTTCTCGCTCGCGGAACGCATCACCGTTCTCGCCCAAGGCACTCCATTGGTCGAAGACACCCCCGAAAACATCAAGGGTCACCCCAAGGTAAAAGAAGCTTACCTCGGCGAAACTCAGGAATAGGAGGCCCACATGGCTCTCGCGAAAAACGCAAACCACGCCGCCACGGCTCCGGCCTTTTTCTCCGTCTGGGATTTACATGCTTACTATGGCGAGAGCTACATCGTCCAAGGGGTGAGTTTTAACGTGCATGAAGGCGAAATCCTTGCCCTTCTCGGCCGCAATGGTGCGGGTAAAACCTCAACCTTACGGGCTCTGGCACGTCTCGATGATCCGATGCTTACCCATGGTGAAATCTGGCTCGATCATCAAAATTTGCATAAAATGAAGGCGCATGAAGCGTCGCGTGCAGGCTTGGCCCTAGTTCCCGAGGATCGCCGAATTATTCAGGGTCTTACGGTTGAAGAGAACCTGCAACTTGCGCAGATTGCCGAGCCTATTGGCTGGTCGCTTGAGCGCCTCTATGAGTTGTTCCCGCGCCTTGGCGAACGTCGCAAGCAGGAAGGCGTCACGCTTTCGGGCGGTGAGCAACAAATGCTCGCCATCGCCCGCGCCCTTGCCCGCGATATTAGGGTTTTGTTGCTAGATGAGCCCTATGAAGGGCTTGCGCCTGTCATCGTTGACGAGATTGAGAAAACCCTCAACATCATCAAAGCGCAAGGCATCACCACCGTGATCGTTGAGCAAAATGCCATTCGTGCGCTAAAACTTGCAGATCGTGCGGTCATTTTGGATACCGGGACCGTCGTTTTTGACGGCCTTGCTGACGAGGTCCTTAACGACGACAAATTGCGCGCGGAATACCTCGCTATTTAAAGCACGGCGCAGTTTCAAACGGCCCCGCAGAAAAATGCGGGACCACCCCTCGCGCTTTGCGCAAAAAGTGGTAAACATCGACCAAGGAATTTGTGCCCAGTCTCCTCACGCTGCGCACATCGGGAGGAGAGACTTCAAATGAGTGATAAAACCTACGCACCCAGCGCCGCATTTTCTGCAGAGGCTCACGCAGATAAAGCCACTTACGAAAAAATGTATGCCGCGTCGATCGCGGACCCCGATGCGTTTTGGGGCGAGCACGGCAAGCGGATTGACTGGATCAAGCCCTATACCGAAGTTTCAAACTCGAATTTCGAACTCGGAAGTGTGAACATCAATTGGTACGCCGACGGAACCCTCAATGTGGCTGCCAATTGTATCGATCGCCATCTTGCAACGCGCGGCGACCAAACGGCGATCATTTTTGAACCTGATAGCCCCGACACCCCCGCGCAACACATCACCTATAAACAGCTGCATGAAAACGTCTGTCGGCTTGCGAATGTCTTTAAATCTCAAGGCGTAACCAAGGGCGACCGCGTTGTCCTTTATATGCCCATGATCCCAGAGGCCGCCTACGCGATGTTGGCCTGCGCGCGCATCGGCGCGGTGCACTCTATTGTTTTTGCTGGATTTTCACCGGATGCGCTTGCCAATCGCATTAACGGCAGCGCGGCGAAACTCGTCATTACAGCCGACGAAGCCCCGCGCGGCGGACGCAATACAGCCCTCAAATCAAACGCAGACGCGGCACTTTTGCACTGTAACGACAAAGTAAAATGCTTGGTGGTAAAACACACGGGCGGCCAAACCACTTGGACTGAAGGGCGCGACATCGACGTCAAAGCGGAAATGGCCGCAGCTAGCACCGACTGCGCCCCCGAAGAAATGAATGCCGAAGATCCACTGTTTGTGCTCTACACGTCCGGCTCCACTGGCCAACCCAAGGGCGTTGTCCACTCCTCCGGCGGCTATCTCGTTTACGCCGCGATGACGCACCAGTACACCTTCGATTACCATGACGGCGACGTCTTTTGGTGTACGGCCGATGTGGGTTGGGTTACGGGTCACAGCTATATTATCTACGGCCCTCTCGCCAATGGCGCGACGACTATAATGTTTGAGGGTGTGCCGACATACCCCGACGCGGGGCGCTTCTGGGCGGTTTGCGAGAAACACAAAGTCAACCAATTCTATACAGCCCCAACAGCCATTCGCGCCCTCATGGCGCACGGAAACGGACCCGTTGAAAAACATGACCTTTCCAGCCTCAAACTACTTGGAACCGTGGGCGAGCCCATCAATCCAGAAGCGTGGAATTGGTACAACGACGTGGTCGGAAAAGGCAAATGCCCCATCGTTGACACATGGTGGCAAACCGAAACCGGCGGTCACCTTCTGACCCCCCTCCCCGGCGCAACTGCTACGAAACCTGGCTCCGCAACCCTGCCTTTCTTTGGCATCGCTCCTGTCGTACTTGACGCGACCTCGGGCGAAGAAATCCATGAGACCGAGGCCGAAGGTGTTCTGTGTTTCAAAACAAGCTGGCCCGGCCAAATGCGGACCGTTTTCGGCGACCACGAGCGGTTCGAGAAGACCTATTTTTCCGATTACAAAGGGTATTATTTTGCGGGCGATGGCTGTCGCCGCGATGCGGATGGGTATTACTGGATCACTGGTCGCGTGGATGATGTGATCAACGTTTCTGGCCACCGCATGGGTACTGCCGAAGTCGAAAGTGCATTGGTGGCCCATGCCCATGTCGCCGAAGCGGCGGTTGTTGGCTTCCCGCACCCCATTAAAGGCCAAGGCATTTACGCCTATGTCACCTTGATGAACGGTATTGAGCCAACGGATGAACTCCGCAAAGATCTTGAGAAATGGGTCCGTACGGAAATTGGCCCGATTGCCAAACCCGATATCATCCAATGGGCCCCGGGATTGCCAAAAACGCGTTCTGGAAAAATCATGCGCCGTATTTTGCGCAAAATTGCCGAAGATGACTATGGCTCCTTGGGCGATACGTCGACTCTGGCGGACCCAGGTGTTGTAGATGAGCTTATCTCGACCCGTATCGAGCTAAAGTAATTCAGCTAAAGTAATTCAGCTAAAATCGTGAGAGTTAAGGCCACTCCTTGTCGGGGTGGCCCTTTTTTGTTGTGCTTCGGAAGTATCAAAGACTGGCAAGCGTGCGACAAAAAAGGGCGCCCCCAAAGGAGACGCCCTCGAAAGTAAAATCAGTCGCCTATTTCAATGCGGCGTCTGTGATGGCCAATGTATAGGCCCCTTCAGGCATTTTGGAGATGACAGGATCAGAGCCACCGCCCAAGAGAGTCGCAACCGTACGATCATAATCCGCGATGTCGAGCGCGCCGTTTGATCCCGCTGTAAGCTTAGCAATTTCGCGCATCATGCGCTCTTGGTGCTTCTCTGTTTGCGCACCTGTTTCGTCATTGTCCAAAACAATTGACGCAGCTTCGTCTGGGTTTTCTTCTGCCCATTTCCAGCCCTTCATTGAAGCACGCACAAAGCGTTCAAGCTTGTCGACTTCCGCAGGATCAGCAAGCTTGTCCTCTAGAACGTAAAGACCATCTTCAAGTGTCGAAACGCCTTCGTCCTCATACTTGAACGTCACCAAATCATCAGGAGTAAGCCCTGCGTCAATCACCTGCCAGTACTCGTTATAGGTCATTGTCGACACACAATCGGCCTGCCCCTGCAACAATGGATCAACGTTAAACCCTTGCTTTAGAACAGTTACACCGTCGCCACCCTCTGTGGTGTAGCCAAGGGTGCTCATCCAGCTCAGGAAAGGATACTCGTTGCCATAGAACCAAACACCAAGTGTTTTTCCGGCGAAATCCGTAGCGGGAGCAACAATGCCGCTTTCCTTGAGACACGTAAGCATCATGCCGGAGCTTTTGAACGGTTGTGCAATGTTCACGAGCGGAAGTCCCGCCTCGCGCGCGGCCAAAGCAGAAGGCATCCAATCCACAACAACATCGGCACCACCACCCGCGATAACCTGTGCTGGCGCCACATCGGGGCCGCCGGGTTTGATCGTAACGTTCAGGTCTTCTTCGTCGTAAAATCCTTGATCAAGAGCCACGTAATAGCCCGCGAATTGAGCCTGCGTTACCCATTTAAGTTGCAAAGTAAGATCATCAGCAGCATTCGCCGCACCCGCAGCAAAGCCCAAAGCTAGAGCGCTTGTCAGTAGTTTTTTCATTGGTAGTCTCCCATGTTGATTAGTTTTTTTAATTATCACCGACGCCGCTGAGACGGATGCCAAAAGGTTACCTTTTTCTCAACGAACGCCACAATTCCATAAAACAACGATCCCGAAATTGCCGCAATCGTAATTTCTGCCCACACCATATCAAGCCCTAAACGCCCGACCTCCGTTGAAATGCGAAACCCCATCCCACGCGTCGGAGAACCGAAGAATTCAGCAACGATTGCCCCAATAAGCGCCAGTGTTGTCGCAATTTTAAGCCCATTAAAAACAAACGGCATCGCAACAGGAAGGCGCAGTTTAAACAAGCTTTGCCAATAACTTGCTGCGTAACTTTGCATCAAATCGCGTTGCATTGCATCTGTTTCTTTTAGCCCTTGAACCGTATTAACCAGCATCGGGAAAAACACCATCGCAACAACAACGGCGGCTTTAGAATGCCAATCAAACCCGAACCACATCACGAGGATAGGCGCAGTACCAATTATCGGCAAGGCCGCGACAAAATTACCCACAGGAAGCAAGCCGCGTTGCAAAAACGGAGAGCGATCAATCGCAATTGCGATCAGAAACGCGGACCCACAACCGATGATATACCCCGTCAAAGCGCCCTTTACAAAGGTTTGAACAAAATCCGTCCAAAGAATTGGTAGACTTTCACTCAGCCGTACCGCGATGGCGCTTGGCGGCGGCAAAATTACGGCAGGCACTTCTATGCCCCGCACAAGCCCTTCCCAAACAACCAGAATTGTGACGCCAAACAGTGTCGGCACAAAAAGTTTTCCCGCACGCGTTTTCGCCAAAACGCTATTGGCGATTTTAATATTCACACCCATGGCCGCAGCCCAAAAAAGCAGTACAGAAACGATCCAAATCATTGTGTCATCCCCATTCTACGCAACGTGACGCGTTGTAAAAACCCAATGAATCCAACGAGACAGGCCGCCATAACCGCCGCGGAGAACAGGGCGCTCCAAATTTGGATGGTCTGCCCGTAATAACTCCCCGTCAACATTCGGCCGCCAAAACCACGCAACGGGCTGGATGAAAGTTCCGCTACAATCGCACCGATCAGCGCCGCAGCAATCCCGATTTTTAGACTTGTAAAAAAGTAGGGCATCGAATTTGGGAGACGCAATTTCCAAAACGTCTCAGCCCCACTGGCATTGTAGGTTTTCATTAGATCGAGTTGCATATTATTGGGTGCACGCAGTCCCTTCACCATGCCAACAACGACCGGAAAAAACGACAAATAGGCTGCAATAATGGCCTTGGGCAACAGTCCCTGCACTCCGATAGAGTTCATAACGACCACGATCATCGGCGCGATGGCAAGGATCGGAATAGTTTGGCTAGCGATCGCCCACGGCATAACGCTCATATCCATCGCCTTGTTGTAGACGATGCCCACGGCCAATAGAATTCCACCGATGGTACCGATGGCGAAACCAACCAACGTTGAACTCAAGGTAATCCACCCGTGATAAATCAAGCTCCGTTTAGACAGCCCCTTGCCCTCAAGCACCATGGCGCCCGTAGTTTTCCAAATTTCTTGCGACACTTGATGGGGAGCCGGGAGCTTGGGCCGGTCTTGGGCCATTGTATCCGCGACGATTTCGTTCAGCGTAAGCTCAACATTTGCACGCCGCGCTTGGTCTTGCGTCCAGGTTTTGTTCATTTGGTAAGTTCCAAAATACCAAACAACAATGATTGCCGTAACAACCGTCAATATTGGAAAAATGCTACGCATAAGAGAATTTCCCTTCCAATATCGCACTGTTTTGCCAGTCGATGTTCGAAAATAACAAGCCCACATCAATCATCGCTATGACCTGCACGTAAGCCTTCCCGCACCCGATGTGCAATTTCGATAAACTCGGGACTTTCACGAATGTCCAGCGGCCGTTCTTTGGGCAGCGTACTTTCAATGACGTCAGCAATGCGTCCGGGCCGCGGACTCATAACGACGATCTTGGTGCTCAGATACACGGCTTCCGGAATCGAGTGCGTAACAAAGCCAATTGTTTTGTTGGTTCGCGCCCAGAGCTTTAGCAACTGTTCATTCAAATGATCTCGCACGATCTCGTCTAAAGCACCAAAGGGTTCATCCATCAGCAAAATATCGGCGTCAAACGCAAGGGCCCTCGCGATACTCGCGCGCTGTTGCATACCACCTGATAACTGCCACGGAAATTTATTGCCAAAATTCGCCAACTCAACAAGTTCGAGTACTTTCTCGACCTTCTCATTTTGCTCAGACTTAGAAAACCCCATGATTTCAAGGGGCAGTCGGATATTCCCCGCAATCGTGCGCCACGGATAAAGGCCCGCCGCCTGAAAAACAAACCCGTAGGCGCGCTTCTGACGTGCTTCCTCCGCACTCATTCCTTTGACGGTCAATTCCCCAGCCGACGGCGTCTCAAGAGCAGCAATCGTACGTAAAAACGTAGTTTTTCCGCACCCCGACGGTCCGATGAAGCTAACAAAATCGCCTTGGTTGATCTTAAGGCTAATATCCTTTAGCGCGTGGACTGGACCATCGTTTGTTTGAAATGTCAGGTCCAGATTTTTAGCTTCTATTACAGTTGCTTGGCTCACGCCGTCCCCCTTGAGATTGCCGGTTTTCCGGTCATTTTTGTACGTGCCGACACTGCCGGCACGTTGATTTAGATTCCCGCAGGAATGTTCATTGGATCCCTTTTAATTGTGCGTGGAGAGTTGAGTTCTTTCCACTTACTCAAGGCTTTTGAAGCGCTCGAGAAGGCCGGCCTTGGTACAAAGCGCCCGCGCCCAGGTTGAGGCTGGCTATTCTGCCCCCATGCCCAAATAACTTCGCCACGGCTCAAGGTATAACGACTTTGAGCTTTAACATCGAACCCTTCAAACACGTTGTAATCCAAGACAGAATGGTGATTGGCTTGGCTGATTGTTTTTGAAATTTTTGGGTCCCAAACAACGATATCTGCATCGGCCCCTTCCATTATCGCCCCTTTTTTCGGATATATATTTAGGATTTTGGCAATGTTTGTTGAGGTTACGGCCACAAATTCATTGGGGGTCAAGCGGCCCGTTTCAACGCCCTCTGTCCAGAGAACAGCAAGCCGTTCTTCCACCCCATTTGAGCCGTTCGGAATGAGGCAAAAGTTATCTTTCCCCATCAGTTTTTGCTCTGAATTAAAGGCGGCATGGTCCGTCGCGACCACTTGCAATGACCCGCTCTGAAGACCCGCCCAAAGGCTGGCTTGATGCTCTTTATTACGGAACGGCGGGCTCATTACGCGCCGCGCCGAATGCATCCAATCGCCTTTGAAATACTCGCTTTCGTCCAATGTCAGGAATTGAATCAACGGCTCGCCGTAAATCCGCATGCCTTTTTGACGCGCCCGACGAATGGCCTCATGCGCCTGCTCACAAGAAACATGGACAATATAGAGCGGCGTTCCCGCGGCATCGGCAATCGTAATCGCACGATTTGCCGCTTCGCCCTCAAGTTCTGGCGGACGCGAATAGGCGTGCCCTTCTGGGCCTGTGATGCCTTCGGCTAAGTATTTTTTCTGAAGGATATCAACGATGTCACCGTTCTCGGCATGCACCATCGGCAGCGCACCAAGCTCCTTGCAGCGCTGGAAAGATGCGAACATTTCGTCGTCCTCCACCATCAATGCGCCCTTATAGGCCATGAAATGCTTGAACGAGTTAACGCCCATATCGACCGCGTCTTTCATCTCGCGGTGGATGTCTTCATTCCAGCCCGTGATCGCCATATGATAGCCGATGTCGGAACAAATTTGCGGTGCGGATTTGCGGTGCCACTCGTTGATCGCGTTTTTTATCGAGCCATCAGGGCCGGGCAAGCAGAAATCAACCAACATCGTGGTGCCACCGGCCGCCGCGGCCCATGTTCCACTCTCAAAAGTCTCCGCCGCCGTCGTGCCCATAAAGGGCATCTCAAGATGGGTATGCGGATCAATCCCGCCGGGGATCACATAGGCCCCTTCCGCATCAATATATGTGTCGCCCGAGAGGTTTTCGCCGATCTGTTTGATGGTCTCGCCCTCAATCAGAACATCCGCCTTCCACGTGCGATCCGCAGTGCAAACGGTTCCGTTTTTGATGACTTTGGTCATAGCATTTTTCCTTCCAATGACAGCGAGACGAGCAGATTACTCAACAATCTCAGCTGTTTCCAAAACGGCGTGCAGCAGAACATCTGTGCCTGCGGTCGCCCATTCTTGAGATATTTCTTCGGCCTCATTGTGAGAAAGGCCATCAACACAGGGGCACATAACCATCGCGGTCGGTGCCATTCTGTTGATCCAACAGGCGTCATGCCCTGCACCAGAGATCAGGTCGCGATGTGAATACCCCAAGCGCTCGGCGGCATTGCGAACGGCCGTTACGCAGGTTTCATCAAAAGTAACAGGATCAAATCCACCCGTTTTTTCAAACGAAACCCCAAGGCCCATTTCGTCACAAATTGCTTGCGCCCCTTCGCGCAGACGCGCTTCCATATCTTGGATGACTGCGAGGTCGGGCGAGCGGAAATCGACGGTGAAAACCACTTTTCCCGGAATCACGTTGCGCGAATTTGGATAGACATCAATGTGGCCCGCCGCGCCAACCGCATGGGGGGCATGCGACATCGCAATTTGGTTCACCAATTCAAGAACATGCGCCAAACCCAACCCTGCATCGCGGCGCATCGGCATCGGAGTCGATCCCGTGTGAGAATCTTTGCCCGTGATGGTAACTTCTGTCCAAGAGAGTCCCTGTCCGTGGGTCACGACGCCAATGGTTTTTCCTTCGGTCTCAAGGATTGGCCCCTGCTCAATGTGCAACTCAAAGAACGCATGCATTTTCCGCGCGCCGACGTCTTCGTCACCGCGCCATCCGATCCGCTTCAACTCGTCGCCGAACGTTTTTCCCTCCGCATCTTCGCGCTCGTACGCCCACTCTTGAGTGTGCATTCCCGCGAAAACTCCGCTCGATAACATGGCGGGCGCATAACGCGTGCCCTCTTCGTTGGTCCAGTTGGTAACCACGATTGGGTGTTTGGTTTTGATCCCCAAATCATTCATCGTGCGCAGGAGTTCCAACCCGCCAAGAACGCCAAGAACCCCATCGTATTTTCCACCTGTCGGCTGCGTATCCAAGTGACTGCCGACATAAACCGGCAGCGCATCGGGATCCGTCCCGTCCCGCTGCGCAAACATATTTCCCATCTGATCAAGGCCCATCGTACAGCCAGCATCCAAGCACCATTTCTGGAACAACGCGCGCCCTTCACCGTCCTCATCCGTTAGGGTCTGACGATTATTTCCGCCAGCAATACCCGGTCCGATTTTTGCCATATCCATGAGACTTTCCCAAAGACGTTCGCCGTTAATTTTGAGGTTTTCACCTGGTGCTGCCATGGGATGCTCCTTAATCCAAAGACTTAAGAACGTCCGATAACGTCCCGATAAGTTTATCAATATGTTCTTTTTCAATAATCAGCGGTGGGCTCAAAGCGATGATGTCACCCGTGGTCCGAACGAGAACTCCCTTATCATAAGCCTTCAAGAAAGCATCAAACGCGCGCTTGGTCGGCTCGCCCGGAATTGGCTCCAATTCCACCGCGCCAATCAAGCCCATGTTGCGAATATCAATCACATGCGGCAACCCCTTCAGACTGTGCAATGCTTCCTCCCAATAGGGAGCCATATCCGCAGCCCGTTTGAACAGTTCTTCCTCGCGATAGGTTTCAAGCGTCGCCAAACCCGCAGCACAGGCCACCGGATTTCCCGAATAGGTATAGCCATGGAAAAGCTCAATCACATGCTCGGGACCGGTCATGAACGCGTCGTGAATTTCAGAAGTAGCCAGAACGGCGCCCATCGGAATCACACCATTCGTCAATCCCTTAGCACAGGTAATCAAATCGGGTGTAACACCAAAATGCTCCGCGCCAAAACTTGAGCCAAGGCGCCCAAATCCCGTGATAACTTCGTCGAAAATCAGGAGGATACCGTGTTTTTTTGTAAGTGCGCGCAGCCGCTCGAGGTATCCCTTGGGCGGCATATACACACCCGCCGACCCTGACATAGGCTCAACAATGACAGCTGCAATTGTGTCTGCACCATGCAATGCGATCATCCGTTCAAGGTCATCCGCAAGCTCAACGCCATGCTCTGGCTGGCCCTTGGTCCAAGCATTCTTCTCGGGCAAATGAGTATGTGGAAGGTGCAAAACACCATTCAAAAGGGTGCCAAACATCCGGCGATTGTTCACAAGTCCGCCGACGGATATCCCACCGAAGTTCACCCCGTGATAGCCTTTTTCGCGCCCCACCAACCGTGTACGTGTGCCTTGCCCAATGGTGCGCTGATAGGCCAGCGCAATTTTGAGTGCAGTCTCAACCGACTCCGAACCGGAATTGGTGTAAAAGACGTGATTGAGTCCGTCAGGCGCCATATCCCGAAGAGTACTCGCCAATTCAAACGCTTTCGGGTGGCCCATCTGGAAAGCCGGAGCATAGTCCATTTCGGCGACTTGCTTTTGAACCGCTTCAGTTATTTTAGGCCGCGCATGACCCGCGTTACAACACCACAAACCCGCAGTTCCGTCCAAAACCTGTTGACCATCAGATGTCGTATAATACATTCCCTCGGCGGCAACAAAAAGGCGCGGAGCCTTCTTAAATTGGCGGTTGGCCGTAAATGGCATCCAAAAAGCGGATAGGTCGTTTGGAATAATTGTGTGATCGTTTGCCACTGTGGCCTCCCTAGGCGGGCATGTTATTTAGCATCCCGCCACCCAAAATAGTTTGACCATTTGGTCAATCTTACGCTAACAGAGGTGAGAAACCAGTCAAGTTTTTCGACCAGTTTTCACGCAGAATTCCTATAGGAATGGCAGGTTTCTGGGAAATAAACAAATAAATTGGCACATTTTTGAGCAGGCCGTTAAAAGCGGCACAGACGATTCCAAAATCGGCGCGAGAGTTCCGAGAGATGAGGCCGAAATGAACAGCAAGCAACCAAAGACACGAATCCAGCAAAAAAACATCTCATTGATTCTTGAGGCCGCTTTGGACGTTTTTTCCCAGTACGGTTTTCGAGGATCGACGCTGGACCATATCGCGAAAACCGCGGGTATGAGCAAACCGAATTTACTCTACTATTTTGCCTCCAAGGAGGCCATCCATACGACTTTGCTTGAGGGCCTCATGGAAACATGGCTCGACCCGTTGTACAAATTAAATGCTGAGGGAAATCCTCGCGACGAAATTCTTGCATATGTTCATCGAAAGCTGCAAATGAGCCGAGATTTTCCGCGCGAAAGCCGACTGTTTGCCAATGAAATACTACAAGGGGCTCCGCGAATTGGACCCGCAATTGAGGGCGAGCTCAAAAGTCTTGTCGACGAAAAATCTTTGGTGATTGATGGCTGGATTGCCGCGGGGAAAATCGCCCCCGTGGATCCACGCCACCTTTTGTTTTCGATCTGGTCCCTGACTCAGCATTATGCCGATTTTGACGTACAAGTGCGTATGGTTTTAGGCGAAGAACGGCCCGACCCGTTTCCGGATGCTGAGGCCTTTCTGGACACCATCTTTACACGGGTTCTGTCCCCTACTCAAACATAAAGGGCCCCGAAAAACAACGAGGCCCCATATTCAATGCTTTTGATATTACCTGTTATTCTGCTGCGAACGACGGGTTGTTGGGGTGTTGTGTCCAGTTGGAATACCCACCGGCTTTCTCGCCCGTCCGCTCGTCAATCGCGCCATCTTCGAGCGTTGTCATCGTGATGCAGTTTTCGACAGGACACACATTAACGCAAAGGTTGCACGCCACGCATTCGCTGTCGTCCACCGTGAAAACACGATCTTCGGACATTAAAATTGCTTGGTGGCTTGTGTCTTCGCAAGCTGCGTAACACCGACCACATTTAATACAATCGTCTTGGTTGATGACTGCTTTTGTGACGTGGTTCAGGTTGAGATACTGCCAATCAGTTACATTCGGCACAGCCATGCCAACGAAATCTGCGGTATTGGTGTGGCCCTTCTCATCCATCCATTCGCTCAGACCTGAAATCATCTCTTCGACGATTTTAAAACCGTAAGTCATAACGGCCGTACAGACCTGAACATTGCCAGCACCAAGTGCCATAAATTCGGCCGCATCGCGCCAAGTGGTAATGCCGCCGATTCCCGAAATTGGCAAACCCGCCGTTTCGGCATTACGGGCGATTTCCGCAACCATATTCATCGCAATCGGCTTCACCGCTGGACCGCAGTATCCGCCGTGTGTGCCTTTGCCATCGATCATGGGCTCAGGGCTCATGGCATCAAGGTTAACGCTGGTGATGGAATTGATTGTATTAATCAGACTCACCGCATCCGCGCCGCCTCTGCGCGCGGCTTCCGCAGGCTTGCGCACGTCGGTGATGTTGGGTGTGAGCTTCACAATCACAGGCATACGGGTGTTTTGTTTGCACCACCGTGTGACCATTTCGATGTATTCTGGTACCTGCCCAACGGCCGAGCCCATTCCGCGCTCCGCCATCCCGTGGGGGCAGCCAAAGTTGAGTTCAATTCCATCCGCACCCGTTTCTTCGACAACGGGTAGGATGGCTTTCCACGCGTCTTCTTCGCACGGCACCATGAGGGATACGATCATCGCGCGGTCGGGATAATCCCGCTTTACCGCTTTGATTTCACGAAGGTTTGTCTGCAACGGGCGATCGGTGATCAGCTCGATATTATTGAGACCGAGCAAGCGGCGATCTGCGCCAAAAATAGCACCATACCGTGGCCCGTTTACGTTCACAACGGGCGGCCCTTCGGAACCCAGTGTTTTCCAGACAACCCCACCCCAACCGGCCTCAAAGGCGCGGCGAACGTTGTATTCTTTGTCGGTCGGCGGTGCAGAAGCCAGCCAAAATGGGTTGGGTGATTTGATGCCAACGAAATTGCTTGTTAGATCGGCCATGACTTAGGCACCTCCCATCAAAAATGTATGAATATCTTCGGCAGCATCGCGCCCTTGGGCGACCCCTGTGACAGTAAGATCATCGCCACCACTCGCGCAATCGCCGCCAGCCCAAATTCCCGCAATGTTTGTTGCGCCAGTTTCCGAGGTTTGGATTTTGCCGCCCGCCATTGCGATACCCTCTGGGGTTTCGATTAGCGTTTGGCCGATGGCTTTGAATACTTGATCCGCGGGAACGGTGAAAACTTCCCCCGTCCCTTGCAACGCGCCGCGCTCCGAGGTGGTATATTCAAATTCAACGCCTGACGCGGCGCCATTTCCAAGCACGGCTTTGGGTTGCGCGTTGTAGATAATCCGAACGCCTTTGGCCGTTGCCAATTCTTGCTCATAAACACTTGCGCTCATGGCTTCTTTACCACGGCGATAAACCATGGTGACGTTCTCCGCCCCCAATAGTTTGCTTTGGACTGCGGCGTCGACGGCGGTCATCCCGCCGCCGATCACCACAACATTGCGACCAACGGGAAGGGCAGAAAGATCATCTGCTTGGCGCAAATCTGAAATAAAACCAACGGCATCCAAGACACCATCTTTGTCTTCCCCTGGCGCACGAAGAGCGTTTACTCCCCCAAGACCAATACCAAGGAACACAGCGTCATACTCCGCGCGAAGGGTTTCAAGCGCGAGGTTTCCTCCCAACGCCTTCCCAGTTTTAACGGTAATTCCGCCGATCTCCAAAAGCCACGCGACCTCGCGTTCTGCGAACTCGTCAACGGATTTATAGGCGGCGATCCCAAATTCATTTAACCCACCAGCTTTGGCGCGCGCGTCATACAGGGTCACATCGTGCCCCTTCATCGCCAACCGATGCGCCGCGGCCAAACCCGCAGGTCCGGCCCCGACAACGGCAACTTTTTTGCCCGTCGCCGCAGCCCGTACATAGGGATGAACACCCTTTGCCATCAACGTATCTGTTGCAAATCGCTGCAAGCGGCCAATTTCGACAGGTTTCCCCTCGGCGGTCTCGCGCACGCAAACTTCTTCGCAAAGCGTTTCCGTCGGGCACACCCGAGCGCACATTCCTCCCAGAATGTTTTGATTAAAAATTGTTCTCGCTGCTGCGTCGGGTGTTCCCGTGGCAATCTGGCGTATGAACAATGGGATATCGATGCTCGTCGGACATGCGGTCATACATGGAGCGTCATAACAAAAATAGCAGCGATCTGCCGCAACGGCGGCCTCATGGACCTCAAGCGGTGCGTGAAGATCGGAAAAATTCTCGTTGTAGTCCGTGTCTGACAACCTTCCCGAAGCGATTCCGGGGGTAAACTGGCTGTTCGGCATAGGTGCCTCCCTGCTGGCGTGTTTGATATCCAGAGCGTTGCACATGTTTTAGCACTTTCAAAGCAATTTATTGACTAAATGGTCAAAAAATAAAATGCCGCTCTTAAAATGATTATAAATCAAGCAAACTTCCAGTATAAATGCGGCAGAATCTCGTGGCATCACGGTGCCAAGAGCAGAGTTTGGGTCCATTCACCCCATAGAATTCTTCTAACAACCCTGAAATTCTGCCTCCGCTACAACTTCTGTAACAAAATCTTGAGTTTTCGCTCTCGTAAGGTCAAGAATTGTTGTAGGAATGCTTTTCTATCACTTGGCAACTGGCTATAAGCGTCTAAAACACAATTTGGCATGTTGCTGCCAAAGAAGCGGTAACGGAAAACATCGAGGACGGCATGACAAAAAATCACGATTCAGATGTGGCATTCATTAAGGCCCTTGCAGAACTTCTAAATGAAAACGATCTCACCGAGCTGCATGTCAAACGCGAGTATGGCGACGACGATTGCTTGAATGTTCGTGTTAGCAAACAAACCAATGTTGTTGCCGCCGTTGCAGCCGCCCCCGTTGCAGCCCCTGCTGCGGCTGTGGCTTCTGCACCCGCATCCGCTCCTGCGGTCGTCAGTGAAGATCCGTCTGACCATCCCGGCGCGGTGCCTTCACCCGTTGTTGGAACCGCTTATATGGCGGCCGAACCCGGTGCAGCTAATTTCGTAAGTGTGGGTAGCAAAGTTACCGAAGGCGACACATTAATGATCATCGAAGCGATGAAAACAATGAACCATATTCCTTCCCCTGCGTCCGGCACGGTTAAGCGGATTTTGATCACCGACGGCGACGCCGTTGAGTATGGCCAACCATTGATGATCATCGAATAAGGCGCGCCCTATGTTTGAAAAAATTCTAATCGCCAACCGTGGAGAAATCGCGCTACGCGTGATCCGCGCTTGTCGCGAGATGGGGATCAAATCGGTCGCCGTCCATTCCACTGCGGACTCAGACGCCATGCATGTGCGCATGGCCGACGAAGCAATCTGTATTGGCCCCCCTTCCAGCACCGACAGCTATCTCAATGTGGCAGCCATCATTGCGGCCTGTGAAATCACAGGCGCCCAAGCGATCCACCCTGGCTATGGCTTCCTCTCTGAGAACGCGGCATTCGTGCAGGCCCTCGAAGACCATGACATCGCGTTCATCGGCCCGACGTCGGAACACATTCGCACGATGGGCGATAAAATCACCGCCAAAGAGACCATGCTAAAACTTGGCGTGCCTTGCGTTCCTGGCTCAATCGGGGGCGTCCCTGACTACGAGACCGCGCAAAAAGTTGCAAACGAAGTTGGTTACCCGGTGATCATCAAGGCAACAGCGGGCGGTGGTGGCCGTGGCATGAAACTTGCCAAATCCGCAGCCGACCTCGAAGTTGCCTTCCGCACAGCCCGTTCTGAAGGCAAGTCGGTGTTTGGCAACGACGAAGTCTATATCGAAAAATATCTCGGCACGCCGCGTCACATCGAAATCCAAGTCTTTGGCGACGGCAAAGGCAAAGCGGTGCATTTAGGCGAGCGGGATTGTTCGCTCCAACGTCGCCATCAGAAAGTTTTTGAGGAAGCCCCCGGCCCGAGCATCACCCAAGAGTTGCGGGACAGAATCGGTAAGGTCTGTGCGGACGCCTGTGCGCGGATCAATTACGTTGGCGCGGGTACAATCGAATTTCTCTACGAAAATGGGGAGTTCTATTTCATCGAAATGAACACGCGCCTTCAAGTAGAGCATCCGGTCACCGAAGCCATTTTTGGCATTGATCTGGTGCGTGAGCAAATTCGGGTAGCATCTGGCCTTGAAATGTCCTTTGGCCAAGATGACCTTGTCATCAACGGTCACGCGATTGAGGTACGGATTAACGCCGAACGCCTGCCGAATTTCGCCCCGTGCCCTGGGCGTATCACGCAGTTCCACGCGCCGGGTGGCTTGGGTGTCCGTATGGATAGCGCACTTTATGACGGCTACACGATCCCCCCTTATTACGACAGTTTGATTGGAAAATTGATCGTCCACGGGCGTGATCGCCCCGAAGCGCTCGCACGTCTGCAGCGGGCCTTAGGCGAGCTGATCGTCGATGGCGTCGCAACCACCTTGCCGCTGTTTGACATGCTCCTCGCGGAGGAAGACATCCAAACGGGGAATTACGACATCCACTGGCTTGAACGCTGGCTCGAAGCAAACCTATCTTGAGAATCACACGCCTGCCCTTATTCGGGTGGGCGTTTTCATATGCTGAGACTGGGAATGTCTGACCCTTTAACGCCAGAAATATTGCTCAACGGCTACGCGTCTGGCGTATTCCCGATGGCTGAAAGCCGCGAAAACCCTGATATATTTTGGGTTGACCCACACCGCCGTGGCGTTATTCCGCTCGACGGGTTTCACATTTCACGCAGTTTGGCGCGTACCTTGCGAACCTCGTCGTTCGACATTCGAATCAACAGCGCTTTTTCTGGAACGGTTGCGGCATGCGCGGATCGAGCGGAGACATGGATCAATGCCGAAATTTTTGATCTCTACCAAGAACTGCATCGATTGGGTTTTGCGCATTCAATCGAAGTTTGGGACACCCACACCCTTGTCGGCGGGGTTTACGGCGTCACATTGGGGGGGGTATTTTTTGGGGAAAGCATGTTCTCACACCGCCGTGACACCTCAAAAATCGCTCTGGCCTATCTGGTAGACAGGCTTTGTCGGTGCGGCTTCACCCTGTTTGACACACAATTTGTCACGCCCCATCTGCTCTCGCTCGGAGCACAGGAAATTCCAAGAGAAACCTATCGGAAACGCTTATTTTCTGCGCTCGGAGTCGATGCGAATTTCTACTCAGCAGGAGCGATTTCGTCGCCTGAGGACGTTTTGCAATGCAACACCCAGACGTCATACCGCGAGTGATCCAACGCATTGAGCGCAGGAGCGGACCCAATCATCCAGCCCTCAAAAACGATTTCACCCTGCAGGCGATCTTCAATAGTCAGATAGGCGAATGCATCACCAGAGGGATTGTCCTGCGGGTAACGACACTCTTTTAAAGTGACGAGCAATGGACCGACCATAAAGCTTTCGCCTGTCGCAAGCTCAAAGTCCTGAAGCTCGGTACTCACCCGATCTAAACCGCGCAGAACAGCACCCGTACCTTGAGACACCTGCTCGACGGATTCAGTCTCAACGCTTTCTAGAAAAGGATCGCCGTTGGAATTAAGAACGTCTAGACTGCGGTTCTCAGTCGTGATGCCAATGATCCCCAACTCTTCGTCAAAGGACGGCAAGGGCTCTTCAATAATGGTCTGAGCAAACGCCGGCATTGCGCAAAAAGCCAAAACTGCACACAGAGAGCGGTTCATTCCGCGCCGCTCCCGGAGACAAATTTCATCAACAACGATATGAGGCTGACCGCCCCTTGTGTATCTTCAATTTCGGCACCTGCTTCGAAGTTTGAAAGCGATCCGCCGGGACTGACTTCAACGAAATTACCGCCCAACAAACCCTCTGAGGCAATAGTTATGGCACTATCATCCGGTAGTTGGATGCCATCGAAGAGCGTTATTTCAGTGTCCGCGAAAAATGTCCGCGTGTTCAAAGCCATTTTGGTGACGGATCCGATTTTCACACCGGCAAGACGCACGTCTGAGCCAACGGTAATACCTTCTGCGGAACGAAAGCTTGCAGACAATTCATAGCCAGCGCGGCTACTTCCAAATCCAGTTGCTTGTCCCGCAAAGATCAGAAACCCTGTAGCAACAACCAAAACGGCACTGCCCACTATGATTTGAGCTGGAGAATCGCTCATTGTTATTCTGGCTGCCAAGCTTCGTAATCTGCGCGACTCGCAGGTGAAGCTTGCCGCAGCGACCCTGTCGGCGCATATGCCGCGAGCGTGCCCGTTGTGTTCTTTTGGTGCGGTTTCTCCCAAACCTTATGAGCCAAAGGCGCATCGGTCGGCGTGTCGTTCCATGTGAAATGCAGCCAACCATGCCAATCTGGCGAAACTTTGCTCGCGTCGATATCACCGTTAAAGATGACCCACCGTTTGGAGCCATCCTTGTTTTTGTAAAATAAATTACCAGCGGCATCTTCGCCAACTTTGGTCCCTTTGCGCCACGTAAATACACGTGTCCCCAAAGTTTCTCTGTTCCACCATGTGATCAAGCTGAGAATAAAGCGCATAGGAGTCTCCGAAAATCGTTGGGGTAGATATGCCGCAACTCGCGCCTGAGGTCTAGTCCATACGCGCGAAGGTAAGGCAATTTGCCGCTGAAGCCAATTTATCAGGTATCTAGCGGTTAAATAGTTCTGGGAAAGAGATACTCCTCTTCCCAGAACTCGAGTTTCATTAGCCCGCGCTTACGGGCTCAGCTTTTTCATCACCATGGACCAAAAGAGGCGACGCGTCGCTTAAGACAGCTTCTTCGTTTACAACCACTTCCGTTACGCTGCCCATATCTGGGAGTTCGTACATTGTATCCAGAAGGATTTCTTCAAGAATGGACCGAAGCCCCCGCGCACCCGTTTTGCGTTTGATGGCGCGACCGGCGATAGCTTTGAGGGCGTCGTCGGTGAACTTCAATTCCGCGTTTTCAAGTTCAAACAACAGCTGATATTGTTTGACCAGCGCATTTTTAGGCTTGGTCAAAATCGTCACCAGCGCATCCGCGTCAAGATCCTCAAGAGTTGCAATCACAGGCAGGCGCCCGACAAACTCAGGGATTAAACCGAACTTTAAAAGGTCTTCTGGCTCCAACTCTTGGAAAATCTCCCCAACACCCCGATTGTCGTTATTGCGGACATCGGCACCGAATCCCATCGCGCTACCTTTACCACGGGCAGCAATGATCTTGTCGAGGCCGGCAAACGCGCCGCCACAGATGAACAGAATATTAGTGGTATCGACCTGCAAAAATTCTTGCTGTGGGTGCTTACGCCCCCCTTGTGGAGGCACGGAAGCAACCGTCCCTTCCATAATTTTCAGAAGCGCCTGTTGCACACCCTCGCCCGACACATCGCGAGTGATCGACGGATTGTCAGATTTGCGTGTAATTTTATCGACTTCGTCAATATAGACGATGCCACGTTGCGCGCGTTCAACATTGTATTCGCTGGCCTGAAGCAATTTAAGGATGATGTTCTCGACATCTTCCCCGACATAGCCTGCTTCGGTCAAAGTTGTGGCGTCCGCCATGGTGAACGGAACGTCCAAAATGCGCGCAAGTGTTTGCGCGAGCAAGGTTTTCCCGCAACCCGTTGGGCCAACCAACATAATGTTGGACTTTGCAAGTTCGATGTCGCCTGTACCACCGGAGTGGTTCAAACGTTTATAATGGTTATGCACAGCAACTGCGAGCACACGCTTTGCGTGCGCCTGGCCAATAACATAATCATCAAGAACTTCACAAATATCACTCGGTGTCGGAACGCCATCCGTGGCTTTCAGACCGCTAGACTTGGTCTCTTCGCGGATGATGTCCATGCAAAGTTCAACACATTCATCGCAAATAAAGACCGTTGGTCCTGCAATAAGTTTACGAACCTCATGCTGACTCTTTCCACAGAAAGAACAGTAAAGTGTGTTTTTGCTGTCGCCAGTCGTCGTTTTTGCCATGGTGATCCTTTGTTTGATCTCTGGTGGCCGCATTGCGCCCAGTCAAACCGTAATAAACGTTGTTTAGGCTGCCTTAGGCCCTAGCTTAGGACAGCCAATTTTCTTGTACAACGGCAAAATCATTGTGCCGTTAACGCATCGGTAGAAACCAACGCGCCCTTATGCGTCGCTTTTTTCGCGATTCTCAACGATCTCATCAATGAGACCCCAGTCTCTAGCTTCTTCTGCAGACATGAAATTATCACGCTCAAGCCCGTCGACGACGGTCTTCATATCTTGACCTGTATGTTTGACATAAATGCCATTCAAGCGGTCCTTGAGTTTTTGTGTTTCCTGAGCATGGATAAGAATATCCGTCGCCTGCCCTTGGTATCCGCCCGAAGGTTGGTGCACCATGATACGACTGTTGGGCAGAGAATAACGCATGCCTTTGGTGCCCGCTGCAAGCAAAAGTGACCCCATAGAAGCCGCTTGCCCAATGCACAAAGTGCTCACTTTAGGTTTGATGTATTGCATCGTGTCATAAATCGACAGTCCGGATGTCACTACGCCGCCGGGGCTGTTGATATACATCGAGATTTCTTTCTCGGGGTTTTCGGCCTCAAGGTGCAAAAGCTGGGCCACAACAAGCTGACTCATTCCGTCATGAACGGGACCATTTACGAAAATGATCCGCTCTTTGAGCAAGCGGGAGAAAATGTCATAGGCGCGCTCGCCGCGACTCGTTTGCTCGACCACCATGGGCACGAGGTTCATATACGTCTCAACTGGGTCGTTCATATTTGCCTGCCTACTCTTTGCGTCTTCACGTCAACGCGGATCCACTTAGCTTAGAAGTAGTAATAGTCCCAACAGGGACCTGCAAGGGCTGCCCTGTCACTTTACCGCGCGAAGGTTGTAATTGCCCTGATAAAGGGGAAATCTTATCAAAATGGTAATATTCGATAAAATGTGAAGGAAATCTTATACTTTCCCACCTGTTGCCCCCCTCGCTTTGCTCTGGCATTTAGGGGCATGACTCTGATCCTTTTCAACAAACCCTTTGATGTGCTTTCGCAATTTACGGACGCGGGCTCGCAAGGCAGTACGCGCCAAACCCTTTCTGATTTCATCAAAGTTCCAAAAGTTTATGCTGCGGGACGCCTTGATCGCGACAGCGAAGGCCTGTTGCTTTTGACGGACGACGGCAAATTGCAAAACAAGATTGCCAGCCCGAAATTCAAGATGGAAAAAACCTATTGGGTGCAAGTAGAAGGCACCCCGAGCGACGCCGATATCGAAAACCTGCGCCGTGGTGTCGCCCTCAAAGATGGCCCGACCAAACCCGCCAAAGTGGAGCGGATGACCGAACCCACAGGCCTTTGGCCCCGAATCCCCCCTGTTCGATTCCGCAAAACGGTGCCCGATTGTTGGCTTTCGATCACGATTTCAGAGGGCCGCAATCGCCAAGTCCGTCGCATGACGGCCCATATCGGATCCCCCACATTGCGCCTGATCCGCTACAGAATCGGCGATTGGTCCATCGAAGGGCTCGAAAATGGCCAATGGCGTGAGGCCTAGAACACATATTCAGAGGGCTTTCGTTCACCGTTAAGTGCGCTCTTTATCTGGTCGCCCTGCACGCCTATAAGATGGAAAAAACTTAGGAGACCTGACATGCGGACCGCAAAAATTACGCGCAAGACTGCAGAAACCGATATTTCGGTCGAAATCAATCTCGACGGGACCGGTCTGTACGACAACAAAACGGGTGTGGGCTTCTTTGATCATATGCTGGATCAACTTGGGCGGCACGCGCTCATCGATCTGACCGTCCGCGCCAGCGGCGATTTGCACATCGACGACCACCACACCGTCGAGGACGTGGGAATCGCGATTGGTCAGGCCTTGAGCCAAGCGCTTGGCGATAAACGAGGGATTCGGCGCTATGGGTCTTTCCTGTTGGCAATGGATGACTCGCAAATCCGCACTGCGCTGGACCTCTCCGCACGGCCCTATTTCATTTGGAACGTCGACATGCCAACGCCAAAAATTGGCACCTTCGACACCGAATTGGTCCGCGAGTTTTTCCAAGCCCTCAGCACCCACGGCGGCATCACCCTGCATGTCGACAAATTGCACGGGTTCAACAGCCACCACATTGCTGAAGCGACCTTCAAATCGGTGGCCCGCGCATTGCGTGAAGCGGTTGAAATCGATCCGCGCAAAGCGGATGCGATTCCGTCGACAAAGGGTGCGTTGTAAATGCTCACGGCAATCATCGACTACGACAGTGGCAACCTGCACTCGGCCGAAAAAGCGTTCCAACGCATGGCGGCCGAGACCAATTCGGGTGACGTCATCGTCACTTCCGACCCCGCCGATGTCTTGCGGGCGGATCGCGTTGTCTTGCCCGGAGATGGCGCTTTTCCCGCCTGCAAAGCCGAGCTTTTTGACCACACGGGATTGTTTGAAGCCTTAGAGGAAGTCGTCGTTGCACGGGGCCGCCCCTTCATGGGGATTTGCATCGGGATGCAGATGCTTTCGACAACAGGCCATGAGTATACAGACACCGCTGGATTTGATTGGATCGGCGGCGATGTCGTCAAAGTCGACCCTTCGGACCCCACGCTAAAAGTCCCGCATATGGGGTGGAACGACCTCGTTTTGGACCATCCCCACGCAGTGCTGGAGGGGATTTCCACGGGTGATCACGCCTATTTCGTCCACTCCTTCCATTTCCGCGTCAAAAACCCAGCCCACCGTTTGGCGCATGTGGATTATGCCGAGGAAATCACCGCGATTGTCGGACGTGACAATCTGATCGGGATGCAATTTCATCCAGAAAAATCGCAACAAACCGGCCTGCGGATGATTGCCAACTTCCTGAAATGGAAACCCTAAAAGATTAAAAGCCCCGCCAATCGGCAGGGCTTTCTCACATGGCGCTTAGTTCACGCGCGACCACGTTTGTTTCTTACAGATAGGGCCGACACAGCCCGAAACCTTGAGCGTATTGCCGTTCAAAGCCATTTTGGACTTATACACTTTGTCTTTGGAGGGTTGCCAAATTTTGCCGCCCGCATAGGCCCCCTCGCCCTTCACGCTCATATCCCAAACCAACTGCTTGCCGATGTTCGGCGATTTGGTTTCCCCCGAAGAATCAAAGGTGCGCGCAATCACGCCGCAAATTTTGTCGCCACAGGGCGCAACGGCGATATGGGCATAGGCCCCATCATCAACTTCGGTTTTCCATGTGCCGTCAATCGGATCTGCAAATCCTGCGCCGACAGATAAAACAAGCGCTGCCGCGGCTGTAAGTAGTGTTTTCATTCAGTATCCTCCCGTTTCAAAGCAAACCTGCGCCAGAATTCTCGCTTCGATCAACCATGACGTTGGGTCGCATTTTTCGCGCCATAGCTTTTGCTTTCCCACAAAAACCATGTCAAAAGGCGCTAACTTAGCTCAAAACAGGCCAGCTTCATGATCCTCTATCCCGCCATCGACCTCAAAGACGGCAACGCCGTGCGCCTGTTCAAGGGCGATATGGACCAAACCACCGTTTTCAACGAAAACCCAGCGGCCCAAGCGCTGGAGTTTGTTGAGGCAGGTTGTGAATGGCTCCACCTCGTTGATCTCAACGGAGCATTTGCGGGCGAGCCTGTAAATGCCGCCCCCGTTGAGGCGATTCTGAAACAATGCCGCGTCCCTGCCCAATTGGGCGGAGGTATCCGCGACATGGCAACCATCGCGCGCTGGATCGACAAAGGCCTCGCCCGCGTCATCCTTGGAACCGTCGCCGTTGAAAACCCCGACCTCGTGCGCGAAGCCGCCCGCGAGTTCCCCGGAAAAGTCGCCGTTGGAATTGACGCGCGCAATGGCCGTGTCGCGACCAAAGGCTGGGCGACGGAAACCGACGTGATGGTCACAGACCTCGCCAAATCCTTTGAGGATGCGGGCGTTTCGGCGATCATTTACACCGATATCAACCGCGATGGCGCCATGAAGGGTCCCAACGTCGAAGCCACAGCCGCCCTCGCCCGCGCGGTGACCATTCCCGTTATCGCCTCAGGCGGCGTCAGCTCCTTGGCCGACCTGCGGGCGCTTCGCGATTGCGGAGCCAACCTCAATGGCGCGATTTCCGGTCGTGCGCTCTATGATGGCGCGATCGACTTGGCCCAAGCGCTCAAAGTGCTAAAAGGCGAAACCGCTTAACGCCCCCTAGTCGGGAAGCGGTGTTTCCCCTATGACAAAGAAATCCTTCACCACGGAGCCGCCGCCATGCTCAAGACCCGCATCATCCCTTGCCTAGATGTCGCCGAAGGGCGTGTCGTGAAGGGCGTGAACTTCGTCGATTTGATCGACGCGGGCGACCCCGTGGAAAGCGCAAAAGCCTATGACGCTGCGGGGGCCGACGAGTTGTGTTTTCTCGACATCAAAGCCACCCACGAAAATCGCGGTACCATGTATGATTTGGCGCGGCGCACGGCGGAACATTGTTTCATGCCGCTTACAATTGGTGGCGGTGTGCGTACCCGTGATGATGTCCGCAAATTGCTGTTGTCTGGCGCGGATAAAGTGAGCTTCAATTCCGCCGCCGTTGCCAATCCCGACGTGATCGCCGACGCGGCAAACCATTTCGGAAGCCAGTGCATCGTGGTCGCCATCGACGCGAAAACCGTGTCCCCTGGCAAGTGGGAAATCTTTACCCACGGTGGCCGCAAAGCGACCGGTATTGACGCGGTTGAATTTGCGAAAAACGTTGTTTCCAAGGGCGCTGGGGAAATCCTGCTCACCTCGATGGATCGTGACGGAACCCGTGCAGGCTTCAACTTGCCCCTTACCCGCGCGATTTCGGATGCGGTTTCTGTACCGGTGATTGCCTCAGGTGGTGTCGGCACGTTGGATCACCTCGTCGAAGGTGTGACACTGGGCGGAGCCTCCGCAGTACTTGCCGCGTCGATCTTCCACTTTGGGGACTACACCATTCGCGAGGCCAAGGAATACATGGCCGCGAATGGTATCAATGTGAGGCTAGACAGATGAGTGAAATCGCAAAACTTGCCCAGACAATTTCCGAGCGTGCCAGCGCCGACCCAACCGGCAGCTGGACCGCGAAACTCCTCGCTAAAGGCCCCGAAAAATGCGCCGAGAAATTTGGTGAGGAAGCCGTTGAGGCGATCATTGCTGCGGTAAAAAACGACAAAGACGAACTCGTCAAAGAGAGCGCCGACGTGCTTTTTCACTTGCTGGTTATGTTGCAGTCGCGCGGCGTATCCCTTGCGCAGGTCGAAGCCGAATTGGCCCGCCGCGCAGGAACGTCAGGGATTTCCGAAAAGGCATCGCGTTAACCAAACAGGCGCGGATACTCGATTTTCGGACAGCGGTTTTGAATGACTGTAACGCCCCGCGCCTCTGCAAGTTCCGCCGCTTGCGCATTCTCTATCCCCAACTGCATCCAAATCACCTTGAGATTCGGAAAGCGCGCAAGGGCTTCCTCCACAACGGGCAACACATCTTCGCTTCTGCGGAAAATATCGATCATATCGACTTGGATATCGGCCTCAATTGCCGTCAAACTGGTGCGGACGGGTTCGCCCAACAGCGTCTGCCCCACATAGACGGGATTAACAGGAATGATGCGAAACCCCTTATCCTTCAGGAACTCAGAGACGTAATAACTCGCTCGTTCCGGTTTTTTCGACATGCCAACACAGGCAATGACCCTCGTGTCGGTAAAGATTTCGCGCAGCGTTTGATCTGTATGTTTCATCCCTAAAACCTTTCGAACCGTCCCATTTCACACAAGAAAAAACGCCCGAACTGGGGAAAGCTCGGACGCTAGTGTGGAACGAGGGACAGTATTTGCGAGGGTGTTCCAAACCCTACTCTTTAAAAAATGGGTACTGAGTTCAAAATGTTAAGGGTTTCTCAAGAAAACGTGATCACACTACATCAATGCTGAAGGCCAGAACCCATTGGCAAGAGCGATATTGCCCGGCATATCTTCCTGCCAAACACTTCGAACCGTTGTGTTGTAGTTTAGGTACAAGCGGTCTTTGTGTATCGTCCATGCATCGGGTTCCGTGGTTGCCACAGCCCCTTTGGACATCGCATAGGCGCAATAGCCCCCGTATTTGGGAGCATAGGCACGCGGGTTCCCCATAAAGATCTCAGCGTTGTGCATCGACGAAAACACCCACATCGCGCCTTCCCATTTCACCGCATATTTCATCATCCCCTGCACGGGTTTGCTTTCAGTAAAATAGGCAACGGGATCATAGCCATTGATGGCCACCCCGTGGGTATTGAACACGTAGTCATTGCCCGCAAAAGCGGGTGGCGCAACGAGAGTCGCAAGCGGGGCAGCGCCCGCCATTGCGAGGAAATGGCGACGAGAGAACATGAGAATCCTTTCTGTTGCTCTAAATTTGGCAACAAATGGCAAAGAACCCAAGACCCCTAACGCAACCGTGACAGCCCGCGAGAAAGACGTCAGCGCCTATTTCGGGCGAACAGCATAGAGCGCGACCGCAGCAGCATTGGAAACATTCAACGACCCGAAGTCGGCCGCATAGGGAATTTTCGCTAACTTATCAACGGTTTCCTTGGTTTTTTCCCGCAAGCCAGGCCCCTCGGCCCCAAAGACCAAAGCGATGGGACGGTCCGTCATACCGACAACCGCGTCCTCAATAGACTCCTCGGCATCGCCATCCAAACCGACAACCAAATAGCCCATTTGTTGCAGTTTTTCGATGGCATCCGCGAGATTGCGAATCCGCAGATACGGCTGACGCTCTAGCGAGCCGGAAGCGGTCTTTGCCAATGCACCCGTTTCCGGAGCCGAGTGGCGTTCTGGTGCAATCACGGCCCGCGCCCCAAACACTTCCGCAGAGCGCAGAATCGCCCCAACGTTATGTGGGTCCGTCACGCGGTCCAACAGGATCACACGTGGCACCTGACCGTCCGCAGCAAGGCAGACTTCCTCAATCGGCCCCCAATCGAGCGGCTTAACTTCCAATGCGGCGCCTTGGTGAACTGACTGGGGATCAAGCGGGGCGGAAAATTTGCGTGTGGGCACGATTTCCGGCTCCATGCCGCTGGCCAAGATGTCACTCTCTAAACGATCATACGCGTTTTGGGTGACCATCAATCGCAGCCGTTCCCGATTGGGGTTGCGCAAAGCGTCGCGCACGGCGTGAATCCCAAACATCCAAACGCGAGAGGCCCGTGCCAAGCGTTTGTCCTGCTCTTTTTCAATCACCCATTTAGGTTTATCCATGGTCCACCGCCTTTAGTTTATTGCGCCGCGGACAATGCGCAGAGCCTAGGTGTAGATGCAAGGTATTTTCCTGTTGACGCCCCAATCTAGGGCTAGTATCTCACCCCTTGTTGGGCGATAGGCCGCAAGGTGTGGCAGGGGACTGTAACTCCCTCGAGGCGACTCACGCCTGGTTCGATTCCAGGATCGCCCACCATTTCAACGCTTTGCGTTGTAAAAATTGGCTTCGGAAATGTTCACGCATTTTCGAGGCCATTTTTTTTGCCCTGCGGTTTTCCAAGCGTTCACAACCAGCCCGAATCAAAAAAGGGAGCCCCGAAAGGCTCCCCCGTATTCCCGTCTTCACTGTCTGATCTTGGGAGAATCTAGAAAGGAGAGTCGGGGAAATAGAAGCTTGCTGCGTTCTCGGGCGTGATCAAAGTCGCACCCAGAATATAACGACCAGAAACCGGACCGTTGGACTTGAAGGCGGCAACGGTTACATCCATCGCCGTGGCGATCATCGCTGGTGGATACAGGACGTCAACTGGTATCAATGTTTCACCATCCATGATCGATTTGATGGTTTCTTTCATGCCAGCACCGCCAACAACGAACATGCCGTCACCGTCGCGGCCAGCCTGTTTCAGAGCCGCAACAACACCAATGGCGATGTCATCATCTTGCGCCCAAACCGCATCGATATCGGGGAACCGGCTGAGGAAGTCTTGCATCACTTCAAAACCGTCATCGCGATTCCAGTTGGCATGTTTGTGGTCGAGGATATTCACGCCGGAGCCTTCCATTTCGGCCATGAACGCATCGAACCGCTCATTGTCGATGATGGTTGGAATCCCGCGTAGAACAACGATGTTATCGCCTTCTTTCAAACGCGTTTTCATGTATTGCGCCGACACGCGACCCAATTCAGGATTGTTGCCCGCAACATAAATGTCTTCGATTCCGGGCAAGCTCAGGCCACGATCCACAACCGTGATCAGGGCGCCAGTTTTTTTGACGTTCAAAACTGGATCCGTCAGTGGCTCGGACTCAAACGGCAGGACCACAAGTGCGTCGATTTGGTGAACCGAGACAAGATCCTCAATCGCGGAAGCCTGAGCGCCGGGATCTGGCGAGTTCACAAGGATAAGGTCTACGTCTGGATACAGAGCTTCGAGACGCGCTTCGGCTTGTTCTGCGTGCCAGTTCATCCCAGCCGCCCAAGCATGGGTTGGCGTTGGGTATGAGACCCCAATTTTAATTTGGTCCTGCGCGATTGCGGCGCTGGCAAGGGCCATGGCCCCCGTAACTGCGGCGACGAATAGTGATGTTTTCAGTTTCATAATCTTCCTCCCTAAGTTTCAATCTTAGCCGCCCTTTTTAGGTCCGGCCCCTTCTTTTGTGCGCCTCTCCTTGACGCACATTTCAACGCTAGGATTTTGGCTTGGATTTTTTGCCCCAGTCCGCGCGCTGCAACCAAACGGCGATAATAATAATCAGACCTTGCATTGTGCCGTTCAGATAATTCGAAATCATATCCGTAAAGTTCAGGATATTGCCAATGGTTGTCAGGATCAGCGCCCCCAAAATCGTGCCGCCAATCCGCCCGTAGCCGCCCTTGAGGACCGTGCCGCCGATGATCACCGCAGCAATCGCCTCCAACTCCCAAAGGACACCCGTCGTTGAGGAGGCCGAGCCAAGACGCGGGACATAGATAATGGTTGCCATTGCCACGCAAAGCCCTTGGATCACATAGGTCCATGTTTTGATGCGGTCGACTTTAATCGCCGAATACCGCGCCACGCTTTCGGAGGAGCCAATTGCCGTGCAATAGCGGCCAAAGGCGGTTCGGTTAAGCAAAACCCAGCCCGCGATCGACACAAAAATGAACACCCAAACCGGTACGGGCAGCCCAAAGAACGCCTCATAATAAACTGGGCGATAGGTTTCACGGATGCCATAATCCAACGACAAGGTGCCGCCGTCTGCGAAATAGGTCACAAGCGAGCGGAAAATCCCCATAGTCCCGAGGGTGACAATAAAGGCTTCGATTTTTCCTTTAGTGGTCAGAAATCCGTTTGCCCAGCCAGCGCCAACGCCCAAAATTACACTCACACCGCAGCCCAAAAGAACCGTCGCGACACCTGTGCCCATGATTTCAACTGCGCTGTTCATCACGATGATCATCACGCCGGCGATAACCGCAGCCATGGACCCAACCGAAAGGTCAATTCCACCAGCCGTAATAACGAATGTGGCGCCAATCGCGATGATGCCGATAAACGCGGACCTCGTGAGGAGATTGGTGATATTACCTTCACTCAAGAACGCTGAATTCAGTGAAAATCCAACGATACAGAGCAATATCAACGCGATCGCTGGCCCAAGTGTTTTAAAATCGACTGACGAAAGCCAGCTTTTTGTTTCTGTGGTTGTGGCTGAATCAGACATCCCGCACCTCTTCCTTCAGACCAGCGGCATAGCGCACGATCTCTGTTTCATTAATGGCGTCGCCCGTCACAGACCCCATGATACGCCCGTCGCGCATCACAAAAACTCGGTGGCAAATGCCGATAATTTCCGGCATCTCTGATGAAATCACGACCACAGACATTCCTTCGGCCGCGAGGGCCGCGATGAAATGATAAATCTGCTGCTTGGTGCCTACATCGATACCGCGCGTGGGTTCGTCGATGATAACAACACGCGGAGTACACTCCATAACCTTGGCGAGGAGAAGTTTCTGTTGGTTGCCGCCGGACAAATCGCCAGCTTTGACATTGGGGTCACGCGCGCGAATATCAAAGCGGCGCACGCCGCGCGCCAGTGCCTTCTCTTCGGCCCCTTTGTCCAACATGAAATTCTTCACAAATTTTGGCAGCGCAAGCAAGGTCATGTTCTTTTGCATCCCCTGCTCCATGAGCAAGCCTTTGGATTTACGATCTTTCGTGAGGTAAACTACGCCTGCATCGCGGGCTTGGGCCACAGACGAAAACCGCACTTCGGCGCCGTCGATTTTGATCGTGCCACTTTCGATTTCCGAGAGGCCACAAATCGACTCAAAAACTTCCGAGCGCCCTGACCCAATCAGCCCCGAGAAGCCCAAAACTTCGCCAGCTCGCAAATCAAAACTGATGCCACGCACATTCTTTGTCGTTAAATTAGAAACTTCCAAAACGCGCGGCGCGTCCACATCAGCTTCTTGAATTGGCGGATAAAGATCGGACAATTCGCGCCCAACCATCATCTGTGCCATCGCATCCAGTGTGAATTCATCTGCTGGCTTAGTTGCGATCCATTGTCCATCGCGCAAGATTGTAATGCGATCCGAGATTTCTTTCACTTCTTGCAATTTGTGCGACACAAACATAATCGCCGTGCCACGCTTCTTTAACTTCGCGACTTGTTCAAAGAAAACACTGGTTTCCGCTTCAGTCAAAACCGCTGTTGGTTCATCCATAATTAATACGCGCGCATTGCGGCTAGTGGCTTTGACGATCTCAACCATTTGCTTTTGAGCAATGGAAAGACTCGAAATTCGCGCCTTGGGAGAGATGTCTAAGCCAACGTCGGAAAACATCTTTTGAACCTGTGCAGTCATCTCCCGACGGTTCAAAACCCCGTTACGCACGATCTCGCGACCTAAGAAAATATTTTCTTCAACGGTCATTTGTTCGGCCAAGTTTAGCTCTTGGTGAATAAGAACAATCCCAAGGTCTTCTGCTTGCCCGTTGGGTGGCAAGTTAACCTCTTCGCCGTCAACACGCAGAGTGCCCGAGGTTGCGGGGATAAAACCAGACATCACTTTCATAAGCGTGGATTTCCCCGCGCCGTTTTCCCCAATCAACGCATGAACCTCCCCTGCGCGCAGATCAAAGCTGATACTAAACAGAACAGGTATCGCACCAAAAGACTTGCTTACCCGCTCTGCGGACAGCACTGGCGTATCATGGAAACCTCCATCGGCCATGTCTTCTCCTCCCCCTAGAACAAGTCGCCTCCCGCGCTTTGTTCCCAATTATGAAAACCTTTTCAAGAATAATGTAAACCTTTTCATAAACTCCTGTAAACCTTTTCATTGCTCTTTTGTGCCGTCCCGTTTTAAACTCCTCAAACTTGCTGCAACCATTGGACTTTTAACATTATTTTGAAGTTCGAAATTTCAAAAAGGCCACACTGACTTTGGAACAACCCTCTCCAAGACCCGCCACAATCGAGGATGTCGCAAAACTTGCGGGTGTCTCGATTGCGACAGTGAGTCGAGCGATTCGGATGCCAGAAAAAGTGGCCGAAAGCACCCGCAAGAAGGTCACGGCGGCCATCGCAAGGACGGGCTACACGGCAAACGCTATGGCACAAAACCTGCGCATGCAGCGCTCGCAAATGGTGATGGTTCTAGCCCAGTCGATTGCCGACCCCAATTTTCCAGGCATCCTAACGGGCCTCGAAAAAGTCGCCAAGGCGCGGGGGTATGGCGTTTTGATCGGGAACACGGAGGGGGATGTTTTACTTGAGGAAAAGCATCTGCGCTTCCTTTCAACGGGTATGGCTGACGGCTTAATCCTTCTAACAGGCCACCTCCCTGTCGCAGGTTGGTTGCAACACCCAACAACCAAAATTCCGCCAATGGTGGCGGCCGCGCGTCCGATCAATCGCCCTGACATAAGCTATGTTGGCGTCAATGATGCTGCTGCCTCCAAAGTTGCGACCGACTACCTTATTTCCCTTGGTCATAAGAGAATTGTTTACGTCTCAGGCCCCCCCGGCGACGCCCTCTCGGAACATCGCCATCGGGGATATTGCGAGGCCCTCACGGAGGCTTTCAATCAAAGTTCTGTTTGGCGGGTTCAGGGCGATGGCACCACCGAGGGAGGCCGCAGCGCAATCGAACGCCTGTTTATCCGCGACACCCTCCCCACGGCCTTTTTCTGCTACAATGACAATACCGCAATCGGGGTGATCGCCGCGCTGCAATCTCGTGGTTTCAATGTCCCTGCCGATTTTTCGGTCGTAGGGTTCGACGACATCCCCTTCGCCAATAATATAACGCCTTCTCTCACAACAATCCGTCAGCCTCGCAGCCAAATTGGCGAGATCGCGATGACACATTTGTTGGACTTCCTCCCCACGCGCAGCATCCCCACAGAGACGTCCCTCCTCCACGGCGACCTAATTGTGCGTGGATCTTGTTCGGCACCACGCATGAAATCTTTGGACTAATCCCTCAAAAACCTTGTAAGTGTCGGCGAGTAACGTGACCAACATTTGAGGTTTTCCATGATCGACCTACTCCTTTCACCCCAAGCTTGGGCTGCTCTTTTGGCGCTTGTGACACTTGAGATCGTCCTTGGAATCGATAACCTCATCTTCATTTCAGTGGTCTCGAGCAAGCTTCCAGAGAAGCAACAGCGCCATGCCCAAAAGATCGGTATCTCCCTCGCGCTTATCCTGCGACTTGCGTTGCTTTCCGTTATTTCCGTGGTCGTTGGCCTCACCGCCCCTGTGTTTGACTTGGGAATTACAGGACCTCTCGACAGCCACGGAACCCCCGCGTTCGAAACCGCTTTTTCTTGGCGCGATATCATTCTTATTTCTGGCGGCGTCTTTCTTGTATGGAAAGCGACCACCGAAATTCAGCACAAAGTTCAACCCGACCCCGCCAATACGATGTTCAAATCCAAAGAGGTCGCGAGCTTTGCCTCCGTCGTCACCCAGATCATCATTCTGGATGCCGTTTTCTCAATCGACAGCATTTTGACAGCGATTGGGATGACCTCGGAATTGCCAATTATGGTGGTCGCGGTGGTCATCGCCGTGGGCGTCATGTTCCTCGCGGCGGGCCCCGTGTCGTCCTTCGTGAACTCCAACCCCACCGTGGTGATGTTGGCCCTCGCCTTCCTTCTGATGATCGGCATGGTCCTTATCGCGGATGGGTTCGGCCACCACCTGCCAAAAGGGTATATTTACGCCGCGATGGCCTTTGCGGCCTTCGTCGAAATGCTCAACCTATTGGCGCGAAAACGAAAACACGCGCATGCTCAGTAGTCGGTATTGAAAAAGATCCCAATGGAGGAATTCCCGTCATTGCCGGTTGTTCCTTTGGCCGTCAACTTCTTGGTTAAATCAAAGTTAAGCGAGATTTCCGTATCCCCTTGGGCACTGACTTCGACGTTGGAATAAACGTTCTCACTGAGATGTTTTCCCACGCTGACCGTCGCGACGCCGTCCGAATTTGAATCAAGCTCAAAATCATCAACGGGAAGATTTTCACGCAGACGTCCGATAACACCCGTGCCGCCACGCCCCGTCAAGGTCGCAACCGCAGAGGCAAGTTGGAGCGATTGGAACGCCGTCATTTCATCAAAAGGAACCCCAAAGAAGATCAGCGCAAGAACTTGGTCTTCGGGTGCTTCTGGCGAGGACTCAAAAGTGATTTCTGGCTCGGACAAGAATCCACCCACAACAATACTTGCTTCCCCGTCGGGAATGGTCGTCGTTGCGCGCAAATTCAGACGCGGGTCGAAGCTCCCTTCTAGGAGGATTTCACCATCCGTCAGGGCAAAGCGCCTCTCCAGAATGTTAATGCGCCCGCGTTGAAGCTCAAAGGCACCGACTGAAACAATATTGGCCGTGGTGCCCGTAAGCCTAATTTCCCCGCCAAGTTCCGCGTCGATCCCGCGCCCACGAATAAAGATTTGTCTTGGCGCAGAAATTGTCACATCCAGCGGATACACGGGCCCGCCCGAATTCCCAGAGGCTCCGGTTTTCTCGGTTTTTTTGTCGAGACCGGCCCGCTCAAGGGTAGCCCGAACGGCAGCGGAGGCTCCAATATGATCCATTTGTGGAATGCTGGTGACCGAGGCAATGCTGCCTGCGGGCACGGTAATTTCCGTGACGCCAATGTCGATCAATCCCGAGATAAGCGCCCCTCCAAGCAACGGTCCGTTTACCGCCACGTTCCCGTTTACCGACGTGGAATACAGGGCGGGGTCGGACAACTGAATCGCCTGAAGCGCCAGCGCCAAATTCGCCTCGTATCCACCAACCAACGACATCCCCCCCTGCACCGTCAAAGACCCACCTGAGGACACATTCGCCTTGGCATCAATGTTTACGCTGGAATTGTTGAGGGTGACTTGGGCGCCAAGGTCTTTGAGCGCAAGTTGGAAATTCGGTGCCACAACCTCGGAGTTCGAGATGGTAACCTGTCCCGAAACGGCATTCAGACTTGGAACGCCCTTTATCGCCAAATCAAATTGCGCGGTCCCCGACAGGGTACGCGGAGTGATAAAGGGGCCAGCAAGGCCAAGCGGTGCGCTTCCAGACACCTTCATATCCAAACTTTGGTCCTCCAAAACCAACCCTTCGGCCTTCGCGGAAATCCCCATCGAGCCATTCACATTCGTTGATACATGCCAATCCGCACCTTGTTTTTTGAGTGTCCCGTCGAGATCCACACTCCCAGGCAAAGCCGCAACAATTGCGCCAAGATCGTCTAAATGCGCCTGAATGGACATGTTCGCATTCGGGCCTGTGACAAGCCCAGAAACTTTGGCCGTGGTGCCCAGTGGCCCGGTCATTGACGTGTCCAGAACGACGCCGTCCGCGCTTAGATTGGCTGTCCCTTCAAGGGTCACGCCCCCTGGATATTGTGGCAAAATCAGTGCCAAGTCACGTAACTTGGCTTCGTAAACAAACGTGCCGTCATCTGCGTCGACGTCTGCATGCGCGTCCAGTGAAAGTTCCGGTGTTGTGATTTTAAAGGCGCGTAGGGTCGTGCCTTCGCTGTCGCGCGCGGCATCGAGATAGATATTTCCGACCCCGGCAATCAACGGGTCAGCTTGGGAAATCCCCACGGCCAAATCCTGCGTCTCTCCTTCGATTATGACGTCAAAAATACCTGAAAGAGCTTCGACACTGCCCGAAACAGACAGGTTTGCTCCCCCCGCGATCGGTTGTTTTGCGAGGGCCGCGAATTGCGAAAGATCATCTATAGTTAGCGCCGCTTTTAGGTCAGTGGGAAGCCCGTCCGATAGGCCGCCAATATCGAAATCGCCGCTAAAAGCCACGCCCTTGCCTTCAACAGAAACGTTATGAACAACCAAAGGCGTTTGCGGTTTGTATGCCACATAGGCGCGCCCTTTCAAGGTCGTCCCTAAGGCCTGTGACAACGCCGGATCCGCCAGAACAAGGCCTTCAGTCGCAAAGGTAACATTTGCGTTTACACCAGTGACTTTGTGTACTTTGCTTTCAAATTCTCCTGCCATCGACAGCCGGGCCGAGGCAAGTTCCACCTCATCTCGTACAAGATTAACGAGGCCCAAACTCCCCTGCCAACCCGATCCTTTGTGGGCGTCATAACTGAGGTTAAGATTCAAACTATCAACAAGTGTTTTCGACCCCGACAAAGGAAGAAGCACGGGCGTGCCGTCTTTGGTTTTCACGTTTCCCTTAATGTTTAGCAAGGTTGGCCACATTTCGGGAGAAAGGCGCGCGCCCCCTTTCAAATCAATAGTTTGCGCTTGGAGAGAGAAGTTCTCAAGATCCAACGCGCCGCTGGGTTCCCGTGCCCCTTCCAAGTTCAAGGACAGGTCTGGACCAAAAAACGAGCGATATTCGGGCGCAAAAAGCGCGGTGACATCACCGCCGAGCTTAAGCTTGAACCCTTGCGATTTTTGCGGTGTTGCCCCTTCGGATCCGACCACGCCAAAAGGGGTTTGAATGAGTTCAACACTGCCTTCGATGTTCTTTTCACCCGCACTCGCGAGGAAAAATTCGGCGGTAAAATCAGCAAGCGGACCGTGCCCCGTAATTGAGGCCTCCAGCGCGGGCGTGTCAGGAATTTTCAATAGTTGGGCAACAATTCCGCCCGCATCTTCGCTAAAATCAAACTCGACATCCAGCGCCTGCGTGTCCCGCGCATAGCCTCCGCTAAATGTAAATTCTCCGTCCGCGTCGTCAGTACGCTGCGCCGAAAATGTGGCCTGTCCCGAGCCCCCTTCCAAGCTTGCCGACGCGTCCAAAGACAGCTCAAGCGCCCTCCCAACAATGTCTTTTCCCAATTTGACTTCAGGCACACTTACGTTCTTAATGTCGATGGAGACAGGTAATTCCGGCAAGCTAAATTCAGTTGCCTCCGCTGCGGGGGCTTCGCTAGGAACGGCGATTGGTTTTCGAACGACTTCAATCCGATCTGCGGTCATTTCCCTGACGATCACCCGCCCCCTTAGAAGCGCGGCGCGTTCCCAATTCAAAGAAGCGCCCTCGACGATCAACCAGATGCCGTCGCTGTCGGCGATCGTTAATTTTTCCATCGTGGCGACTGAACTCAATGCGCCTTTAAAGCCGGTAATTCTGACGATCCGCCCTTCCCCACTCAGGCTGTCTTCGAGTTGTGTTTGCAGAAAGCCACCGCGTTCTTCTTCCTGCGCAAACACTGGAGTCGCGAGGCTAAAACACAAGGCGGCAATGGCGATGAGGGATTTCAAAACGCTTCTCCAATTCCGATGTAAAACTGAACACCACTCGCATCGAAACTGCCACCAACGGGTGCAGCCACGTCGAGTCTGATCGGGCCAATTCCCGTGTCATAGCGTGCGCCAATCCCTGCCCCAACTTGCCATTCGCCCGAACCATCGGGCGTGGAATTCGCACCGACATAGCCAATGTCGGTAAATCCTACCACGCCAAAACCGCTGTCAAACATCTGGCGCAATTCCGCCGACATCCCCGCAAAACTCCGCCCCCCCGTGACCGTTTCCCCGTTCACAACAACACCAAGCGATTGATACGGAAAGCCACGGACTGTGTCACTCCCGCCAGAATAGAACAGGAAGTTGGCGGGTGTATCCTCAATAGAGGTGCCCACGATTGAACCAAGCTGTCCGCGCAACGCTATGACTGTATTTTTCGATTCGCCGAAGCCAAAATACGTGCGCGCGTCAACATAAGCGCGCAAACCGGTGCGCGCGCCCTCTACGTCGACATAGGGCAAAAGGGTTGGGCGAATAAAATATCCGCTGGTGGGGCGCAGAGCATTGTCCCGATAGTCGATTGTTCCTTCAAACAACCCGGTCAGCAGCGTGTAAGTATCCTTGCCAAAGACGGTTTCTTCACGCGCATGGAGCAACCCCATTGAAAATTGGTATTGATATTCGTCGGTCACATAGCGCTGGATACCCACGCCGAGGATCGCTTGTTCAAGGTTGTATGTTTCTTCATCTATGGTCGCGAGACTGCCGAGGGCAAAAAAGTCTGTGTCGCGCGCAAAGGCTGCGGGCCGTTCGTAGCGGGCAGTAATGTTGAATTCCGAACGCCCTTCGGCGCCGCCATAAGAACTGCCAATGCCGCTGACTTCGCCCTCGAAACGCAACTTGTCCGCGGCGCCCGTCAAATTGCGATGCATCCAATAGGCCGTGACCGTTGCGCCTTCATCCGAAGAAATTTCGCCGCCAAATCCAAACCTTCGTGGGATTTGATCTTGAACCTCCACTTCGATAGGAAGCGCCCCGTCGGCATTAATCTGTTCACCCTCAGTCAAAACAACCGACCTAAACGCGTCCGTGCGCCGCAAACGCGTTTCCGCGTCTTTAAGATCTTCGGGCGAATAGATTTTCCCCTCTTCGATCCCCAAGATCGCGATCACCCGCTCTGGACGGACGTTTTCGCTACCTGAAACGGTGACTTTTCCGATCCGCGCGAGGCGACCCGTTGCCAATTCCACCTCGGCATTAAAGAGGTTGGAATTGTGGTTCACTGTGAATTTCTGTTTATTTGGCACAACTTTTGGGTAGCCTGAGTCTTTCCAGTCGGAAACCGCCCCTTGGACGCTGTTTTCCAAAACTCTGGTACTCGCGACTTGTCCCGTTGCAAACTCTGGCGGGAGTTTGGACGCAGGCGCAAGCGGGGCAATCTGGGCTTTTCCGAACTTAAATTCGCTCCCCGTTGTCACGGTGATCGTTGCTTGAGAGATACTTTGGGGCGGTGAAATCGTCGACAAACTACTAGCTTCGCGGCCATCCAGCTTGATGGAAACCGTCGAGCCAAAATAGCCCAACTCATAGAGAACCGCCAAAATCCGTTGATAATCAGCTTGTGCCGAGGCCAAAACGTCCAGTGTATCCACCTCATCGGAGGCCGCCAACGGCGTCAAAAGCGCTTGGGCTGCGACTTTATCCTGCAACTCTTTGGAGGCCGGTGTCAGCGACAAATCCAATTCGAGTGCCCCAACGGGGCCTAAACTGGCGCTCAAAACCAAACCACTTAAAAGGAGGCGAGGATGAAATTTTAGGGCCGAAGCGGGGCACCAGAGCAGGGAAGAGATTTTGGTCACAAAACAATCCAACTTGCGAAGGGGACATCGCACAAGCATTCTTCGCGCTATCACCGTAAAAACATGAAGCGACTTTAACACAGACTTAAAAGAAAAGAAGAGCACAATGCAGTTATCACCGACTGTACGGCAGAACGCGGCGCACACCTAAAAAAAGGAATGCAAAATCTGGCGTTCCCATGTTGGGACGCCTTAGCAACTCGCCTAAGGATATTTACTCCCGTCGGGTCTTCAAATGCCTGATTGGGCGCACGCATTTTGTCGTTGCAGACGTTTAAAACTCATCGAGACATGCGCCCGTTGTATGCGAGCAACGGCATCCAAATCCCCCGACAGTAGCGCCAGTTGAATGGCCTCCAACTCATGATGGAAAATTCGGAACTCTTCTTCCAAATCCAATTGTGCCTCAATCGCCGTCCTCAACCAAATCCGTTTGGTTTGGAAATAGAGCCGCTCAAGGGTTTGACGCAGCGGCGCATTTGAAGTGAGATCGAGTAGCGTTTGGAAAACGTCCATATCAAACTGGGTAAATTCCCGCGCGGTGCCAGACTTAATGATCTGCGCAGCCCGAAGTACCAGCCCATCAATCTTGACTAAAAAAGCATCACTTGGCGGTACCGGATCAAGGCGGCCCGTCAACTCCGTCAACTCGACTCGCAATCGATATACCTGTTCCAGCGCGTTGATATCGGCATCAGTAACTAGGGTGCCGACCCCGTGATGGGACAAAACCAGCCCCTCGTCCTCAAGCCGCGCCAGAACCCGTCGCAAAGGCGTACGGCTGGTGCCAAATTCTTCGGCCAGTGCCGCTTCCGAAAGCCGCATTCCGGGCGGGTAATCAAGCAGGCAAATGCGTTGGCGAATTTCTTGATGCATGGCGGCATGACGATCACGCACAGTTAAGGGTGCCTGTTCGTCTTCAAGCGGTTCACTCACTCTGCATCTCCAGCTCACCACCCAGTCGATCTAGCATGGCTAGGCCTGCTGATAGCTGATCCAACGAGAGATATTCATCCGCTTTATGCGCCTGTTCAATTGATCCTGGGCCGCAAACGACCACATCCGTACCCAGCGCCTGAAAAATTCCTGCTTCGGTTCCAAAGGCCACCACATCCGCATCATTGGCCCCCGTCAACTCCATCACGATCCGACGCGCTTCGTTTTCATCCGCAGGGATCAGTCCCGCTATCTCTCCAACTATCTCAAGATGGATGGAAGCCTCGCCATAAATGGCCTGCATTTTGGGCAGCAACTCCACGTCGCAAAACTGCTGTAACGCCGCTTTGACAAAATCGGCGTCGCCGCCCTGAACGGGTCGCATTTCCCAGTCCACCCGCGCCTTGGAAGCGATCACATTATGGGCTACCCCGCCGTTGAGCGCGCCAACATTCACCGTGGTCCAAGGTGGATCAAATCGGGTTTTCGCGGGGGCCATACCGCGCAACTTTTCTTTCAGGTCCAACAGACGGCTCACATATTGCACCGCGAATTCAACCGCATTAACCCCAAGATCGGGTGCCGAACCATGCCCTTCTAAACCATGAAAATGGGTGGAGTATTCATAGCAGCCTTTATGGCCCTCAATCACCCGCATTTCTGTCGGCTCGCCAATAATGGCCACCCGCGGCGTCAAACTGCGTGCTTGTAGGGTTTGCGCCAAATGCTGCGCGCCCAAACAGCCAACCTCCTCGTCATAGGTCAGCGCGAAATGCAGGGGACGCTCTCGCACTTGGCTAGCAAATTGCGGCGCCATCGCAAGCGTTGCTGCGATAAACCCCTTCATGTCACAGGTGCCACGGCCATAAAGGCGCGCGTCCCGCTCCACCATTTCAAACGGATCCGAACTCCAATCCTGATCGGCAACCGGCACCACATCACTATGCCCTGAAAGCAAAATGCCGCCATCTCTCTCTGGTCCCAAGGTGGCAAAGAGATTAGCTTTGGTCCCGCAGGGCGACGTTACAATATCTACACGCGCGCCGCAGTCCTCCAAAAGATTGGCGGCATAGGCAATTAACGCCTGATTACTGTCTGACGAGATCGTTGGAAAAGCGATCAGATCGCGCAAAATTTCGGTGGTGCGGGAAAGCCTATCCATCGTCAATTCTTCACGAAAAGTTTGCGGTCCACATTACACAGCGCTTCGGCTTCACCATTTTCGGTGATGAGAATGGTTTCAGTGGTTTCAAGCCCCCAACTCTCCATCCACAAGGCGGGCATAAAGTGAAACACCATCCCGGGTTCAAGAACTGTACGATCTTCGCTGCGGATTGACGCGGTACGTTCGCCCCAATCAGGCGGATAGCTTAAACCGATAGGATAGCCACAGCGCCCCTCGCGATGAATGCCGTGCTTCTTGAGGGTACCAATAAACGCGTCGGCGATATCACAAGTCCGGTTCCCTGCCCGCGCGGCGTCAAGGCCCGCGGCGATCCCTTCAAGTTGTGCCTGTTCTGCGTTCAGCATTTCTTGTGGCGGCGTCCCCAAATATATGGTCCGACACAGCGGCGCGTGATAGCGGCGATAACAGCCAGAAAGTTCAAAAAATGTCGCCTCCCCATCGCGCATCGGCGCACCATCCCACGTCAAGTGCGCCGCCGTTGCATCCAGCCCCGAAGGCGTCAGCGGTACGATCGCGGGGTAATCCCCCCAAATATCATCCACACCCGTAATTCCAGCGTGGAAAATTTCGGCGACCAACTCGTTCTTCTTCACCCCCGGTGCGGCCTTGTCCAATGCGGTGGCGATGACCTTCTCGGTGATCCGCGCCGCCTTGCGAATAAACGATATTTCATCCTCTGATTTGATCAAACGCTGCCAATTCACCAAGGCCGTTGCGTCAAATATCTGTGCCTGCGGCAGGTCTTGCACAAGTACCGCGTGGGCCTTTGCCGAGTAATAATAGTTGTCCATTTCAACGCCTATCCGCGCGCTTTCATACCCAAGGGCGCGAATATGTCCGGCCAAATCCTGCATCGGGTGGCGTTCGGTGGATTGCACGAAATTATCCGCATAGCCATGAATTTGGTCGGGGGCCATCCAGCAGGTCCGATTGGCACCCACACTGTCCATATAGCGCCCCCACCAAATTGGATCGCCCTCTAGTCCCAAGATCACACCTTGATGCACATAAAACGACCATCCGTCATAGCCCGTGAGCCATGCTTGATTGGAGGGGTCCGTCACGAAGATCACGTCAAGCCCTGCTGCCAGCATTGCGGCGCGAGTTTTAACGATACGGCGATCATATTCTGAACGACTAAAAGCGGCGTGTTCTTGGGCCAAGGGACAGTCCTTTCGCGAGTTTCTAAGCAAAGATGTACACAACAACGGGCGTGGCGTAGATTCTTTGGTAGATTCTTTGGTAGATTTGTGGCAGTTAACGCGCAAAAAGCAAGTGATTCATTTTGTGTTGTACACAATAGGGCGAAGATGAAAAGGAATGCTAGGGACCAACGAGCATTCCGATAACATTCACAGGCGACAGGTCGCGCGCGAAGCAATACTTCACCCCTCGCGAAACCGCGTCGCAGACTCTATCCACCGCGACGGAAATGACTCTCCATTCGGCCAAGCACATCCACGCCCATCTGCATCAACAGATCAAGGATATCGAGGGGAACCCAATTCTCGCGGATCAATCCCTCATGGTGCAAATAGAAATCCATAACCCGCATTGTAACCTGACGGTTCGTTGGGCCAAGCCCAAGAAAACCACCGCCCAAATGGTTGGCGAACACACTCGGCCACCCCGACGTCAGGGAATACGCACCGTCCCCAATGCGCACATAATGCCCGCCGCTATGTTTGGCCTTCAAGTCGGCTATATCATCCCATTGCCCCCCGCCTTTGCGCTTAGGAAACGCAATACGGAACGGCAACTGGTGATAATCCACAAACCCCTGAAGCCCGCGCGTCGTCCCGATTCCAGACGGCCCGTACCACATCATCTTAGGGTGCCAGTGGTCCTTTTGGGGCATATTCAAAAGACCGTCGCGCCCCGTGCCCGCCAAATCATCAAAGGCGCCCAAGGTGGCATGCATGGCCAATGTTTGCTCAATACTTCTAGCGGATAGCGCTTCGTCACGGGGTGAAAAATCAAGCCCATCGCCCGTCAAAGGACCTTGCCACATCCCTTCCGTCCCAAGGCTTGGAGCAATAGGCCAAAACCCTGCCTGCCGGATCACATCCAACACATCCCAAATGCAATTGGATTGGATAATCTTTCCATCCCTTACTTCATGGACCTCACCATAGCGGATGCAAATTGGCCGCCCTGTCGCTGGAATACCCAGCCAGTCCTTCCGAAAGGTCCCACAATAATGTCCGACCATTCCGACATAGTCGCGCCCCTCGTAGCTCCCGCCAACAACCATTTGATCACGGCGCTCCGCATCAGGAAATGACATCAACAATGGCCTCCAAAGCGTTTCCAGCAGCCCGCTAACGCCCCGCGCTTCGTTCATAGGATGCGACGCTCGGAGATGAACGTCGCTGTGATAAAGTGTCGTTGCTGCTTGCGCCAAACCCGAAGTTCCCGCGTCGCAAAGTGCGGAGAGCCCTTCATGCAACTGGCGCTTTAATGTGGGCAGCTTGTCGGTCATTGCGCAATTCCATTTGTGATTTCGAGGAAACCGTAGCGCTGCAATTTCAATTTGTGCAGGCGTAACCTCAGTTGATTATTAAGAGTGGATTTGAGAGTGTCAAATCGGTGCCGACAGGTGAAGGCCAATTCGGAATGACCGAAACTGGGCAACGCTGCAACCTGCAGGCAAAGGCACCAGAAAATCAGCCCCATTCCATATAAGCGTTCGGTACTAAGAGACGTTTGAGTGGGGGCGTAGGCACATCGCCCAAGCCCCCAATCCTTAAATATCTTCTAGAACAGCACTGTCCTTGTCGGCCATTTGCGCCAACTTCACTTGCATCAAGATCGACATCTCGTCGTAGTTCGTCCACTCGTCGACGATCTTGCCATTCTTGATATGGAAATGGCTCATCCCCATAATCTGTACACGCTTTCCAGTGGGCGCTCCAAGCTCCTCTAGCACACCCCAACCAAGGTGATGCCCTTCAATAATCCAGCGCACGGCCACTTTGGTGCCGCCCTCTTCGCAGGGTTGCGAACAAACGTGTTGCGGCATGAAAAAGCCGTCTGACACCGAAGAATACAAACCAACGACCTGATGCGTCACCGCACCGTGGCCGTATAGTTCTTTCATCAGCGGACCGTGATATTGAACGGTGGGCGCATAGACGTCCTTGATTTTTCCAAACATCCGCTTGTTGTGGATTTCATGAAGCCAGCCCAGCACTTCTTCCTCTAGGGCGTTATTGGCAATCGAAAGGTCCGCTGCGGTCTCGGGGGGATATTGGCCGAGCAAACGACGGTTTTCGCCCATGTCCACAGCGAGCAACCCCTTGTCGAAATAATTCGCGGCAAGGGTTTCGGCGTAGGCGTGCGTATCCAATCCGAGTTGCTTAACTTGCGACATCGTATCGACAACCAGCCACTCGCGATAAATCATATTCTCGTAAATCATACAGTCGGCAATTGTGCGCGCCACAAACGTTCGACCGGTGGGTTTTCCGTAAACACCGGGCTGGGAGTGGCGCCCCGCGCCGGTCACCAGATGCGAGGTGTAAAACCCGTCATTCTCGTTCCCGCTCCAAATCACATGCGTTGCCATCCCGCGACGCTCAGGCAACATAAACATGCGCTGGATCGTCCCCTGAACAACCTCCTCGCGAGTATAGGTGGTGTTTAAGGCGCTATAGACCACACAATTGTGCGTATAATGTGTATAAATCAACCCGACATCCCGCTCGTCCCAAATCCGATGCGTACACCTGATGATGTAGTCAACGATGTCGGTATAAATCGGATCGAACCCCTTCATGGGCTGCACACGATCACGATCAGTGGGCACCATGGCCACAAAATCGCGTCGCTCTGATTGCAGGACCTTATCGCTCGCACCGCGTTTTGCTTCCTTGGAACCGCTTTCCTTGGCTACCATTTTTAATCTTTCTCTCTTTATGAATCGGATCTAGCCCTATTTGAGCCCTAAATAGCATACGTTTGCAATATGTTTATTTTCACCTCCAATTTTTTTATATGCCACTATGAATTTTTAAAACTCCCATCCAAAATCGCCATAAATTCCATAATTAGCTGTATAATATGCACATTTACAAATAAATTCCTTCATACCAAGCCAGAAAGACCAGCGAATACGGAGGTCCATTTTCAGCAACATCTCCGTGGCATTCCAAAATTTGTTGCATGCGTAGTCAATCAACGCTAGGATTTCTGAGCGTCAGCCTGCCATTTGATGCCAATTATATAAAATATATGAGCTATTCCAAAGATTTGCGGGTGGCTTACCTTCACCAACGGGAGAAAATAAAAATGATTCTCAATTTAAAAACAACCGTCGCGACATGCACGCTGATTGCGTCAGCCAGCGCAGCTTGGGCCGACTGCGGCATTGAGTCGGGCTCGGTCCGAATCCTGTCTAATGATTTTGACGCGCTTGCGGCAATTGCTGAGGCCGCATCGGCCTGTGCTAGCGACACCGTAGAGGTTACGAGCAATCGCACCGAAGAGCATAAGAACATTCAGGTTCCTGCACTCACGATCACGCCTGCGACATATACGGTCGCTATCGTTGCAACGAACTCCGTTGTCCCGCTGATGAACGATGACCTGATCCGTCCGCTTGATGATCTTGTTGCAAAATATGGCGACCAGCTTGCCGAAAGCCAGATGATCCGCGTCGACGGTAAAACCATGGCGATTGCGTTCATGGCGAACGCGCAGCATCTTTACTATCGCCAAGATATCCTTGCCGAAAACGGCATTGAAGTCCCGACCACGTTTGCAGAGATGCTGGCTGCTGCCGAAACCCTGCGGGCCAACGGCGTAATGGAAACACCCATTGCGTCGAATTTTATGCCCGGCTGGAATATCGCTGCTGAATTCGTGAACACCTACCTCAGCACCGGCAACGACTTTTTCGCACCTGGAAGTGCTGCGCTCGCTATCGACAACGAAGATGGCATCGCGGTTCTGGAAAACCTGAAGGCGATGACGGAATACATGAGCCAAGACTGGGCAACATACGATAGCAATTCGCAAAAGCCCGTTTGGGAAGCTGGCGAATTGGCGTTTGCGATCGCATGGGGTTCGCGCGCTGGCGCCTATATTGGCGATGATAGCCCAGCACCTGAGATCGCAGCCGTAACCCGTTTTTCTGCTGCTCCGGCTTTGGGCGACAGCACAATACCAGGCGCAGCACTTTGGTGGGATGGCTTCACAATAGCCAAGAACATCAGCGACGAGGACGCTGAGGCATCTTTCCGCGCGATGATGGTGGGAATTTCCCCAGAAATGATGGAAGCCAACCGCGACGTCGCCGTTTGGTTGATCGACGGCTATGAGCCGACAGATGCCGCAACGGGTGTGATTGCCGATCTGCAAGGGGGCGCGCGTCCCTATCCAATGTTGCCGTATATGGGGCTGTTGCACACAGCAATTGGCGACAATCTCGCGGAATACCTGCAGGGTAAAGAAAGTGCTGAGCAGGCGATGTCTGACATCACTTCGGCTTATGAGACTGCAGCGACAGAAGCTGGCTTCCTAAACTAAGCCATTCGGAGGAGAGCCGCGCGTCGGCTCTCCTCCTTGACGTGCGCAAACCCACCTCGTGTCCTTGAGGGACACAGCAGGAGATCATTCATGCCTCACAAAACGTTTTTGGCCTTCATCTGGCCATCCTTTTTCGCGATGATTTTGTTCATTGCCATCCCGATTATCTCGGTAGGCTATCAATCGTTATTCATCGAGCACGAGAAGATTTTGATCGAAGCGGAAAATTGCGGCCCCTTTGGATGCGTGGCTTCGGTCAGCGTCGATGCAAATGCGATGTCCGCGTTAAGCAAGAGCCAGCCTGCGGGCCGCTTTAACGGATTAGGCACCTACGGCAATGCCAGCCATCTGGCCTATGATGAAATCGGTGAGATATTCGCGACGAGTGAAAACTTTGGTGAAATACGAAATAAAATCATGAATTTGCCGTTCTACAAGGCCTTCATTTTCACCATGAGCTACACCTTTATTGTGACACCATTGGTGATTATTCTTGGTTTCATCATCGCGGTTGTTGTCAATTCCATTCCCAAAATGCTCAAGGGGCCGGTGATCTTCTTTTCTCTGCTGCCGATGATTGTTACGCCTCTGGTAGGATCGCTGGTCCTGTTCTGGATGATCGACAGTCGAGGGATCATTGGGGCGGGGTTGCAAACGCTGTTTTCCGATCCCTCTCTATCGCTCAAAGCGTCGCCGATGCTGACGTGGGTCACATTGTTCGTCTACGGAGTTTGGCACAGCGCGCCCTTTGCCTTCGTCGTTTTCTATGCGGGGCTGCAAACGGTGCCAAAGGATACGCTTGAATCTGCAATGGTCGACGGAGCCAACCGATGGGAGCGCGTGCGCTTCGTCATTGTGCCTTATATGACGCCACTCGTGACCTTCATTGCGCTGATGCAATTAATGGATAACTTCCGTGTTTTCGAACCAATCATCGGCTTCTCAGCCGCGGCGAGTGCGACCTCGCTGAGTTACCTGATCTACAACGATCTGCGCGCCGCAGAGTCCCCGCTTTATGGGTCGGCCGCTGCGACATCGATGCTGACGATTGTTGGCGTATTCATCTTGCTGTTGCCGGTTCTGCGCCGCAATTCGCGCGAATTCAACCGCAAGACTTGAGGAGTCAGAAGCATGTCTAACCCAACACACAAAAAACCGCTCCCGCTTCTTGCGCTGACAATTGCCTTCGTGCTGATCTGGCTGTTCATCGCCGCCTTCCCCTTCCTGTGGACCATGTGGGGCTCCTTTAAGGTTGAGGGAGATTTCTTTTCCCGCGCAAACTGGATGAACGCGATCACGGGGCCAATCACCGAGCGTCAAACGGGGGGGGTCTTTACCCTCAATGGCTATGAGGGCGCATGGATTGAGCAAGAGTTTTGGCGCGCGGTTGTCAACACGGCGACGATCACCCTATCGGTTGTTGTCATCTCGCTGACGCTGGGAACCCTCGGCGGGTACGCTCTGGCGCGCTCGGGGTTCAGATATACGTTCTGGCTCCTCATGGCGGCGCTGATTTTTCGGGCGATGCCGCACGTGACATTGGTTTCGGGCTATTTGCTGCCTTTCTTCCAACTCAATATCTGGGGGTATCAGCTGACCACGATCGTCGTTCTTGTCGCGATCAACCAACCCTTCACCTTGTGGATGCTGCACAGTTTCTTCCTCTCGATCCCAAAGGATTTGGACGAAGCCGCAATGGTCGACGGTTGCACCCGCTTTCAGGCTTTCCGACTGGCAATCATCCCCGTGATGTGGCCAGGTGTGGTCACCACAGGGCTGTTCAGCTTTCTGTTGGCGTATAACGACTTTACCGTAACATCGATGCTGCTGACGCAAGAAAACGCAACGATGATCCCCAAGATCAACGGATTTCTGGGGTCCACGCAAGAGGAAGGCAAGGTCATGTATGCCGTAGCCGCGGTGGTCTCGGCGATTTTACCGCTTTTCGTACTCATCATGTTTTTCCAACGTCAAATCGTAAGCGGTCTGACCGCTGGCGCCGTCAAAGGATAAGGGGCTCACTATGGCCAGACTTCAACTCAAAAATGTAAACAAACGTTGGGGCTCCTTTGTGGGCGTCGAAAACTTCAGCCTAGACATCGCGGACGAGGAATTTCTGGTGCTGCTCGGGCCTTCGGGTTGTGGCAAATCCACGACCATGCGGATGATCGCGGGCCTTGAGGACGTCACGGAAGGCGAGATCATCTTAGGGGATCGTGTCGTCAATAAACTCGAACCCAAGGACCGCGACATCAGCATGGTGTTCCAGTCCTACGGCCTCTACCCGAACCTGTCCGTATATGAAAATATCCGGTTCCCGTTGCGCGTCCGCAAGGTGCCAAAAGAAAAGCACCACGAGATGGTGATGGAAGCCGTGCGGATGACCGAGCTTGAGGATTTCATGCATCGCCGTCCAGCGGAGTTGTCCGGTGGTCAAAGACAACGCGTGGCGCTTGGACGCGCCATTGTGCGCAAACCGACAGTGTTCCTCATGGACGAACCCCTCTCGAACCTTGACGCCAAATTGCGTGTCAGTACACGAGCGCAGATCAAAAACCTGCAATCAAAACTGAAAACCACGACCGTCTATGTGACCCATGACCAGATCGAGGCGATGACCCTCGCTGACCGCGTGGTCGTTATGAATGCTGGCAAAATTCAGCAAGTCGGGACACCGACCGATATTTACGACATGCCCGCCAACACGTTCGTGGCCAGCTTTATTGGATCTCCCGCGATGAACCTTATTGAGGGCACGCTGTCCAATGGCGTGTTCGAAGGTCAAAACATGCGTGTCGAGGGGCTGCCTGCGGGGCCATCGGGCAATGTCACCCTCGGGTTCCGCGCTGAAGACGCCGAGATTGTCACCAGTGGCGGCCAGATCGCGGCACCGATGTATTCGATCGAACTCCTTGGCGAGGCCTCGATGATTACGTGGCGTTTGGCGGGGGCTCTTGTTTCGGTCAAAACCCACAAGGACTATCGTGCAGCGATTGGCGAAGTGGTCGAAGCGCGCATTCCCGCAAGCATCTGTCATCTGTTTGACACAGCGTCTGGCGAAAGGATTGCTCTCCCATGAGTGCACTCACCGAGGCCGAGGCAACACGGCAAGTTATTTTGCGAATGGAAGCCGCACTTGGCGACAATTCCAACGACATGGCCAGCCATTTCCACGAAGATTTCCGCTGGATCGGCAACCAAGGCTGCGGCACCAAGCCAGGCTTGGATGCCTTCCGCAACAATTGGCAACTGCCCCTGCGTGCGGCCTTCACCGAGCGAGAATACAAAACTGATCGCTTTATTTGTGAAGGGGAATGGGCGTCGTGCTTTGGCCATATCGAGGGCACCCATTCGGGCACCTTCATGGGGATCGCGCCCACCAACAAGCGCGTTAAAATTCCCTACATGGACTTCTGGAAAATCGACGGCAACCGCATAAAAGACAACTGGGTGTCAGTCGATTTCGCCTTCGTCCTCGCCCAACTTGGCCGCGACGTGTTTAACGGGCACGGCTGGGAAAACTACGATAACGGCACCCTAACACCAACGCACCCTGCATGAGGAATTTGAAATGACTGTGACCTATCTCAAGCGCGGGAAACCCGAATCTGAACGGGCGGCTGATAATGACATTGTGCGGGCCACCGTCGAAGCGGCACTAAAGGATATCGAGGCGCGTGGAGATGTGGCCGTGCGTGAAATGGCCGAAAAGTTCGACAATTACAGCCCTGCAAGCTACCGTCTTTCGGACGCGGACATTCAGGCTTTAATCGCAAAGGTTGATCCGCGCGATCTCGAGGACATTCGCTTTGCACAGGTGCAGGTGCGTAATTTCGCGCAGGCCCAGCGTGACAGCATGCTGGATATCGAAATTGAGACCCTGCCCGGCGTGTTTCTGGGCCACAAAAACATTCCCGTGCAATCGGTTGGGTGCTATGTTCCGGGCGGCAAATTCCCGATGGTTGCCAGCGCCCACATGTCCGTGGCCACCGCCGCCGTCGCTGGCGTTCCGCGTATCATCGCGGCGACCCCTCCCTTCAAAGGCGAGCCCAACCCCGCAGTGATTGCCGCAATGCATTTAGGCGGCGCGCATGAGATTTACGTTTTGGGCGGCATTCAGGGCATTGGCGCCATGGCACTTGGCACCGAGACGATTGAACCTGTGCATATGCTCGTCGGTCCGGGCAACGCCTTTGTGGCCGAAGCCAAGCGCCAGCTTTTTGGCCGTGTGGGGATTGATTTGTTCGCAGGTCCGACCGAAACAATGGTGATCGCCGACGAAACCGCCGCTGACGCCGAACTTTGTGCGACCGATCTTCTGGGACAGGCCGAACATGGCTACAACAGCCCCTGTGTGCTTTTGACCAACTCCGAAAAATTGGCGCGCGCCACAATGGCCGAAATCGACCGCCTCCTGAAAATCCTCCCCACGGCCGACACCGCGTCGAAAAGTTGGGAAGACTACGGCGAGATTATCGTCTGTGATACCTATGACGAAATGCTGGAGGTGGCCGACGATATTGCCTCCGAACACGTGCAGGTCATGACCGACCGTGACGATTGGTTTCTGGAAAAAATGACCTGTTATGGTGCCTTGTTCTTGGGGCCACGCACGAATGTTGCCAACGGCGATAAAGTCATTGGAACAAACCACACTTTACCAACGAAGAAGGCGGGTCGCTATACCGGTGGTCTCTGGGTTGGCAAGTATCTCAAAACTCACAGCTACCAACGGATCACCACCGACGAGGCCGCCGCGGCCATTGGCGCCTATGGCTCTCGTTTGTGTATGCTGGAAGGGTTCGTGGCCCACGCCGAACAATGCAACCTCCGCGTTCGCCGCTATGGGGGGATCAACGTGCCCTATGGCGAACGCGCCCCTTACAAGGAGGCCGCAGAATGACTCTGCCACGTACACCTTCCATGCGCCTCGATGGCAAACGTGCCCTCGTGACGGGTGCGTCGTCTGGAATCGGTCAAGCCTGTGCCGTTGCCTTGGCCGATGCTGGCGCGCATGTGGTTTGTGCCGCGCGGGGCGTTGAAAAACTATCGGCCACGGTAGATGAAATGGCCAGCAATGGTTGGTCGGCGGAAACGCTGTTGTTGGACCTGTCCGACCTTGAGGCCACGAAGGCCGCAGTGGACGCGCAAGACCCATTTGATATCGTCGTGAATTCAGCTGGGTTGGCCCGCCACTCGCCCGCCTTGGACACAACACCCGAGGACTACGACGCCGTCATGGGGCTCAATCTGCGGTCGGCGTATTTCTTGTCGATCTACGCGGCACGCCGCATGACTGGGGCGGGGTCGATCATCCATATCAGCAGCCAGATGGGCCATGTTGGCGGCATTGATCGCGCCGTCTATTGCGCGTCAAAGCACGGGCTTGAGGGGATGGTCAAGGCCATGGCCATTGAATGGGGACCACGTCAAATTCGCGTCAACACCATTTGCCCAACGTTCATTCGCACGCCACTTACGGCGGTGACGTTCGAAAACCCCGAACGCGCCGCATGGATAACCGAAAAGATCAAACTTGGTCGAGTCGGCGAAGTTGAGGACATCATGGGGGCCGTTCTTTATCTGGCCTCGGATGCGTCCTCTCTGGTAACTGGTACCTCAATGCTCATAGACGGAGGTTGGACAGCAGACTGATGGCAAACGAAAAAATCACATCACTACAAGTCGCGCTAAAGGCAGGCGTTAGTCAATCGGCAGTCAGCCGTGTCTACACGCCCGGAGCCTCGGTTTCAAAAGCAACGCGTGAGAAGGTGGACAAAGCCGCGACGGCATTGGGGTATCGCCCCAACGTTTTGGCCCGTGCAATGATTACCGGAAAAAGCCGCATCATTGGCCTTGTTGTCGCCTATCTGGAAAACCAGTTCTATCCCGAAGTCGTTGAACGCCTGTCAATTGCGCTGCAAGCCGAAGGCTACCACGTGCTCGTTTTCATGGCTGCCCCCACCATTGGCGACGTTCAGGACGTTATGAAAGAAATTCTGGATTATCAGGTGGATGGCATCGTGCTGGCCTCAGTATCCATGTCATCAGAACTTACGGCGCGGTGCAACGATCATGGCATCCCTGTCGTTCTCTTTAATCGGGATCAAGACGATCCGTTGATGTCGTCCGTCACGACTGACAATCGCCGTGGCGGTCGTGAAATCGCAGCGCATTTCGCAGCCCTTGGTCACACGAAAATTGGCTACATCGCCGGATTTGAAGGGGCCTCAACCCAACGTGACCGTGAATCGGGGTTCCGTGACGGGCTTGAAGAGGCAGGCCTTGCCCTGTCCTTTCGGGAGAACGGCGGATTTAAATACGAGATGGCCCGCGCCGCAGCGCTTGAGATGTTTGCCGGCTCCGACCGTCCCGACGCCGCCTTTGTGTGCAACGATCATATGGCCTTCGCGGTGATGGACGCGTTGCGCTCCAAGCTGGGTCTGCGCATTCCCGAAGACGTCAGCATCGCTGGATTTGATGATGTGCCCATCGCCGCATGGCCGGCCTATGATTTGACCAGCTATCGCCAGCCGATCAACCGGATGGTGGTGCAAACCGTCGAGACCATCTTGACCCGCATCAAAGACCCCACCGCGCCGCCTCAAAAAGTGCAGTTTCAAGGCGAACTGATCTTGCGCGGCTCCACCAAGACTTTGAAGGCATAGGGATGCGCGGTTTTGACCCAAAATGGCGTGATGTGCCCGACTATATCATCGGTATAACAAAAGAGATTTGGGAGGATCGCAAGATCGGCTCCCTGCGCGACCTCTATGCCGACGGGCTGATCGTCCGCTCTCCTGCATCGGTGGTGGTCGACAACTCAAACGTCATCGCGGCCACCATGGCAACGCTTGCTGAGTTTCCAGACCGCGAGTTGCTCAGCGAAGACGTTATCTGGTGCGACGATCCCGCAGGCGCGACTGCCACCTCCGATGCCTACCTCTCGTCGCATCGTTTGATCTGCACCGCGACCCATTCACACGCTGGCATGTACGGCCCCCCCACAGGACGTAAAATCGCCTACCGCATCCTTGCAGATTGCGCGATCCGCGACGGCGCGGTTTACGACGAGTGGCTGGTCCGCGACCAATCCGCAATCGTGCAACAACTGGGTTTTGACGTTGTTGAGTGGACCCGCGACCTGATTGCCCGTGAAGGCGGCCCAACGGCCTGCGTGCCGCCCATGACACCCGCGAGCGACGTGGCTGGTCCCTACGACCGCAAAGGCAACGACAATGTATGGGGCGAGCGCTATGCCGCGACGATAAACGCCCTCATGGCTGCCGAGTTGGACGCAATTCCGCGCCACTATGATCGCGCCTGCGCGTTGCACTATCCCAGCGGCCAAAATGGACAGGGGTGGGCCGAAGCCGACGCCTTTTGGATCGGCCTGCGCGCCGCCTTTCCCACTGCCACCTTCAAAATCGAACATATCGTCGGCCGCGATGATCCCTTGATGCCACCGCGTGCCGCGCTGCGCTGGTCGCTGCATGGCAAGCACAGTGGCTGGGGCCGGTTTGGCACGCCCACAGGTGCCGAGGTCTATATTATGGGCATGTGCCACGCCGAATTCGGGCCATTCGGCGCTGGCGACCCCACAATCCGCCGCGAATATGCGCTCATTGATGAAACAGCGATCTGGAAACAAATTTTACTCCATACAGGACAGCACACATGAAGGGCTTTTCCCCCCAATTCAAAGACTTCCCAGACTACATCTTGAAAATTACCAAGGAAATCTGGGAAGACCGTGGCCTCTCGACGTTGCACCACTACTACGGCAAAGATATCCCGATGCGCTTCCCCTCGGGGCTGGTCACGGGCAATGCAGGCGTCATCGACGGGACGCTCGCGACACTGGCCGAATTTCCCGACCGCCAACTTCTGGGCGAGGACGTCATCTGGTCGCAAGACAGCACAGACCCCGAACGCTACCTGTCTTCGCACCGTGTTTTGACGACTGCCACCCACACAGGGCACGGCCTGTACGGCCCGCCAACGGGCAAAAGTTTCGTGATCCGTGGGATCGCCGATTGCGCCGCCAAAAACGACGTGATCGACGATGAATGGCTGATCCGTGACGCAGGCGGCATTGCGCGGCAACTGGGCTGGGAACCCGCCGATTATGCCCGCTATCAAATTCAGCACGAGGGCGGCCCTGAGACCTGTCAGCGTCCATTCCACCCGCGCGATGACGTCATCGGCCCCTATACGGGACGCGGTAACGACAACGAATGGGGCCAAAGGCTCGCCTCCATCCTTACACGCATTATGGACAAGGATTTCACCGTTATCCGTTCCGAATACGACCGTGCGGTGCGAACGGAACATTGGGGATCACGTGGTGGCTGGTCGTATGGCTTTGCCGAGACGGACTGGATGCGTCTGCGCTCGTCCTTCCCGACGGCGACGTTCGAAATCCACCACGTCATTGGTCGATCTGACGCTGGCACCCCCAATCGTGCGGCGGTGCGTTGGTCCCTTACGGGCAAACACAGCGGCCACGGATTTTTCGGAGCGCCGACTGGGGCCGAGATCCATATCATGGGCGCGACCCACGCCGAATGGGGCGAATGGGGCTTGCGGCGTGAATTTACCGTTCTGGACGAGGTCGCGATTTGGAAACAAATCCACTTGCACACCGGAAACGTAGAATGAGCCGTTTTGCCACCCTGCCCGACTATATCCAAGGCGTCACTTACGAGATTTGGGAGGGACGCCAGATCGCTTCGCTGCATGAATCCTATGGCAAGGACATGATCATGCGCTCCACGGCGGCGCTGATCATCGGGACCGAGGGCGTGATAAAGGACACCCTCGCAAGTCAAGCCGTCTTCCCCGACCGCGAAATCCTTGGCGACGACGTGATTTGGTCGGGCACCGAAAAGGACGGCTATCTATCGTCGCACCGCTCAATCATCACGGGGCGACATACGGGCCACGGCGTGTTCGGCCCCCCGACGGGCAAAGTTGTAACGACCCGCTGTATCGCGGATTGTTTCGTGCAAGACGACGTTATTACCGACGAATGGCTCTGCTATGACGTGTCCTCGATGGTGCAGCAAATGGGCCACAGCCCGCGCGATTGGGCCGCAGCATCCATTGCACGCGAAGGCGGGCCGGAGACCGCCCAGCGCCCCTTCACCCCCGATCAGGACCGCCCCGGCCCCTATACGGGCACGGGCAATGACCACGAACTTGGCACACGACTGGCCGATATTTTGACGCATATCATGGACTATGACGTCGCGGTTATTGGCAAAACCTATGATCGCGCGGCCCATATCTACCATGCAGGAAACGTCACGGGCTGGGGACGTTCCTTTGCCGAGGCACAGTGGATGCAATTGCGCAGTGCCTTTCCGGACGCCAAATTCGAGGTGCATCATCGCATTGGGCGCTCAGATCAGGGAGAGCCAGACCGCGCCGCCGTACGCTGGAGCCTGACGGGTCATCACACTGGTTATGGTGTTTTCGGAGCGCCAACAGGAGCACCGGTTCACATCATGGGATTCACCCACGCAGAGTTCGGCCCGTGGGGCTTGCGCCGCGAATGGAGCCTTTGGGACGAGGTCGCGATCTGGAAGCAAATCCTCCTTCACGAGGCACAAACATGATCCGCATCGCTCGCACCCTTTTGCATCGTCATGGCGTTCTGGCCAGCCGTCGGGCGCGCAGATTAAACCCGCATCCGCCGGGCCAAATCGCGCCCTCCAAACAGCTACACTAAACCAGATACATCAAGACGTTCTCAGGAGAGACACAAAATGACCCCATCAGAAATGGAAAAACGCATTGTCCGCTATGGCGACCTAATGCCTTGCAAAACTGCCTTTATCGACGCCCACACACCGGGGAGTAACCAAAAAGAAAACTTCACCATCATCGGCGGAGGCGTGTCGGAAAGCGCCGACCAGCACGTCCATATCTCCGATCAAGTGGGCTTTAATATCGGCGCGGCGGGCCAACCTCCCCACTGTCGCAATTCTCTACACAGCCACCGCACGGCGGAAGTGTTTTTCATCCTTTCGGGCCGCTGGAGGTTTTTCTGGGGTCGCTGGGGCGATGCGGGCGAAGTGATTCTTGAAGAAGGGGATATCATCAATATTCCCACGGGCATCTTTCGTGGCTTTCAAAACATCGGCACCGACTATGGGATGATCATGGCCGTCCTTGGCGGCGATGATGCAGGCGGTGGCGTGATCTGGGCCCCGCAAGTGATCACCGATGCCGCCGATCACGGGCTGGTACTTGGCGAAAACGGCAAGCTTTACGACACCAAAAAGGGCCAAAACCTGCCTGCGGATGTGAAGCCGATGCCGTTGCTAACGGAAGAGCAGTTGAAAGATTACCCCGAGCCCACAACCCGCGATGTGGTCCCGCATTATGTCGCGCGCTATTATGATCTCTATGCAATGGGCGATAGCGAACCTGCGAAAGTCATTGGCGAAAACGGCATCTTGCGCGACAAACCTGGGTTTGAGGTGGATTTCATCACCCGTGGTTCGGCCCCGTCAGAGATGCACAGCCACGACAAGAATACCGTTTTGATGCCCATGCGCGGTCATTGGAAACTGACGTATGACGGCGGCAGCGCCACGCTAAATCCGGGCGATACCGTCGCCATTCCACCGAATGTAGCGCACTGTATCACCCCCTCAATGACGGGTGAGTCCTCCCTGTATCGTGTGACGCAAACCGCTGACCCAGCGGGCTTGACGTGGCAAGGATAAATTCGCCAACCAACTGATAAAAAAGAAAAGAGGCCCCTATGACCAAAATCCTAACCAGCCATGTTGGCAGTCTTCCGCGCACCCAAGAGGTGGTCGATTTCATCTTTGCGCGTGAAAACGGCACGGACTACGATCAGGGGGCCTTTGATGCGGCCATGACGGCGGCGGTGTCCGAAACCGTGCGCCGTCAGGTCGCTTCCGGCGTTGACATCGTCAGTGACGGCGAAACTTCCAAGATCAGCTATGCCACCTACGTCAAAGACCGCTACACGGGTTTTGACGGCGACAGCCCACGCAACGCCCCTGCTGACCTCAAACAATTTCCGACCTACCTGAAACGATTGGCCGACGACGGCGGATCGCCCCAATATGCACGCCCCATGTGCGTGGGCAAAGTGACCTCAAAAGGCCAAGGCGAATTGGAAAAAGACATCGCTAATCTAAAGGCCGCAATGGCGCAACACGGCGCAGAGCGCGGATTTATGAATGCCGCCAGCCCCGGGGTGATTTCACTCTTCCTGCAAAACGATTTCTATCCCACCCGCGAGGCCTATTTGGCAGCTTTGGCGGATGCGATGAAAGCGGAATATGAAACCATTGTCGCCAGTGGTTTAGACCTGCAACTGGACTGTCCCGATCTGGCCCTGTCGCGACACATGTTGTTCAATGATCTGAGCGACGACGAATTCCTCAAAATCGCCGCCTCCCATGTCGAGGCGCTGAACCATGCGTTGCAAAACGTACCGCAAGACAAGGTGCGCATCCATATTTGCTGGGGTAATTACGAGGGGCCACATGTCTGTGATATCCCTATGTCCAAGATGTTTGACACCCTGATGAGCGCCAAGGCGCGCTATACGTTGTTTGAAACCTCAAACCCGCGCCACGGCCACGAATGGGCGGTATTTCGCGACCGCAAGGCCGATATCCCCGACGACAAAGTGCTCGTCCCCGGTGTGGTCGATACTACGACCAACTTCGTCGAACATCCTGAATTGATTGCGCAACGGATTGAACGCTTTAAAGACATCGTAGGGGCCGAGCGCGTTATCGCGGGCACCGATTGCGGGTTTGGCACCTTTGCAGGCTTTGGCGCGGTCGATCCCGATATCGCCTATGCCAAGCTTTCCGCCCTCTCCGAAGGAGCGAAACTGGCCTCATGATCCCGCTAGTCCTGCTGCCCGGTATGATGTGCGACGCACGGTTATTTGCCCCGCAAATCGCGGCGTTTTCGGCGCATCGAGTCGTGCATGTGGCCCCCCTAATCGCCACGCAGACCATCACGGGCTTGGCGCAAAACGTCCTAGACAACGCGCCGCCGCGTTTTGCGCTGGCGGGGCTATCTATGGGCGGTATCGTCGCGATGGAGGTCATACGTTTGGCCCCAGAACGCGTGGACAGGATTGCCTTTTTGGATACCAATCCTTTGGCGGAACTTCCCGAAGTCGCAGCCGCGCGCGAACCGCAGATTATCAAGGTACAGACGGGACACCTGCACTCTGTGATGCGCGACGAGATGAAGCCACGCTATCTCGCCGACGGCCCTGCACGGCAAGAGATTTTAAACATCTGCATGGACATGGCAAAAGCGCTTGGCCCCGAGGTTTTCGTCCGCCAATCGCGCGCGCTCCAATCCCGCCCCGATCAGCAGGACACCCTGCGCCACATCACCGTGCCGACGCTCGCACTTTGCGGACGGTTTGACACCCTATGCCCCGTGCAGCGACATGAACTGATCTGTGCATTGGTTCCCAACGCCACTCTTACCGTCATCGAGGGCGCGGGCCATTTACCCACGCTCGAACAACCCGACCTAACAAATGCCACACTCACCCGCTGGCTGGAGACTGATACATGACCCCCGAACTTCTCGCACTCCTGCGCTCTGTTGATACGCCTACCGTCTGCAACGCCATCGAAGTCGCCCAAGGCAAGCGCGGTTTTAACGCCTTCACCCGCGGCACAATGCTGATCAATGATCCCGTCGGCGTGGTTGTCGGCTATGCCAGCACCGCCAAAATTGCCGCCATAACCCCGCCAAGCGAGCCCGCAGATGTGATCCGCGCCCGTCGCATGGCCTATTACAAACAAATGGCAGAAGCCCCCAAACCCTCTGTCTGTGTCGTTGAGGACGAGGACTATCCCCACGCCATTGGCGCCTTTTGGGGCGAAGTGAATACGACAATCCACAAGGGCTTTGGTCTGTCGGGGACGTTGACCAACGGCGTGATGCGCGACCTTGGGGATATGGCACCAGATTACCCCGTGGTGGCGGGTTCCATCGGCCCCAGTCATGGCTTCGTCCACGTCACCGAACTTGACGGCCCCGTGACGATCTTTGGACTAACAGTGTCCCCTGGGGATTTGGTCCACGCGGACCAGCACGGGGCGGTCGTTGTGCCACCCGAGGTGATCGACCACCTCGCCCAAGCAATCACCAAGATGCAGGAAACCGAGCAGTTGGTCCTTGGCCCCGCACAGGAAGCTGGCTTTGATTTCGCACGGTTTGAAAAAGCTTGGGCGAATTTTGAACGCGCACGCACATGAAGATCGATCCCGCCGACCTGTCGATTGACGAAGCCGCGACGGCGCTGCGATCCGGAACGTTAACAGCAACCGTCCTTGTCGCGGCACACCTCCAAAGGATCGCGGACCGCAACCCAGCGATTGGCGCGTTTGTGCATGTGGCCCCTGAAGACGCCACGGCCGCAGCACAGGCAGCAGATACCGCTTTTGCGGCAGGGCAGGATTTTGGCCCGCTTCACGGTATTCCCTTCGCAATCAAGGATATTTTCGACGTAGCAGGGTGGCCTGTGCGCTGGGGATCACGCTTGCAAAAAGATCGTATCGCAACCTCCACCGCCCCCTCTGTGCAAACCCTGCTGGACGCAGGTGCGGTTCCTCTGGGCTTGGTTGCGACCTATGAGTTGGCGACCGTTGGTCCCGATCAACACAGCCTCTATGCACAGCCCCGCAACCCATGGAATCCCGCCCATGTGACGGGTGGCTCCTCGTCTGGATCGGCGGCGGCTGTGGCCTCTGGAATGGTACGCATTGCCCTTGGAACAGATACGGGCGGATCGGTGCGCAGCCCCGCGTCCTACTGCGGGGTTGTCGGACTTAAGCCAACTTATGGCGCGGTGTCCCTTGACGGCGTCATGCCCCTTGCCACGGCTCTGGACCATGTCGGCCCGATTGCGCGCAACGTCACAGAGGCGGCTACGGTCTTTGCCGTTCTGACAAAATCTGCACGCGCCGAACTGTCGGGTGTGGTTGGAACGCGTATTGCCTATGGCCGCGCGTGGTGTGCCGACACGGCGGCCGATCCGGCCCTCGAACCCCTGATGGATGAAGCCGCCTCGGTCCTATCCCTTTGTGGTGCCCAAGTGAGCTTGGTTGAATTGCCTGATTATGCCGCCGTTGAAGCTGCGGCAGCCCAAATCATCCTTGCCGGAGAATACGCGTCCCATGGCCATACAATTGAGGCGCAACCGTCGGATGTGGGGCCAGCCGCTGCGAAAAGCATCCTGTCCGGAAAATCCGTCACTTCGCGCCAACTCGTGGCTGCACAGAAATTAGTGGGAGGGTTTGGCGCAGCAGTTGATACACTTCTGAGGGACCATGACGTCCTGATCCTACCAACCACAATGGCCCCCGCGCCACCGTTTAGCGCCTTTGCCGAGGGCAAAACCGTATGGACAGCGATGCGTACCTTGCCATTCAACGTGACGGGCCACCCTGCCCTGAGCGTTCCGATGGGGTTTGCCAACGGATTGCCGATGGGCCTACAGATCGTAGGATGGCACGGCGACGAAGCCACCGTGTGCCGTGTCGGCGCGGCTTTTGAAGCCGCCACCGACCACGGCGCGGGCGATCCTTACAGCGCCTGAAGCCGGTCCAGTCGCAACTGGGCCGCGCGTCTGTGACCGTCTAGGCCTTCACTCGTGCTTTGACGCACGGCGGGCGGCCCAACGGCCATCACCCCCTCGGGCTCGATCCATTGATGGGTCGCGATTTTCACATAGGTTCCAACCCACAACCCTCCAGTATAACGCCCCGCCGCCATGGTCGGCAGAGTGTGGTTGGTACCACAGCATTTGTCGGAATAGACAACACTCGCCAGCTCCCCGATGAACAAAGAGCCGTAGTTGCGCAGCTTTTCCGCGAAGGCTTTGGGATCAGCTGTATGAACCTGTAAGTGCTCGGCGGCAATGAAATCAGAGTAGGCAATCATCGTGGCCTCGTCGTCGCAAATCGCGATTTCGCCATAGTCCCGCCATGCTTGTTCGGCCGTTTCTGCGGTGGCAAGAACCTTAAGTTGCTTCTCGATCTCGTCTTTGACGGCATGTGCCAAGTCGGAATCCGTGGTGATCAAACCGACACGCGTGCGCACATCATGCTCCGCTTGGGCCAGCAGATCGGTCGCGATCATCTCCGCGTCGCCCGTATGATCGGCAAGGGTGTAAATCTCGGAGGGTCCGGCGAGTTGGTCGATGCCAATTGGCCCAAAAACCTGCCGCTTGGCCTCGTTGACGTATGCATTGCCCGGCCCCACGATCTTGTTAACGGCGGGAACGGTTTCGGTGCCAAACGCCATCGCTGCAATCGCTTGAGCGCCGCCAATGCGGAAAATGCGATCAGCCCCCGCCAAATGACAGCCCGCAATCATCGCCCGATGCGCATTCGGTGGCAAACAAGCGATAACCTCATCCACGCCCGCGACTTTGGCCGGAACAATAGTCATGATCGGCGCGGACAACAGCGGATAGCGGCCCCCCGGCACATAGCAACCCACCCGTTCAATCGGAATAATCCGGTGCCCAAGATGAACACCTTTGCGGATTTCTATTTCAAGTGGCAGCATCGTTTCCAGTTGCGCCTCCGCAAACTTGCGTACGTTTGCAATCGCAAATTCAGTGTCTGCGCGCGTTTGCGGATCAAGCTCCCTGAGCGCGGCTTCGCGATCTTCAAGCGACACCTCAAAGTCGGTCAGATCACTTTGGTCAAACTTCAAGGCAAATTCTGCGACGGCGCGATCACCGTCCTTTTGAACTGCAAACAGGACTTTACTCACCAAATTTGAGATATCCGACGCATCGGATGGCCCGTTGTCTTTTGGTTTGCAAAGCTGGTGAATACCCTTGAACGGTGGGCAAGTGGAGTGCATAACTTTTCCTATTCGATAGAGACTGAGTGTGAAATTTCTAGAGGAATACTATCAACGTCCAATAATATTGCAAACGTATTCAATCATTCGAGGCGTAATTTTTTCTCGGAAATAGCTTTAGCTGGCGTGAGGTACCCTCACTCCCTAAGCGCTTATCGCGCGTATTTTCATAGGCCTGATCTCAAGTCAGTTGGCGGCAATTGCCAGTGGTTGCCAGCAGGAAGTTCGGGGAAATTTTCAGCCCCAAACCACCGCCATCAAGTTTCCGCTAGCAATTCGCCTAGAAACTTTACAACGAGGTCGTGATCATCCCGTTGCGATAGCCCCGAAACAGTCACCGTCCCAATCGGGCCCGTTTCCTTGATCAGAATTGGAAACGCCCCGCCGTGCGCGGCATAATGGCTCTCCTGCAACAGGTATTTCGCTTCCATTGTTGTTCCCAGAGCGCGCAGGTGCGTCCCCATATAGAACGAGCTATGGCCAAACCGGTTCACGACACAGTTTTTGCGTTGAATCCAGACCTCGTTATCGCGGCGAGCCCCCGTCAGTGCACAGGCAAAAAGGCATTGCCCGTTGCGTGAAATATTAACCGAGATCGGTAAGTCATGTTCCTGACCATGCGCCATCAACCGAGCGCCAAGCGTCAACGCCATATCAGTGCTGAACTTCGGAAACACCAGTTGCGCTTCCTGTGCTGCCAATGTTTCCAAGAGCGCTTTTTCATCTTCAATCGTCATTCTTCAACCTTATCCCTGATGTCAGCACAGACATCATTTTAGACACACCGCAAATGGAATGTATTTTCTGCATGTTGTGGGCGTTTCGGGCTTCAATCAAGCCTGCTGTTCGGGCGACCCCCTCAATGGGCAACAAATCCCCGAATGTCGTGGGGTTATCGCGCTGTATTAACGCGATGAAAAGCGAGTTGGCCCGCTTGGCTCAATCGGTACACAGTCGCGAAAACGTCCGGAAATTTCCAACCCTGTAAGGTGATCGCCTGATCTAAGGCCGCCATCTCTCCTACGGGTAAACGGCGGCGGTTAACTTTGATGATCCCTCATTCCTTGCACGCAATGCTAAACGCGCTTTTTAATTGACTTGGAATTTCGTATACCTTGCATGGCGATTTTAATGGTTTTTAGCGCAATTCAGTAAGAGAAACGCCCCCACAACGCCCTGAATAACCTCATATAAATAGGGATCTTCACTGCATCGGGTAAAAATACTGGTGCGCTCTAGAAGCAAAGTTTAATGTTTTATTTCAATAATTTGTGAAAAAAATTCGTAAATAGATCGTAATTACGCTTAGGTTTTTTGCTTTCGACTAGTCAAGTTTGAAACGTTCCCTACAGAGCAATTACTGTGACATAAGGAATTCCACAGCTTTGGCCTATTGGGGCAAGGCACCGAGGTCAGCTCAGCGGAGAGGCTGTGTGGAAACCCGGCTGATCTTGGTGCCCTTAAGAGTTTTTGACGTTCGTGTCCATTTTGGCACGATATCGTTATTCCGCTACCCTGATGGATCATGGTGGCGCT
>NZ_JBGFCD010000018.1:0-89467 GCF_041205405.1 Falsihalocynthiibacter sp. S25ZX9
CGAACTCGTCTCGGCCAGGCCAGTACCCCTGCCCGTTTATGCCGCACAAAGACCGCGCCACTCTGTGAGCGCGGCAGTGCGATTGGCTTTGAAATGATCTCTTTGGGAAAGGCTGCGCTCCTGATTGAAGTGGTTGAAAACGGATGCATGAACGGAGGTAAATTTCTGCAAACTTCGCATTCGACGGAAGCGCTGCATGGCACGTTCTCGTCGTCGGAACGGCAAGTGTGAATTCTCAGCGCGATTGTTTTTCCAGCGACCCATATACGTCCAGACATGACAGTACCAACTGCACGCGTCGACGACAGTAAAGGCGGACGGCGGACCTTCGCAGCGCTGCGCATGGACGACGGTTCTGCGGGGCAAAGTGGTTTGTTTCAACTGCGCCGCGACATTTCACTCTAGGGTCTCGGTGCAAGCTGGAAGGAGTTTGGGGCTAAGCTCAGCAGGAAAAATCGAAAAGCCAGCGCAAGTCGGGTTGCTCAGTCTGTTTGCTGCAAATTTGATATCTTACTCATCGGTGAAGGATTTGATGGTTTACTTATAATTCATAAGATGCGCTAATGATTGTGATTAGGGTGCTATGATTCGGTGTTTAGGCCAAATTTCGCCTCAAATATGACGGCGTATTGACGAATTCTATCTGCAGAGTTTTTGAACTTTGCCCTTAAAATTGGCGAACTATGGCAAAAAAAAGGCATTTCTAGCCTACAATTTGCCCTGATTGTTCCGAAAATTTCAAATCTTGTTCAAAATGTGTCCGACTACAACTGATTCGGAAATAGTTTGTTTTTGGAAAAAGACTCTACAATTGTCCGAATTACTACAACCTGAGATGGCAGATACAAAATCTTAACACTCAGGAGAACACCATGAATTCCAACTTTATCACAATAGCTCGTTCACGTCGTGATGCTGCATTGAACAGCATCGAGTCAAATTCTCACGCAAAAACAAGTCGCCCAGACCTCAACATGTCCAGTGGGTTTGCACATGCGACAACTAGATCGGTTTTTCGGTCCTGCCGCACAGATCAAAACATCTTCATCTAATTTAAGGGCGTTTCTATACAAACTGGGGAATTAATATGCAACATCAACTAGAGCACTTTTCTGTCGTGCCGGCGACCAAAGATCTACAAAATCGTGCCGCGTCGCCGCATCAAAAAACGAGTAAAGTAAACGCAGATCAAGCTTTCAAAAAGAAGCGACAAGTTCCAAAGTTTGACGAAACACTGAGCTCGGTTTCTATCAGCTGGGGCAGCATAAAAGATTTAGGTCCACGTAAGCAGCTATCTACAATCCGAAAATTTGTTAAGGTAGCGGCGGAGGCAGGCAAGAAAACCGTCACGATCGAAAACATTGCTATCTACAATCCGTATGATGTGAATAGTGCAACTAAAGTTTTGAGTGCAAAAAATGAAGTTGTGTTCACCGTCGGTAAAAGTGTGAAACGACTATTGAATACCCGTCTTATCAACAGGCTTTTCTTGGACGGCGACAGATTTGGTGTAAGATTCTATCTGAACGAAGAACACCCGACCGATTATTCCCACTTACCGTGTGAGCGATAACTCTGGAGCATAGCCTTCGCAAAAACGATCTACGACCAAGTGCAGCAATCTGTATTCTAAGACAGGTTTCGCATTACATGGTCCGAAAGCTATCTGGCATTAAGTGAATTAGCGCCTCTTCTTTCACAATTTCTCCGAGCCGCCGTAATATTTCGCTCGACTGCGTACTAGATTGCCAATGTAGGGAAATCTGAATTCGTTCATTGGAAACCAGTTCTATAAGCTCACCACTTTCCAAATAGGGCAATCCAGCGATCCCCGGCACCAGACCCCAACCGGTACCATTCAGGCAACATGCGACATATCCTTCATATGAAGGCACCATATGGGTTAACGTTTTTACAGATCTGCCAAAACACTGCTTCATCCACTGATCCTGTATTGTATCCTTTCGATTGAACGCTAGACATGCGGTGTTTTCAATCGTGTCGAGCGTTACCCCTTTTTTAAAATTTGCATCATAAAATTCAGCCGAAGCCACAGCTATATATTCCATTGCACCAAGCGATATCCGACGACATCCTTGCACAGGCTTTTCGACGTCTGTGATAACCGCGAGTGCGTCGCCAGATTTCAGGCTCTTTTCCGTGTGCTCCTGATCGTCTGGGGTGATCTCAATTTGCACGTTAAGGTCGTTTACAGCGCGTTTCATCACATATGGAAACCATGTTGCGAGACTGTCATTGTTTACCGCAATTCGGACCGTTGCCGCATTTACACCAGATCGGTCTATCAGATTGCTCATTCGATCAGCTAGTTCGTGTTGTAACAGAGTTACCTGTTCAAAATGCTGGCACAATTGCAACCCGATTTCAGTTGGAACACACGGGCGACCGCGGACAATCAGAACTGTGCCGACCCTATCCTCAAGCTGTTTGATTCTCTGGCTGACCGCAGATTGCGTCACTTCGAGCGCTTTTGCAGCTGCATCAAAGCCGCCTTCTCGTACAACCGCATCTAAAGCGAGCAATGAATCATAATCATATTGCATGTCAGAACAACTTTTTTCATTAGAGTTCCTAATACAATGTTAGTATGTCGTTAAGAAAATCAATCTAAATGTTGATTTCTGCCCTGATTCTCCAAGCTATTTATTAGCAACTCTGATTGTTTTTGAGCAGCGGTCGGAACCTCGTGTCAAAAAAAGCTATTCAACAATGGCACTTAGCGGTAATGATTGTTTCCAAACAGTACTAGGAGCACATATGTCTGGGCAGCAATTACGTCATCAATTCTCGCGTCAATTCTTCGGAATGACTAAATATTCTCGCCTCGGTTCATGGGTAATCGTTGGGATGTATCTAGCACAAGTGTTGGCTGGTATATTTCTAGGGCATTATCTTTTGTCATTAACATTGTCTGTGGGAACAGTTTTTCTGATGATCCTGACCTCGGTGTTTATTGGCACGCGACTACGTGGGCTAAACAACATTGTTCACGAATGCACGCATTCATCCTTTTCAGAGCACCGTGAAGACAACGTGGCTATTGGCAGACTGTGTTCTTCGCTCCTGTCTGGGTGTTTTCAGCATTACAAAGACGATCACCTTTCTCACCACGCACATCTCGGTGACTATGCCCATGACCGTGAAATGGGACCGATTGAAAAGTTTGGTTTGCACAGACCCCTGACTAGGAAAACAATTCTTCAGCATATTGTAACCCCATTGCTGGGACGCCACCTAAAGATGTATTCTGGCGTCAATCTTTCAGGTGGTGACGGTCGGTTATTCTTCGGAATCAAAATGGTTCTATTGGTGACGATATTTGTCTTCTCGATCTTCTATCCTGCGACGTCGGCATTCTTTGTCTTGCTACCAATGTTTTACATCTTTCCGACATTGAATTTTTGGACAGACTGTCTGGATCACGCTGGAATTGTAGGCGCAGAAGACGAGCTTGAAGCTTCTCGCAATGTTCTGGCTCCGCTTCCCGTGCGGTTATTGTTTTTCCCGCGGAATGATTGCTTTCACCTAGTGCATCATCTTTTTCCAAACGTCCCAGCACGACATCTTGAAACCGCCCACGTAGCGCTTTCCGAAGATGCCTCTTACCAAAGCAAACAACATGCGGTGCTTCCAACACACAGATCGATAGTTCAACTGGCAGCCGACGCATCCTAGGAACAAGAAAATTACTGATGGTTTTCAGTTCTATGGCGCGAGAAGCTTTTTCCGCTTGGTGAAATTACGAAGCGTGTCTTCCCGTCATTAAAAAGTCGCCCCTTTTGGGGGCGACTCTATCTCAAAATACACAAATAAAAGGACTAACTTAAATACACAAATAGAAGTGCCTGTTAGAGCTGTGTCCGTGTTCCCAAGATCAAAACAATAAATACAAGAGTTTCAAACCATGGGAGGCTCACAGGCATTCGCAATGACTTCAACAAAGTCAAAGTCGCTAGGCACCCTCGAATTCTGGTCTCTAGCGGCGAAATCTTTTTAGCTGTCGAAGACTTAGGAAACCAAATCTTTTTGGGATCATTTGCGGCCCCGTCTCTGGGCAGGAACACAGCATAACTCTTCAACTCGTTAATTCTATTCATACTCTTTACAACTCGCTACTTAATAAATTCAACTCGTTACTTATGCTGCTACTACTAAGCATCACAAATACTAATATTGCATTAGTTTGATTTATATCAAAGCGCAATTTTGGAAACAGTGTGTTTGTGCAAAAATGGAAATGCTGCCAATTCGGTCATTTGGGCCAAAGACGCGAATGTTTGCATCGGTGGTGTCATGTGTGGATGGACATGGACCCCGCCTTTTTGCAACGCCTTAGTTAGAGCTGGATTGGCTTCACGAGTGCTGACGTATATCCGGCTTCTGAATGCGGCCCGAAGTATCGTCGCCGCGAGCCCCCCCCCTTTCGGCAGATTGCTTTGCAATCGCCTGTCGGGCAATGGATGGATTTCCGCTCGCTTCTTCTTCATTGGCTCCAAGGGTATTGCCAAGTTGTTGGCTACAGATTTTGAGGGATTGTCTAAGGGTAGATCATGCTGCCATTTCAGCTATGTAATCGGCCCAGAGGCTGAACGCATCTGAGCGGGCGTGGCGGTATGAGGTTGCGGTGAGTTGGTAGCGACGAGGCCGAAAGATCAGGTTGATCCGTTGCCCGGCAGTTGCTGCTTGCAGCAATGAGAGGGTGGTCATGCGCGGATAGAAACCTCTGAGCTTGGCGGTGGGATTTGAACCGGCCCATTATTTTCTCTAGTTTTCGGGTCGGCCGGTGCGACACCTCGATCGCGTTGTTTAAGCCTTTGTGGGCGCGGTGGTCTGCGTCCCGGGCCAGCACCTTGATCGGTTTGATGTAGCTGCGCAACTTGTCCGTGATGACGACCCTTGGTTCGCAAAACCGGGCTACCAATCTTTGGAAAAACCGCCTTGCCGCTTTGGCATTCCGGCGCGTTTGTACTAGAATATCAAGAACGTCTCCCCTCGCGTCGATCGCGCGCCACAGCCAGTGCTTCTTGCCACGGATCGTGATCACCACTTCGTCCATAAGCCACTTGTCGTTCGGTCGCGGTCGGTCCCGACGGATGCAATCTGAAAAATGTCGACCAAAACGATTGACCCAGAGCCGGACTGTTTCCCGGCTGACAATCACACCCCGCGCTGCCAACAGGTCTTCAACATCAGCTGTGCTCAGGGCTAACCGGTGGTACGCCCAGACAGCGCACTCAATGACCTCACGAGGATAACGGAAGCCCTTTAGGCGCGACATATCAGTTGGAATATTCATCAGAGGGCGATAGCCAAATCAAACGCGACAAACAACTTGGCAATACCCGCCGTTCATCTTCACAAAAACCTCGTCTAGGTGCCATTGCCAATTCGAGTAACATCGCATCCTACTAACCCGTCTCCGACGAATTTCCGATGCGAACATTGGACCCAACCTGTTCCACCAAAACCGGACCGTCTCATGGCTGACGTCGTTCCCTCGTTCGTGGAGTAAATCCTCCACGTTTCGAAGTAAGAGCGGAAATCGGACATAGAGCATCACCGCAAGGCGAATAATCTCGGGGCTCGTTTTGAATTAGCGAAAGGGAGAGCCTTTTGTTATCGCCGAAGCTACGAAATGATCCTACTTTTCACAATCGGATTTCCTCTGACACTACCTTTTCTGGATATTGTGGCTACTTTGAAAACTCTGTGCATTTGCAGTTGGCCGATTGAGTGCTACGGTTTGGCTATTCTTCAAGCAACGCGAGGATATTTCTTCGTTGATGTAAAACTCTAATAATTGCAATCCCCGTTTCGACTGTCTCAAAAATGACTATGTGAGAGCGATAGATGTGCAGTCTTATCGGTGGTTTAAACTCATGCCTCAGGCGGGCGATCTCCGGCTGCTCGCTCAACAGATCAAATAGGCTCATCATACCGTCAAAATAGGCGTCAGCTTGATCGAGATCCCAACGCTGTGCCCCGTCGGTCCAGATTTCAGCGACATCTTGTTCGGCAAGTGGCCGTAGAAAATGCCTATGTGTCAAGGGTTTGATGCATTTTCTGCTTGAAGACCGCTGGATCAAACGGTGCGGCAGGACCACTCTTCAAACCCGCGTCAATTGCCGCCTGCAACTCAGCAATAGCTGCCCCTCGCTCCTGATCGCGGCGGATTAAGTCCCGCACGTAATCACTGGAGTTGGCAAAGCGGCCACCCTGAGACTGGTTTTCGACCCAAGACTTCATTTGCTCTGGAAGAGATACGTTCATTGTCGCCATACTGCGCCTCCTAACCATCAACATTATGGCAAAGATTGCCAAATGTCAAAAATTTTTACTCTCTGCAAATTTATCCATGCCAGAAGATAAAACTAAACGGCATTGATGCCGCTAGAGCCCCCGCAGAATATACCGAGTCGGCACCGTGATCGCGCTGTTTAGACTTTTTGGGCGCGATGATCAGCGTCTGGTTTTAAGTTATTTTTGAGTATTCTGCGAAACTGTCAAAAAAAGCCGAAAGGTGCTGTAATGAATTTCTAGGTGGTCCCTGCTCGGTTGTTTAGCCATGCTTGGACGAGTTATAACGCAAAAGGAAAATGCATGTCAGCCAAGTATTACGCCCCAACTGGTGGGCACCCTGGTCAGGAGCAACTTCTGACAGATCGGGCTGTCTTTACGGACGCCTATGCCGTTATTCCCAAGGGAACGATGCGCGATATCGTCACCAGCTTTCTGCCATTTTGGGACGAAACACGGCTTTGGGTAATTGCGCGCCCCATGAGTGGATTTTCCGAAACCTTCTCGCAATACATTATGGAAGTCGCGCCCGGTGGCGGGTCAGATCAGCCAGAGATCGACCCCGGTGCCGAGGGCGTGCTTTTTATTGTTGAGGGCCAAGCGACATTAAATGTTGACGGTGCAGACCACATCTTGGAGCCAGGTGGCTATGCGTTTTTGCCACCATCGACAAAGTGGACTCTGCACAACAAATCGGACGATATCCTGAGGTTTCATTGGATCCGCAAGGCCTATGAGGCGGTTCCGGGGCTGGCGCACCCCGAGGTAATCATCGCGAACGAGAAAGACATTGCGCCGACAATTATGCCCAAGACGGATGGGAAATGGGGCACAACGCGCTTCGTCGATCCATCAGATTTGCGCCACGACATGCATGTCACGGTCGTGACGTTCGAACCCGGCGCGGTCATTCCCTTTCTTGAAACCCATGTGATGGAACATGGCCTGTATGTTTTGGAGGGCAAGGCTGTCTATCGGTTGAACAGCGACTGGGTTGAGGTCGAAGCCGGTGATTACATGTGGCTCCGCGCGTTCTGCCCACAGGCGTGCTATGCGGGCGGTCCGGGTAGATTTCGGTATTTGCTCTACAAAGACGTCAATCGCCACATGGGACTTCGCGCATTGTCTGGCCGCTAACGACCCTCAAAAGTTCAAACAAAAATGGCCCGATGGATATCGGGCCATTTTTAGTTCTACCATAGGTCCTTAAGCGTGATCGTCTTTAGGCAAGGAGCCGCGGCTGTGCCCCGCGAGTCCACCAGAAACTTCCTCCGTGGATTCATCTGACAGGGCTTCTGGCAAGATAAGGTTCAGAACAATCGCAATCAACGCAGCCGGCAACAAACCAGATGTCATCAGGATGCGCAGCGTGTCTGGCAGGTATTGAACCGCTTTTGGCTCAAGCTGAAGACCTAAACCAACTGACAGAGCGATCGCAAAGATCACCATGTTGCGGCGGTTCCAGTTCACATCCGACAGCATCGAAATACCAGCGGCCACAACCATGCCAAACATAACAATCACGCCACCACCCAAAACTTCAATCGGGACCGTGCGGATCACTGCACCAACTTTTGGGATCATACCGCAAATGATTAAGAAGATCGCGCCGATTGTCACAACATGGCGGCTCATAACGCCCGTCATCGCAATCAGGCCAACGTTCTGGCTAAAGGATGTGTTCGGGAAGCCACCAAAGACACCGGCAACTGTGGAACCGAGACCATCCGCATAGGTTGCGCCGGTGATTTCCTTGTCAGTTGCTTCGCGACCTGCGCCACCTTTGGTGATCCCAGAAACATCGCCCACCGTTTCAACGGCGGAGACAAATGCCATCAGGCAGAAGCCAATAATCGCGGCAAAACTAAACTCAATACCGTATTTGAAGGGCACTGGGAAAGCGACAGGTGCTGCGCGGCTCCAGCTTGTGGCGACGCCTTCAAGTGTAACCATGCCCATCATCATAGCGTAGAAATACCCAACGATAATACCAATCACCACCGCCGAGACAGCCAACATACCCTTTGCATAAAACTTCAACCCCAAGGTCACAAAGATCACGACAAGGGCAGCCGACCAGTTCAGAAGCGAGCCATACTCAGGCTGGTCGATGGCGGGAACACCTCCAGCGGCATATTGAATGCCAACCTTCACGAGAGCCAAACCAATCATCGTAACCACGAGGCCGGTCACCAAGGGCGGCAAAGCGAAACGGATTTTACCGATGAAGGTTGCGATAAAGGTGTGGAATAGCCCCCCAATAACAACGCCACCAAAGAGCGCAGGCAGCGCTTCCACGCCTTTGCCTGCGACCAACGGTATCATGATTGGAATGAAAGCAAAGCTCGTTCCCTGAACGATGGGAAGACGCGCGCCAACTGGTCCGAAACCGATGGTTTGAAACAAGGTTGCCACGCCCGCAAAGAGCATCGACATCTGAATGAGATAGGTCATGTCGGGAAAGCCCTGTGCCCCTGCATCAGACCCAAACCCAAATCCAGCCGCCCCCGCGATAATGATCGCTGGAGTCACGTTCGAAACAAACATCGCCAAGACGTGCTGAATTCCCAGTGGAATGGCGCGATGGAGTGCCGGTGTGTAATTTGGATCTCGGAGCTGTTCCGGTGTCCCTATGGATGTATCTGCCATTTATTCATGTCTCCCCGTTCGCTGTTTTAAGCCGACTTTCCGCCGACCCATTATTTTAATTTTCGATTGTGTATTCTGAATCGAACCAATGCTCTTCTAGGTTCGCCCCTTCTCCGATGCGGTCAACAACCGCAAATAATCCGGGTTCCGACAAGGGTGTCAAAACACCATGCCACGTCCCTCGATGAAGATTGATCGCCTCACCAGCTTGCGTCAGAAAGGCGCGCGGATCTTTGGGTACCCCGCCCGCATCTCTTGCAACAACCACTAGAAACGGGTCCGCAGACATCGGCACAAAAGCTTGGCTCCCCTCGGGGTGCCGCTCAAGCATTTTCAGCGCCAACGGCAGCGTTTCCTTTTCCCCCTTGAAGATACTGATCCCCGCCTTGCCATCTGAAAAATCGAGTTGGGCCTTGTCGTGGTACCGCCCGCATCTCCCCTGATTGATCAGTTTGTCTGGCGCGCCTGATGCGTCCAAGATATCGCCATAAGGCGCAAAGGCCTCGGCGGTGAGGGGTTGAACCTTAATGATCATGCTGCAAATTTCTCAAGCAAGCGAAGTTCGGCAATGCGTTCGACCTGACGACAGGCCTCCTCAAATTCCGCTGGCCGATCATTTTCGATCCGACGCTTAAAGGCGTCCATGATCGACGCCTTATTATTATCCCGCACCGCAATAATGAACGGAAATCCAAACTTCGACGTGTAGCCATCGTTCAACTTGCTGAAAGTTGTACGCTCCGCATCCGTCAATTCATTCAGCCCCACAGAGGCTTGCTCGGCGGTGGATTCCGCAGTCAGTCGTTTTGCCGCTGCCAATTTCCCCGCCAGATCGGGGTGCGCGGTTAGAACACTAAGGCGCTTGTCGTCGGGCGCTGACCGGAACACCCGCGCCAGCATTTGGTGAACGCCCTGTGCGGTATCATGTGTTGGCCCTAATTCCAGCCCATACGCGTCTTCGGCAATCCAAGGGCTGTGTTCAAAAATGCCGCCATACTCGGAAACAAAGGTTTCACGGCTCATTTCGGATGGACGTTTTTGGTGCATCGGGGGGTGCTCCTTGGCCCAATGTTGGGCTATCTCAAGGCGGGTCGCAAACCAAACGCCTTCGTGGGATTTGAAATGCTCAATGACACGGCGCAATGCTGCGGCGCGACCGGGTCGACCGATCAAACGACAGTGCAGACCAATCGACAACATCTTAGGCGCGCCCGCGACACCCTCCTCATAAAGCACATCAAAGCTGTCCTTAAGGTAGGATTCAAACTGACCGCCATTGGTAAAACCCGCCTGAATGGCGAAGCGCATATCGTTGCAATCCATCGTGTAAGGCACGATTTGCTGGTCCCGCCCGTCGAAGTTCATCCAATACGGCAGGTCATCCGCATAGCTGTCGGCAACATAGTCAAACTGGCCCGTTTCGGCCGCCAAACGTATCGTGTTGTTGGAGCAGCGCCCCGTATACCAGCCGCGCGGCGCAGCGCCTGTGACTTCGCGGTGCAGCTGAATCGCTTGGGCAATTTGCGCGCGTTCTTCGTCCTCGGACATGTCTTTATGCTCGACCCATTTCAACCCGTGACTGGCAATTTCCCAACCCGAAGCCTTCATCGCCGCAACCTGTTCGGGTGCCCGCGCCAAGGCCGTCGCGACACCATAAACCGTCACGGGAAGGTCACTTAACATACGGTGAACGCGCCAAAAACCGGCCCGCGATCCATATTCATAGATCGACTCCATGTTCCAATGACGTTGCCCCTGCCAAGGCTGTGCACCTGTGATTTCAGACAGAAAAGCCTCGGATGCCGCATCTCCGTGAAGCACGTTATTCTCGCCACCCTCCTCATAATTCAACACAATTTGCACGGCGATCTTCGCCCCGTTCGGCCAATTCGCCGCGGGTGGGTTCGCACCATATCCAGTCATGTCACGAGGGTAGTGGGTCATTTAGGCTTCCTTTTACGTTTTAGGGAACTGTAATTCAAAACAACGTGAACTTTATCAAAAAAAATGCGAAGGTGTCTCTTATTGTTCGGATTTGCCTAAGAGGGTGCACTCAGCCTATAAATAGGTCAGCCTTTGAACAAAAAAGTGATGCGGAGTAGCCTCAATGACCGGATATCTAACAACTCACGTGCTCGACACGGCACTTGGCAAACCGGCGCAGGGCCTCAAGATTGACCTTTTTAAACTCGACGGCGAGACGCGCACCCATCTTAAAACGCTCGTTACAAATAGTGACGGGCGCACGGACACGCAAATCCTGCCTGCCGATGCTTTTGAATTGGGTGAATACGAACTGGTGTTCCACGCGGGCGACTATTTTGATGCCATCGGTATCCCAGCCGAAGAACCACGGTTTCTGAATGTGATCCCCCTGCGGTTTGGCATGTCGGAGGCCACACATTATCATGTGCCCCTCCTGCTGTCTCCGTTTGGATATTCCACTTACCGTGGCAGCTGAGCCAAAGACCTGTCGCGCACGACGGTACTAATCCGCTCGATTACATACTCCATGAACAGCCTTGTCTTCGGATCTTGTCGTCTGCGATGGGTAAAGAGACACGCCATTTGAATAGGTTCAGGCGGTGTTTTCAAAGCAACGGGCACAAGGCGGCCTGCCTTGATATGATCGAACACCTCAAAGACGGGTTTCATCGCAATTCCGTTCCCCGCGAGGGCCCAATCCGTCAAAACATCGCCATCGTCTGACTCATAGCGCCCCGCTGTGCGGAATTTCTTTGGCCCCTCGGGCGTCATCAATCGCCATTGAAACTCTGTCGCGCCAGGGAACCGCAGGCTCAAACATTCATGGCGTTCGGACTCAAGCTCTTCGCCCGATAGGGGATTTCCATGCGTTTCAATATAAGAAGGTGCGGCGCATAAAACGCGCTCCACGTCGGCGATTTTCCGAATCCGCAATTCGCTGTCTTCGGGTTGTCCCAAAAAAAATGCGAGGTCCAACCCTTCAGTGGTCAAATCAACCTTGCGATCGGAAAGGCGCAACCGAACGTTGACCTCTGGGTATTCGGCCAAAAATCCCGGAACTTGCGGCGCTATCAACCGACGCCCAACCCCAAGCGGAGCCGCGACATAAAGCGACCCTTTTGGATTGTCGGTGATGTTAACCACCTGCGCTTCTGCGTTTTCAACCGTTTCTAGAATTTCACATGCCCCGCCGTAAAAAGCCCGCCCATGCTCCGTTGGGGTCAGACTACGTGTGGTGCGCTGAAACAATCTGATGCTAAGGTGTTCTTCGAGTTGTGAGATTCGAGAGGATGTCACTGCTGGGGAAATGCGCAGATCACGACCTGCGGCCGACATGCTTCCCAGTTCATAAACGCGCACAAAGGTACGGATGTTATCAAGATATGACATTGTTTTGTTTTTTTTGATACAGCATGGTGTTTTGCAACAATACCAGAACAATAACCAGTCGTCTAGAGTGCTCTAGAATTCGAAACTTGGGAGATTTCAATGTATGATCTATCTGTGATGTGGGAATGGATCGCGTTTTCCGTCCGCTGGCTACATGTCGTGACCGCCATGGCGTGGATTGGCGCGTCGTTCTTTTTTATCGCGCTTGATCTTGGCCTGAAGAAGGCGCCAAACATGCCCGTCGGCGCGCATGGCGAAGAATGGCAAGTGCATGGCGGCGGCTTTTACCACATTCAGAAATATCTCGTTGCACCTGAAAACATGCCTGAACACCTGATTTGGCATAAATGGCAGAGCTATATCACTTGGGTGTCCGGCGCGGCCCTAATGATGATCATCTACTGGGTTGGCGGCGAATTGTTCCTGCTTGATCCGACCAAAGCTGAGCTCACACTTTGGCAAGGTATCCTAATTTCTGCGGGCTCCCTTTCGATTGGCTGGCTGGCCTATGACTTCATGTGCAAATCCAAATTGGGCGAGCATCCAACGCTGCTGATGTTGCTGTTGTTCGTCATTCTTGTTGTGATGTCTTGGGGCTATAATCAGATTTTCACAGGACGCGCCGCCTTGCTCCATCTGGGCGCGTTCACGGCAACGATCATGACGGCGAATGTGTTTTTCCAAATCATGCCGAACCAACGCATCGTTGTGGCCGACCTCAAAGCCGGGCGCACGCCTGATGCCAAATACGGTAAAATCGCCAAGCTGCGCTCCACCCATAACAACTATCTGACGCTGCCCGTCGTGTTCCTGATGCTGTCGACCCATTATCCCCTGTCGTTTGGAACGCAATACGCATGGATTATCGCGAGCCTTATTTTCCTGACAGGCGTAACTATTCGTCATTATTTCAATACGATGCATGCCACGGGCAAAGGCCCGACGTGGACGTGGGGTGTGACGGTTATGTTGATGATCCTCATCGCGTGGCTTTCCTCAGTACGCCCAACCGAAACTTGGGAAGATGCCGAGGCACGGCCGTTAACCCCCTATGAGGAGAAGTTTGCCTCCGCGGAAGGTTTTGAGGAGGCCTATGATACGGTCATCGGGAACTGCTCCATGTGTCACGCGCGCGAACCTGCTTGGGGCAATATGAAATGGGCCCCCAAGGGCGTCTATCTAGAAACGGTCGGGGATGTCGCTAAACACGCAAGTCAAATTTACATCCAAGCAGGCGTGAGCCACGCGATGCCACCGCCCAATGCAATCCAGATGGACGAAGAATCCCGCGCAATCATCGTTGCGTGGGTGAAGGAAGCGCGCAGAAGCGAATAACAAGCCGCACTCGCGGGAGTTGGCTTTGACTTTAGGATTTACCGCCAATTGAAGCCGACAAATTTCTCGCGGCGACCAAGACGGCCTCGCTTAGTTCGGGAATTTGCTCAACACCAACCCGCGACGTTGGGCCCGAAACAGAGATCCCCGCAAGCGCCTCGCCATGAATGTCAAAAACGGGCGCCGCGATGCAACGCATGCCCAAATTGCGCTCCTCGCCATCAAGGGAATAGCCCCGCTCCCGCGTGATCCGCAGGTCTTCCATGAGGGCATCCCGATCGGTCAATGTGAACTCGGTAAAGCGTTCGAGCGGTTCGTCACTGATTAACTTTTCAATGCGATCCGGGTCCATTTCCGCCAAAAGCGCTTTTCCGATGCCGGACGCGTGCAACCGTGACAATGTTCCGGGCGGGAAAAAGGCGCGAATAGTGGCATCAGTTTCCACCTGACTGACAAACAACACCCGCCCATGTTGCCGAATGCCGAGATTGGCAGTTTCGCCTGTTTTCTCCATCAGCGCCCTAAGGTGCGGACGTGCGCGCTCAACCAGACTTGTGCGCCGAAGAAAACGCGATCCGATCACAAAGGCGCGCGCCCCGATATGCCAAACCTGATCCACCTGATCGAATTCCACGAGACCCCGCGTCTCCAAAGTCACCAGAATGCGATAGACCGTGGAAGGGGATTGGTTGAGATCACTCGCAAGCGTCGTCAAAGCTTTGCCCTGCGTATCACTCAGAAATTCGAAAACCTCCATGGCGCGATCCAGAGACTTGATCGTATTCTGCGCCGTTTTATCATGCCAATCGCGCGGACGGCCACGGGGTTTTCGGGGGCCTTGATTCTTGTCATCCTGAGGAATCATCGGAGCACTCTCTCGATTTGTGAAATACTTATTCATCATATGAAAAATATAATAGTATGACAACAAACATTTTTCTGGACTTAGCAGCTTTTAAAAAACGTTTTCAAAAATATATCGCCAACGAAACCTGCGACCTACACTAGGCACAACAGCAAATTAGGAGACGATCATGAGCTTCCAGAACCCAGTATTCATTCCAGGCCCCACCAATATGCCAGAGGCCCTCCGTCAGGCCTGTTATATGCCAACGATTGACCACCGCTCACCGACGTTTGGTAAAATCCTGCATCCCTGCCTTGAGGGTGTACAACAGGTTTTGAAATCCGACACAGCGAAAGTGTTTATCTTTCCCTCCACTGGAACAGGCGGTTGGGAAACGGCTCTGTCCAACACCTTGAGCAAAGGCGACAAAGTTCTGGCGGCCCGTAACGGTATGTTCTCTCATCGTTGGATTGACATGTGCCAGCGTCACGGGTTGGACGTTCAAATTGTGGAAACACCGTGGGGCGAAGGATTGCCCGCAGATCGCTACGAAGAGATTCTGCGCGCCGACAAAAGCCACGACATCAAAGTTGTGCTCGCCACCCATAATGAGACCGCAACGGGTGTAAAATCCGACATCGCCGCCGTGCGCCGCGCCTTGGACGCGGCGGGCCACCCTGCGTTGTTGTTCGTGGATGGGGTTAGCTCAATCGCGTCGATGGATTTCCGCTTTGATGAATGGGGCGTCGATGTAGCCGTGACCGGAAGCCAGAAGGGGTTCATGTTGCCTGCGGGCCTTGCGATCCTTGGGTTTTCTGACAAAGCCATTGCAGCATCGAAAAACGCCGGATTGCCGCGCACTTTCTTTGATATCAAAGACATGCAGAACGGCTATAACGCCAACGCCTTTCCCTACACGCCGCCAGTTGGGTTGATGAACGGCCTCAAATTGTCGCTCGAAATGCTGCTTGGTGAAGGCCTAGAAAACGTCTTTGCCCGCCATCATCGTATCGCCGAAGGTGTGCGTGCCGCGGTGAGTGCTTGGGGCCTGGACCTCTGTGCGGTGTCGCCCGATGTTTATTCCGATACCGTCAGTGCGATCCGCACGCCAGAGGGGTTTAATGCGACTGATATCGTGACCCTTGCCGCGGAAAAATACGACGTGGCCTTCGGGGTTGGCCTTGGTGAAGTTGCGGGCAAGGTTTTCCGCATCGGTCACCTCGGCAGTCTCACCGACGTGATGACGCTGAGTGGGCTTGCCACTGCGGAGATGTGCATGGCAGACCTTGGCCTTGATATCACATTGGGTTCTGGCGTTGCGGCGGCTCAGCAGTATTACCGCTCGAACTCCGCGTTGGCTCAAAGGATCGCGGCGTGATGTTGGACACAATGTATATTCCCACTTTCGATGACGTAAAGACGGCACATGAACGGATCAAACCGTATATCCATCGCACGCCTGTTTTGACCTCGTCCTTTTTAAACGAACTCACAGGCGCGCAGTTGTTTTTCAAATGTGAAAACTTCCAGAAGGCGGGTGCGTTCAAAGTGCGCGGAGCGTCCAATGCCGTCTTTGGTCTGTCGGACGCGGATGCCAAAAACGGCGTTTGCACCCACAGTTCGGGCAATCACGCGCTCTCCCTCAGCTATGCGGCGGGGCGTCGCGGAATTGCTTGCAACGTGGTCATGCCGCGCACCGCACCCCAAGCGAAAAAAGACGCAGTGATAGGGTATGGCGGTACGATCACCGAATGCGAACCGTCGACCAGCAGCCGCGAAGAGGTCTTTGCGCAGGTTCAAGCCAGAACGGGCGGCAACTTCGTGCATCCCTATAACGACCCCCGCGTCATCGCGGGTCAAGGTACCTGTTCGCGCGAGTTAATGGAGCAAACCGACGGTTTGGACATGGTTGTTGCGCCGATTGGTGGCGGCGGCATGATCTCGGGCACCTGCCTCACGCTCAGCAATATCGCACCAGAAACACAGGTAATTGCCGCCGAACCCGAACAGGCGGACGACGCCTATCGCAGCTTCAAAGCGGGACACATCATTGCCGATGACGCGCCGGAAACGGTTGCTGATGGTTTGAAAGTGCCGCTCAAAGACCTGACGTGGCATTTCGTTTCCAACCACGTGACCGACATTTTAACGGCGAGCGATGACGAGATTATCGACGCGATGAAACTGACATGGAAGCGGATGAAAATCATCATGGAAGCCAGCAGCGCCGTGCCGCTCGCGACCATTCTCAAGAACAAAGACCGGTTCGCAGGCAAGCGTGTCGGCATCATCATCACTGGTGGCAATGTCGATCTCGACCTCTTGCCGTGGCTCAAATAAAGGGAATAAAGCTATGAATTCGCACACGAACCTAGAAGATTTCGAAGTCGGCTTTGATATCCCTGCCAAGCCCGGTATGATTGAGGCCGATATCCAGACGCCGTGTCTTATCCTCGATTTGGACGCGCTTGAACGTAATGTCAAAAAGATGGGCGACTATGCCAAGGCGCATGGCATGCGTCACCGCGCCCACGGCAAAATGCACAAATCCGTGGATGTGCTGAAGCTTCAGCAGGATCTGGGCGCGGCGATTGGGGTTTGCTGTCAGAAGGTGTCCGAAGCCGAAGTTTTTGCCCGTGGTGGCATCAAAGACGTGATGGTTTCCAACCAAGTTACCGAACCTGCCAAGATCGACCGCTTGGCGGCGATGCCCAAACTTGGGGCGCGGGTTTTGGTCTGTGTCGACGATCCTGAGAACGTTAAAGCTCTCTCGGAGGCGGCTGTCCGTCACGGCACGCAACTCGAAGCTTTGGTCGAGATTGACTGTGGCGCGGGACGTTGTGGCGTGAGCACGTCGCAGGATGTTGTGCGTATAGCAAAGCTAATTGATGCAGCGCCCGGTCTAAAATTCGCGGGCATCCAAGCCTATCAGGGCGCGATGCAGCACATGGACTTCTATGCGGATCGCAAAGTAAAATTGGACGCGGCGATTTCGCAGGTTGCGGATGCGGTTCAGGCGCTCAAATCGCAAGGTTTGGAATGCGATATCGTCGGTGGCGGCGGTACGGGTTCGTACTATTTCGAAAGCGCCTCTGGCGTATATAACGAACTTCAGTGTGGTTCCTATGCGTTCATGGATGCCGATTACGGTCGCATCCTTGACCAAGATGGCAAGCGCATCGACGACGGCGAATGGGAGAACGCGCTGTTCATCCTAACGACCGTGATGAGCCACTCGAAGGCCGATAAGGCCATCGTTGACGCGGGCCTCAAAGCGCAATCCGTGGACAGCGGCTTACCGACAATCTTTGGCCGTGACGATGTGGAATACCTCAAGTGTTCAGACGAGCACGGCGTTGTTGCCGATCCCAAAGGCGTCTTGAAGATTAACGACAAGTTGAAACTGGTACCTGGCCACTGTGATCCGACCTGCAATGTGCACGACTGGTATGTTGGTGTGCGCAACGGCAAGGTTGAAACGGTTTGGCCTGTTTCGGCGCGCGGCAAGGCCTATTAGGTCGACCCCTCCTTGAGCAACTTGGGGTCGGTCCTGCCGGCCCCCATTATTCGGAAGTACCCCTATGATTATTGTCCCAGAACGCGAGATCGCAGACCTCATGACGCGCGAAGCAGCCTTTAACGCGGTTGAAGGGGTCTTTGCCGCCATGGCCGCGCAGGATGCGTATAACTTTCCAGTCGTGCGCGAGGCGATTGGCCATGAAGACGCGCTCTATGGTTTCAAAGGCGGATTTGATAAGGCGGGCATGACGCTTGGCCTCAAGGCGGGTGGCTACTGGCCGCACAATCTGGACAAACACCAGTTGATCAACCACCAATCCACGGTTTTCTTGTTCGATCCTGACACGGGGCGCGTCACGGCGATGGTCGGTGGTAATCTGCTAACCGCTTTGCGCACCGCCGCGGCCTCTTCGGTGTCGATCAAACATCTGGCGCGCAAGGATTCCAAAGTAATCGGCATGATCGGCGCGGGGCATCAGGCAACGTTCCAACTCCGCGCAGCACTTGAGCAGCGGGAATTTGAGAAAGTGATCGGCTGGAATTACCACCCTGAAATGCTGCCCAACCTTGAGAAAGTCGCCAATGAAGCGGGCCTCCCATTTGAGGCCGTAGAGCTTGATCAATTAGGCCATGACGCCGATGTTATAATCTCAATTACCTCTGCTTTTGCGCCATCCCTCTTGGCAAAACATGTGTCCGCGGGCACGCATATTGCCTGTATGGGCACCGATACCAAAGGCAAGCAAGAAGTTGAATCCTCTCTCCTCGCACACGCTACGGTTTTCACCGATGAGGTCGCGCAATCCATCAGCATCGGCGAAGCACAACACGCCGTCGCCGAAGGGTTGATCAAGGAAAGCGACGTGAACCAAATTGGCGCAGTGATCAACGGCACCCATCCCGGACGCGTATCTGCTGACGAAATAACCCTGTTTGACGGCACAGGAGTTGGCTTGCAGGACTTGGCAGTTGCCGCAAGTGTCGTTGCACTCGCTGTTAAGAAAGGCGTTGCAATCGACGTCGATTTCTAGTCTCTCGGCGCTACAACTTGCGCGTAATTTTTAGGGGGACGGCATGCGGATCGTTATCAACGGTTTTGGGCGTATAGGCCGCACGGTCTTGCGCCAGATTTTGACCGATCCCCAGCATGAGGACATCGAAGTCGTTGGCATCAATGACATCGCGCCCCTAGAAACATGCGCCTACCTGTTTAAATATGACAGTACCTTTGGCCCTCTGCCCGCCAAATTGGAGACAACCGATAAGGGGTTGGTGGTCAATGGCCTGTCCATTCCCGCCACGCGGGAGGCCGACCTGTCGCTCCTCGACTTAACCGGCGTCGACGTTGTATTGGAATGTACCGGCAAAGTCTCCGCGCGCCACATTGCGGAACGCGGCCTCAAGGCGGGTGCGAGGGCCGTGTTGATTGCGGGCCCGTCGGAACATGCCGATGTAACGGCCGTTATGGGCGCAAACGAAGACACCATCGGCAAGGCACAAATCGTGTCGAACTCCTCCTGCACCACAAACGCCATTGCGCCGCTTTTTCGTATGCTCGATGCAGGCTTGGGAATTGAGCGCGCGCATGTGACCACAATCCATTGTATTACGGGCAGCCAACCCATGGTTGACGCGCCGCGCGGTGATCTTGCCCGCAGTCGTGCGGGGGGCGAGTCTATGGTGCCGACCACAACAAGTGCGGCGCAGGAACTTGCAAGGATTTTGCCCGAGATAGGACCGCGCATCAGCGTCTCCGCCGTGAGGGTTCCGTGCCTCAGTGTCTCTGCGATTGATGCGGTTTTGCAAATAGACGCTCCAAGTGACACGTCGGTGGTTGAATTTCTGCGGTCCTTGGCAGCGCAATCCCCAGTCATTGGCGTGACCGAGGATGCTTGCGTTTCCCGAGATCTGCGCGCGCGACCTGAATCTCTGATCCTCGCGCTTCCGGAAACAATCGTTAGTGGCCCACAGGTCCGTATCTTTGGCTGGTACGATAACGAATGGGGCTTCTCGGCGCGCATGATCGAAATGGCGGCGCTACTCGCTGAAAGGTAGCGATCACGCGTCGTTTTTCAAAGCGACGCCCGCCACATAGGTCTGGGCGATTGCGCGATCATCGCCCATCATCTGCAATACAAACAACTCTTGAAACAGGTCCGTTGCGCGCTCTGAACGAAGGGCCATGGCCTTGGTTGCTTTCGGATTTAAAACAACGATATCGGCCTCGGTTCCAACATCCAACGTGCCAATTTTATCCTCAAGACCCAACGCCACAGCATTGCCCCGCGTGATCCAATGGAAGGCCCGCAACGGGTGCAGGGATTGATTTTGCAACTGCAAAACCTTGTATCCCTCGTTCAAGGTTTGCAGCATCGAATAACTTGTTCCCGCGCCAACATCGGTGGCAATCGCATTGGTAATACCGCGCGCGCGTAATCCCGCATCATCAAACAATCCACTGCCCAGGAAAAGGTTCGACGTCGGACAGAAAACAGGATGCGCCCCCGTCTCGACCAGCGCATCAATCTCGCGTGGATTTAGGTGGATGGAGTGGCCCAAAAGCATCTTCGGACTTAGCAAACCATGGGACTGATACACATCAAGATAATCACGCGCGTCGGGGTACAATTTGGCGGTATAAGCGATTTCGTCGTGGTTCTCGGATAGGTGGGTTTGCACATAGCAATCGCTGTTTTCAGCGACCAACGCTCCCGCCATTTCAAGTTGCTCTGGCGTCGAAGTAATGGCAAAACGCGGCGTGATCGCATAATGGGCGCGGCCTTTGCCATGCCATTGATCAATCAACGCTTTGGTATCGTCAAAGCTGCTTTGGGGCGTATCGCGCAGACCATCAGGGGCGTTGCGATCCATCATCACTTTGCCGCCGATCATCCGCATATTGCGCCGTTCCGCCTCGGTAAAAAACGCATCCGCCGAGGTTTTGTGGACCGAGCAATAGGCCACCGCGGTTGTGGTGCCGTGGTCAATCAGTTGATCGTAGAAACGCCCCGCCATTTGGGTGCTATGGCTTGGATCGGCAAAACGAGTTTCCTCGGGGAAGGTGTAGGTATTCAGCCAGTCGAGCAATTGCGCACCCCATGAGGCAATCACCTGTACTTGTGGGAAATGGATATGGGTGTCGATAAAACCCGCCATCAGAATATTGGGCCGATGATCGACAACCTTTGCGCCACTCGCCTGTGCGGAGACCACATCATAGGGGCCAGAGGCCGTGATCATGCCGTCGGCAATCAGCAACGCACCATCCTCGATATAGGTATAGGCGTCGGTGTCTTCGGGGGCCGAAGGCTCGGCGGTGAAGGTCAGAATGCGTCCGCGCAAGAGCAGGTGTTTCGTGGTCATATATTGTGCCTTTGAAAGTTTGGCAGGGGTCAGGTAAGCCCGCCCCCTGCCCTGTTTATGGTTTATTCGCCAGGAGTCGCTTGGGGCTCATCCATCGGCAAGTTCTCGTTTTGCAACGCGTCTTCCTTGTGGAAAATCGGGTAAACATACAAGAACACGGCCGCGATCAAATAGCCCATGCTAACAGCGTTGAAGTCTGGCATATGCAGGCTCGCCGCATGAATGATCCCAACCAGCGACATTCCGAACGCTGCCAAAGCAAAACCGCCAGCATTGCGGAAATTGCCATCAATGACGCTTGCAACAATCGCCCCCCAAATAAGGCCCGTTAGAATGGCTCCTTGGCTGAGCGCCAAATGCCCTTCAAAATGCGCCCCTTGTTGCAGGAGTGCGGCGGTAAGAGCAGGGTCGCCAAGACGTGGCAATCCTTCGACACCAATCGCGCCAAGCGCTCCCATCATAGATCCCCATTTCACCATCAAGAAGCCGGAAACATGTGGCATCATGGCAATGGTCACCGCCGCCATATGCGCGGGTTTAACCGAGGCTGCGGTATTGGTAATCAGGCTCAGCGCCACAAACACCAGAACCGGCGCGGCCGCCGCCACGGGGATCAGATTATTGAGAAACGCCAGCAAACCAAAGAACGCGGCGAAGGGAATGACCAGTCCAACCCCGATGATATAGCCGGAATTTGCACCCATCCGTTTGTAAGCTGGGTGGCCGATATAGGCGGTTGTCGGGAAGGGCGATCCAAAGAGCGCACCGATCATGGTGCCAACGCCATCGGTCACCTGACAGGTTGCGACGGGGTAATGATCGCCCGCCGCCTCGGCGCTTTCCACGTTGTTCATGGTTTCGATAAAGTTGTAAATCTGGACGGGTATCAGGACCAAGAACAGTTCTGGATTGGCAAAGAGATGCTGGATTCCTACAATCAGATCGCCAAAATACGGCAGCGGTGGATAGAATCCCACGCCCTCAAAACTGATCGACGCCTTGCCGATCATCAACGCCACGACCGTCCCGACGATCAGTGCCAGCAAACCCGCCGGAATGTTGAATGGCAGCCTAAAACGCCCGACCAACCCCCAAAGGATAATAATCATCGATGCAAATCCTACGATCGGATCCTCAAACACGGTGGCCAGCGGTACGGTGCCAATGAACACCAGCGCGATGCCGCAAAGAGTTCCGAGCATCCCCGCGCGCGGTGTTACTTTCTTGAGCACAGGGCCAACGAGGGCGCCCATTGCGGCCACAATCCCGCCGATAAAACCTGCGCCAATGCCAACTTGCCACGCGAGCATTGCGTCTTGGGTGGACCAGTAAATCGGGCCAATGACCCCAAACAGGTAGACGAACATCACGGGCGTTGAAATACCGTAGGGCATCGCGGTCACGTCACGGCCTTCTTTCTCGGCGGTGCGTTTTGCCAGCCACGTATAGACGGCGATGCCCGCCATAATCGCCACGGCGGCACCCGGTAAAATACGCCCGAAAACGATCTCGGTGGGCATGTTAAAGACGAACTGGCAGACCCCTGCCAGCACGATCAAATTGATCAAGTTATCGGTGAAAAGCGCCCAGAAAGCGCTAAAGTCGTTCCTTGAGAACAGCTTATAAGTGTAGCTCCGGTCGGTCATTATAGGTTCCTCCTCCTGATGGACGCGTGCGTTGGTTTGGCTTTGCAAAGCCCCCGACTTTTCGTCCTGTTATTCGCTTGCCCTCCGGCAAGCTAAAGCCCTTGTTCAAGGCACCCACGGCAGGTTCAGAGGTCAATTCAGCAATGACTTCCGCGGCCACAAAGGCCGCAATCACGCTGGGCCGCTTATCGCGGCTACCGCTCGCCCCAATGGGACAATTCAAATCTTGGGTCGTCAGGCCGTCACACATGTTCCGGCACCAACGCGCAAATTTCGCGCGTTTGGTGGCGGAACCGATCATGCCAATATAGGCCGCATCGCCGCGCTCAAGCGCTTCGGATGTCAGCAAAAAATCAAGCCCATGGTCATGGGTTAAAACAATAAACGCACTGCCCGCAGGTGCGGACTGAATATCAAATTCAGGGATCGCACTCAGGCGCGTTTCCACATTGGCCGTACATTGGGCCAACTCCTCGGCCCGCGTATCAACTAAGACACACTGTACCGGCAGATGTTGAAATTGATTGGCGAGAGCACGTCCAACATGCCCCGCGCCCATGACATAAACATGGGGCAGTTTCGCCTCTGTAAGTTGCGCGCCAATGCACGCATTTTCTTTGTCCCGCCAACTCATGCGGGCGAGGGAAATCTTGACCCGCCCTCCACAGCATTGCCCGATCTCTGGCCCCAATGGGATATCCAAATGATCCGCAAGGATGCTTTTTGCCAACATCTCGCGGGCGCGTTTAATCACCATGAATTCCAACTGACCGCCACCAATCGTACCCCAAAGCGCTTCGCCCGCGACATACATCACCGTACCCACGTTGCGCGGCGATGATCCCCGCACGTCCGTGAGTTCAAGCTGAATAACCGCTTCGTTTTGCGCAAAGAAGTCACAGAGTGGGTGATTGAGGGCGCCCATTTTTTACGCCTCGGCCCGCAGCCGCTCGACGGCCATCAACACACATTCCGGCGTGGCGGGCGTGTTTAAGCGCGGGCATTCACGATAATCCGCGACGCTTGCGACGGCCATCGACAAGGCCTCCAGCACCGAAATCCCCAGCATGAACGGCGGCTCGCCCACGGCTTTAGAGCGCTTGATCGTCAGCTCCCGATTCTCGGACCAATCGGCGAGGCTTACGTTAAAGATACGCGGACGATCTGAGGCCAGCGGGATTTTATACGTGGACGGCGCATGCGTACGTAATCGCCCCGCATCGTCCCACCAAAGCTCCTCAGTGGTGAGCCATCCCATGCCCTGAATAAACGCGCCTTCGACTTGGCCCTTATCCAAGATAGGGTTCAACGAGCGGCCCACATCATGCAAAATATCGGTGCGTTCAACACGGTATTCGCCTGTGAGCGTATCCACCGAAACCTCGGAACACGCCGCACCATAAGCATAGTAGTAAAATGGACGCCCCTTGCCCGCAGCGCGATCCCAATGGATATCTGGGGTTTTGTAAAACCCCGCCGCAGAAAGTTGAACCCGCGCCAGATAGGCGTGTTTGATGAACGCGTTAAAGGACATACATTCGCCACCGATATGAACTTCATTCGGGTGGAATGTGACCTGCTCTTTGGGGACGTTCCAGTTGGACGCTGCAAAATCAATCAACCGTTCCTTGATCTGCTCGGCGGCATTGAGCGCCGCCATCCCATTCAAATCTGTTCCCGAAGACGCCGCAGTAGCAGAGGTGTTCGGAACTTTTTCCGTTGTGGTTTTGGTAATTTTGATCCGTTCGAAATCCACCTGAAACGCGTCGGCGACGATCTGGGAAACCTTGGTATTCAACCCCTGCCCCATCTCGGTGCCACCATGATTAAGATGGATAGACCCGTCATTATAAATGTGGATCAACGCGCCCGCTTGGTTGTACCACGTTGCCGTGAAGGAGATGCCGAACTTAACCGGAGTCAGGGCAATCCCCTTCTTGATGATCGGTGACGCGGCATTATGCGCAAGGATCGCTTTGCGACGCGCGCGATACTCGGATGTGTCCTCCAACTCCCCGATCAAACGTTCCAAAATACTGTCGTTTACTTCTTGATGATAGGGCGTCAAGTTGCGCCCCTTGCCGCCGTAGAAATTAACTTTGCGCACATCCAACGGGTCTTGGTCGGTCGCATAAGCGATCTCTTCGATCATCCGTTCCGCCGCGACAACACCCTGTGGTCCGCCAAATCCACGAAAGGCCGTATTAGACACTGTATTGGTTTTCATCGGGCGACTGACGAGCCGCACATTTGGGTAAAAATAGGCGTTATCCGCATGGAAAAGCGCGCGATCCGTCACGGGACCAGACAGGTCCGAGGAGTACCCGCAACGCGCCGCGAAAATTCCGTCGACGGCCTGAATCCGCCCGTCATCGTCAAAGGCCACGTCGTAATCAATGACGAAGTCGTGGCGCTTGCCCGTCGCTGTCATATCTTGATCGCGGTCAGGGCGAATTTTAACCGCGCGGTTCCATTTTTTCGCCGCAAGCGCAGCAACCACACAGAACAGGTTCATCTGGCTTTCTTTGCCGCCAAACCCGCCGCCCATACGACGCACATTCACCGTCACCGCATTCGAGGGAATGCCCATGACATGGGCCACCATATGTTGGGCTTCACTTGGGTGCTGGGTTGAGCAATGCACAACCAGATCGTCGTCTTCACCCGGAATGGCGAAGGCAATATGGCCCTCTAGATACATGTGATCTTGGCCGCCGACCGTAATTTGCCCCTTGATCCGGTTTGCAGCGTTTTCAAATGCGGGGGCAATCTCGCCCCGTACCAGTTTGAGCGGCGCTGTAATATGCGGGTAACCGGCGTTTTGCGCCGCAATAGGGTCTAATGCATGGGGCAAAACCTCATAGTCCATCACCGCCAATTCCGCCGCGCGCCGCGCCGCATCGCGCGTTTCGGCGACAACGGCAAACAAGGGTTGGCCGTGAAATTCAATCTTTTCTGTCGGAAAAACCGGTTCGTCATTTTGCCCCGTCGGGCTGATGTCATTCACCCCAGGAATGTCATCGGCGGTTAGCACACCGATGACACCAAAAGAGGCTCTAACGCGGGACAAATCCATGCCTTTGATCTTGGCGTGGGCCACGTCGGAAACGCCGAGATAGGCATGCAAGGTGCCCGCGGGTTCGGGGATATCGTCGCAATATTCAGCCCGTCCCGTGACGTGTTTGATGGCGCTGTCATGTTTACGATTGGTGTGGATAGCGCCTGAGATGCTTACGTTGTCTTTCATTTCGATACCCTTTCCTACGCCGTTACCAGTTGAACGGGCGTCGTCGTCGCCGCGTCGTTTTCAAGGAAGAAGCGGCGCAGTAAGTTGCGCGCCGAAATCATGCGGTATTCTTTGGAGGCGCGCCAATCCGTGAGGGGCGCGAAATCTTGCGACAGAGCCTCTGCAGCTGCCTCGAACGCCGCCGCATCCCATGGCTTCCCACGCAAGGCGGCCTCTGTATGCGCTCCGCGTTTTGGCGTCGCCGCCATGCCGCCAAAGGCGATCCGACAGTCGGTGATAATCCCGTCGCTCACATCAACGCTGATCCCCACAGCCACGGAAGAAATATCTTCGTCTCGCCGCTTTGAGATTTTATAAGCCGCATCAGTCTGGCCGGCTTTTGGGCGTGGCACACGGACGCTTTGCACGAAATCACCCGCCTCGCGATCCTGCTTGCCATAGTCGATAAAGAAGTCCTGCAACGGCAGCGTGCGTGTGACCCTGCCCCGCCGCAATGTGACTTCCGCGTTGAGGGCAATCAGCACGGGAGGTGTATCGCCAATCGGTGACCCGTTCGCAATATTGCCGCCGATGGTGCCCATGTTGCGAACCTGCCAACCCGCGATGCGGTCCCAGTATTCCACAAGATGCGGAAAGACTTCGGCCAAAACATCTTGGCATTCGGAATAGGTGACCCCTGCGCCCATTTCGAAAGCGTCGTCCGTGAGTGTGATCGCTTTGAGGTCCTCCAAATGGCCCACAAAAACCGCAGGCCCAATAGGGCGCAGAAATTTGGTGACCCAAAGGCCGACATCGGTGGCGCCCGCGATAATTGTGGCACTCGGATATTGCTCCAGCACGGCGGCCAGATCATCGACATCCGCAGGCAGGATCGCTTGGTTATCCGAGGGCCCCGTGACCACCCGTTTGCCATCGCGCAAGGCGACAATCCGTTTCGTCACGGCAGCGCGTTCCGTATTCAGGTAGTCAGCGGATGGCGTGCCATATTGGCTAACGGCGTGGGCCGCTTTGATGATCGGTTCGTAGCCTGTGCAGCGACATAGATTGCCCTGAACGGCCGTTTCAATCTGGCGTTCGGTCGGCTGGGGAATTTCCATCCAGAGCGCATATAGCGACATAACAAACCCCGGTGTGCAGAACCCACATTGACTGCCGTGATGCTCCACCATCGCTTGCTGGACGGGGTGAAGCGTGCCGTTCGGGCCAGAGAGGGACTCGATTGTGACAACGTGGCAGCCGTCCAACGACGCGAGAAAACGGATGCAGGCGTTGATCGCCTCATATTTTAGCGCACCGTTTTGCAATCGTCCGACCAGCACCGTACAGGCCCCGCAATCGCCCTCGGCACAGCCTTCTTTGGTGCCCGTCAATCGTTGATCCAGCCGCAGGAAATCTAACAGCGTTTGGCTGGCGGCCACGTCTTTCAAGGCTACGTCTTGGTCATTCAGAATAAAGCGGATGGTGTCGCGATGTTGCATCTCGGCCCCTTTGGTTGGTCGGATTACTTGCTATCGTGATCAGCTTAGGGCGCTTGACTGCTATCGAAAATAGCTGCATTTAGAAAATACTTTCAACAGATCGTTGAAAATGAAATACTCACTCGACCGCGTATTCCTTTGCGGTCAGAGGGTTAGGAGGCCCGATGTCCTACGTTGAAAGCCTGCGCGTTTTTGCCCGCGTTATAGAGCTGGGAAGTATTACGTCTGGTGGGCGGGATTTGCGCCTCACGCCCGCCGTCGCAAGCAAGCGAATCAAGGAATTGGAAAAACATCTCGGGGTGCGTCTGTTCAATCGCACCACGCGTTCCCTGACCCCAACGGGGGTTGGAACCGTGTTTTACAAGGAGGCCAAGAAGGTGCTCGCGTCGATCGACGATGCCGAAGCAACCATCGCGACCTTCTCGGAAACCCCGCGTGGCGTCATTCGTATTACGGCCCCTCTGGGCGCAGGTCGACGGGTCGTTGCCCCCCTTGTTCCGCGTTTTGTCGAGGAATTTCCAGGAACCGAAGTGCAGATGCGCTTGTCGGACCGCAAGGTTGATATTCTGGCTGATGGTTTGGATCTGGCGTTTTTCATCGGCACGCCGCGCGACTCAAATCTTAAACTGCGCAAGATCGCGGATTGTGAGCGCATTCTCTGTGCTGCTCCGCAATATTTGGAACGAAACGGCTCCCCCACCACGCCTGATGACCTCATGGGCGGCCAGCATAATTGCCTCCTTTTGCGCTATCCTCGCTCGCCCGAATATTACTGGGTGCTGCAAACAATCGACGGACCGCGAAAGCTTGAAGTCGCGGGCAAATATGACGCCGATGATGGCGATGTGCTGACGGATTGGGCGCTAGACTGTCGTGGGATCGTCAACAAACCGCGTTTTGATGTCGCGGAACATTTGCGCAGCGGGGCGTTGGTCGAAGTCTTGCCTGACACCCCCCCAGTTTCAACAATTTTTGGCTGTCTGTATCCGCACCGAAAATTGCAGGACCCGAAGGTGCGGTCTTTTGTCGATTACATCATTCAACATTGCCACACGAGTTTTGCGCCTCCACTATCATCGCGACCCTAGAAATAGGCCTCTACAACTCGACCCAAAGGAGAAGCCAGTGCCGCACGATGAAAAACCCGCCGATGGATATGCTTCCCCCCCTTGTCTCGCCCACGAAATCGACCCTGCTTATTTCGATCCCCTTGGCGTCACTCCGCAACAGGCGCAGGATGTGGCGCGGTGGCGCAAGGCCGAACGAGCCCGATTGCTTGCGGAACGAGCGGCACTATCGGTCGACACCCGCAAAGCCGCCGCGATTTCGATTGCCGAACACCTCGATAGCTTGCTGGCTCAACGCTCGATAGGTATCAACGGGCTCACGATCTCGGCATGGTGGCCGATCAAGGCAGAGATTGACCTGCGTTTCTGGCTTGCTGGCCTTGCCGCGCGCGGGGCAAGAGCCGCGCTGCCACTGGTCGAGACCAAAGCCGCCCCGCTGATTTTTCGCGAATGGACGCCGGACACGCGGATGGAGCGTGGAATCTGGAATATACCAGTGCCCGCCGAAGGGCCCGATATCCTTCCCGACATCACCCTGTCTCCCGTTGTTGGCTGGGATCGCAACGGGTACCGGCTTGGCTATGGCGGCGATTACACCACGCCCTTTGGCAATTGGGGTCGGACTCAACATCTCGGAAATTGCAACAATTTTTCCCCAGCCACACGACATAGCCATGCAGGCCATTGTGACCGAAACCGGCCCTCGCGACCTAAAACAGGACTGATTGGAAGATCACAAAAGGTCTTGCTACCGCTCGGTTCCTTGACTGAGGTCAATTCCAAGCACGTGTGAAAGCCCTATACAAACCAAACTCACAGAACCAATTCAAAACCGGAGTTAGCATTCTAATGGTGTCGCTCACTGAAAAACTCAGCCGTCCCGTTTTCATAGATGGTGCGTGGATACGTCCGTTTATTCAGGGGGGTAAGGGGGTTGGCGCGACAAACGGTGTAAGTGCGGGAGCTTGGGCGGCGGAAAATGCTGCGGGTACAATTGCCGCCATCGGGGCGGCGATTGGCTATGATAAAAGTGGCCGCGAAGTGCCTTATACTTACGACGCCAAGACGCGCCATGGGCGCTTTGAAGAAATGCTCTCCATGTCTGTAAAGGGCTGTCAAATACAGGCCGAGATCGCCCATGCAGCCTGTAACGGCTTGGGGCGTATCCGCATTAATTTTCTCAAAATGGCGGGTGGTTCAGCGCGGGTTATGCGCGAGGTCCTGACGGCAACGCGTCTGCCCAGTGGTGGAAATAAGATTCACGCCGTTACTATGGGGGCGGGCCTCGCCTCGGAGGAAGACGCCCAGATTTGTGCCGACGAAGGTGTCTATCTTGATCCGATTATTTCAAGCGTTGTGGCCCTCAAGGTCCTGTTGAACCGTACGTTTAGAAACTGGGCCGGCAGGTATACCAAGGTCATCGGGGCCGTGGTCTATGAAGATCCTTGGCTGGCTGGTGGCCACAATGGCATCACCAGTCGGGAAAACCCCGACGAACCGCAAGCCCCATTTGAACGCGTCAAAGCCTTGCGCAAAATCATGAACGAAAACGGTATGCAGGATATTGCTATCGTTATGGCTGGAGGCGTTTGGCATTTGCGCGATTGGCAAGACTGGTTGGAGAATTCAGAAATCGGCCCAATCGCGTTCCAGATCGGCACGCGCGATCTGTTGACCAAAGAATGCCCTATAAGCGATGAGTGGAAAAATCTTCTATTCGATATGAAGGAGGAGGATGTAGTCCTCAACAAATTTAGCCCCACCGGTTTCTATTCATCGGCATACAATAATGGCATGATGCGCGAATTATATGAGCGTTCAAATCGGCAGGTCCCTTTTGCCCAAAAAGGGTCTAACCTCCCGAACGAACCCATCCAAGGCCCCGGTGTGCCCGCCAATAACTATGGTGTTTCTCCGGAGGACATAGAGAAGGTTGATGCTTGGATTGCTGATGGGTTTACAATTCCCATGCGTACACCTGATGACACACTGATTTTTGTGTCCAAGGAAAAGTCGAAGGAGATCAAATCTCATCGCGCCGAGTGTGTTGGGTGCATTTCCAGTTGCAAACTTAGTACATGGTGTGAGGACGCCGATAAAAAATATTCAACGGGCAAATTACCCGATCCGCGCGTTCATTGTATCCGCAAAGGGTTGCAAAAAGCTATTGCGGGAAACGATCTGGACCATTCTCTCATTTTTTCTGGCCACAATTCATTTAAAGCGGGTGAAGACCCGTTCTATCATGGGGAAGACGGCGGTATTTTCATACCCTCAGCAAAGCAACTTATTGAGCGTTTAACGACGGGTGACTAAAGCCAGTTGAAAACACTCGGCGCGGCGATCAACACCCCGCCGTGGTTTCTTGTACGACGGCGAAAGGGACCTACTGCTAAAGGTGTTACCAAAATTTCCGGCAGGTCTCTTTTCAGGATTGGGGTGTGCTCTCAGCTTTTGTCGAGCGGTTTATAGACAACCGCATCAATCTCAACTTTGGCATCCACCATGATCTGCGAGCGTACGGTTGACCGTGCGGGGCCACCGTTAGGGAAATAGCTGGCGTAGACACGATTAAAGGTCCAAAAATCGCGCGGATCATCTAACCATACGCCAACCTTGGCGATATCGTCTAGCGTACAATCCGCGAGCGCCAAGGCGGCAATCAAGTTTTCCATCGTCTTGCGGGTTTGGCTTTCGATGCCGCCCGCTTCGATCTCGCCATTTTCTTTCATCGCGACTTGGCCGGAAATAAAGACGAAATCACCAGCTCTAACGGCAGGTGCAAATGGCAAGGCCTGACCACCCGCGCCCGTGCGATCATCGCCAAGTCGTTCGATTTTAGTGTTGCTCATGATTGAGGCTCCTTTGGGTTTTCAATGTAGATTTGAATCGGTTTTCTCGGATCAGCAAACCTTGCCGCGCGCCACCACAGGGTGCGCCCCAAGGGCAGTGTCGCCACGGATCAGTTGCACCTCGTCCACCATGTTGCTCACCACGCAAACATGATTGGGGATGATCCTGAGACGATCGCCAACCTTTAGATTGATCACCTCGGCGGTGAGGATTCCGTGCTCTTCGGACAGGCCCGCCACCTTGATGTCAGGACACCCAAGGACATGGCCGTGACCATCCAACCCGAGCAAATCCGACGTCAAAACCTTGGTGCCAGCGTCAAACACCGCACGATCATTTGTTGGGACAGAAATGACCGTGACCAGCACGCTGAGGGCGCAATCATCCCACGTGCAAACGCCGCGTTCCTGCAGCGAGCGGTCGTTGTAGACATAGGTTCCGATGCGATATTCGGTGGCCATGGGCACGTCATGCGCCTGCCACATCCCAGGCGATCCACCGTTCGAAATGACCGGAACGGCGATGCCTTTTGCTTCAATGAGCGCCTTGGCCTCGCTCAGCCAAGCCTGTACCGCCGCTTCCTGTCCGACTGGCGGATAGGTCATCAATCCACCAAACTTAATCCCTGCCATTTCGTTGATTTCGGTCGCCAGTTTGGCCGCCGCCAGCGGCGTTGTCACGCCACAGCGCTTCCCTCCCGTGTCACATTCAACAAGCACGCAAAGCGGAGTGGCGGCCTGCGCAAAAGTTGCGGACAATCCGGAGATCGTGGTGGTGTTATCGGCCACTACACTCAGCCGTACTTTCTGGGCGAGCGCGCGCAAACGCGACAGTTTTTGAGAGCCAACGATGTTGTAGGTTATCAGCACATCGTCGATGCCGCCTTCCGAAATCATCGCCTCTGCCTCGCTGATCTTTTGACAGGTGATACCAACGGCCCCCGCCTCGATCTGCCGTTTGGCGAGCATCGGCAATTTGTGGGTTTTGATATGGGGCCGCAGTTTCAACCCGTGCGCATCACAATGCTCCTGAAACCGAGCGATATTTGCCTCGGCTATATCAAGATCAACCAAGACAGCGGGAGTATCCATTTCCGAAAACATCAAACGGACTCCTTTTCGTGCGGGTTTTCGACGATGGGCCAAATCGCGCGCGTCAGATGCCTGTAAGGTGTCACCGTCGGGTCGTTCGGGTAGGGTCCCTCGATTGCGGCATAGATAATATTTGCTGCCACATTGGCAAAAGCACCGTGGAAATGGTTCGTCGATTTCACAACCAGCACCTTCTTGGCCGTGATGTCGATGCCCAGATTGGTGAACAGGTCTGGCGAAAAGGCCTGACTGCGATTTGAATTAAGCACCACCTCAATGCCCCCCATGCGGATGACCGAGCAGTCCCCAAGCGGGACAACCGATTTGCCAAAGCTCTGCACGGCGTTGCATTGGTTTTTGAGCACGGTGACGCGGGCATCAATCGGATCTCCGGCATGGGCCGAGGTTTTGCCGCCGAAACGCAACTCCAGCGTGGCGCCCTCCCCTGCCGCGTGGCAAAGCCGCACGGCCATCGGATCCCAAATGGTGCCAAAGGCAACCGATGGCATGCCCAATGCGATGGCTTCTTGCAACATCAAGGTGGAATCGCCCGCAACACCACCACCGGGATTATCCCATACATCGGCCACCACCACGGGGCCGTTTGGCGCGGAGGCGGCCTTTTTCAACGCGGCCTTTGCGGTCAGGAATTCTGGCTTGGTTTGGCCACGAAAGGAAAAAAGCTCCTCCCCCAATGTGCGGGCAATCCTGTCGCCTTTGGAGGGATCGTTATCGGTTACGACAATGATTTTAGCGCCAAGATCGGGGGAATCTCCGGCCATGAAACCGTGGATTGCGGATACAGACAGCACCTCATTTGTGTCCTCAAGCGCAATCATCCGATCCACAAATCCCCGCATTGGATCGCGGCTGGTTGGCAAAATATCGATCATTCGCACGTCAAAAACCGAGAGAACGGGCTTAATCTCGCCGCGAACAGCCCGCAGCGTCAGGTCGACACAATTCTTGCCCGCTTCGACAAAATCGGTGTGGGGGAATTCTTTGAAAACGGTGATGATGTTTGCATTGTCCACGCGTTTTGGGCTGAGATGGCTGTGCGGATCGAAACTCACGCCAATAATCGCTTTATCGCCGATAATGTTGCGAACTCCTTCGATCAAGTGGCCCTCGCAATCGGTACACCCTTCGGCGATCATCGCGCCGTGTAGCCCCAACACCACACCGTCAAGCGGCATGGCCGCGCGGACTTGATCCAAAACTTCGTCCCGCAGACGCCGCCACGTATCCGCGTTAAGCAACCCACCTGGCTCCGCCCAAGTTGCCGTGCCCTCGATTAGGGTAAAGGCCTCGGTTTTCGCTTTTTCCCGCAAGGCCGGAAACACCGCGCTGCAAAGCGTTGGCGTTTGCGGATGTTCCCCGGGGGCCGCGTAAAAACTTTGTTCGAAATCAGAAAAGTCAGTACGGAGAGGCGAAAACGTGTTCGTCTCGGTCGCGAGTGAGGCACAAAAAATCCGCATACATTTTCCTGTTTGTTAAAGGAGCAAGGGGCCACGGGATGGCCCCCCGCCTTGGAAATCCGCCAAGATGTCTCGGCGGACGGGAAGGATTAATCCAGATAGGTCGAGGCATTGGCCTCAGCGACGGAAGCCTTGAACATGCCGAGCAATTCACCAGCACGGGCATCCATATTCTCGGCGACGTGCGCTTCAAACGCGGGCTGAGCGGCGGCGGACATGGCCGCGCGTTGATCGGCAGTAAGCGCGGTTACTTCGATGGAGTCCATCAACCCTGCAAGCCCGCGATCCGAAGCTTCGATGATGCGAGACAGGCCGCGACTTGCCGTGACACAGTTCTCTGCCGCCGTACGGATTGTCGCGCGCTCGCTGTCGGACAGCCCCTCAAAGAAGGCGCGATTGATCATCATCGTATAGGGCGAAAACAGGTGGTTGGTCAGCGTCATATAGGCTTGTACTTCGGCAAAGTTCGCAAAGGAAATGATCGGAACGGGATTCATCTGGCCGTCGATAACACCGGTTTGTAGGCCGGAATACACTTCGCCCCACGCCAGTGGATAGGCCTCGGCTCCGAGCGATTGCATGATCTTTTGGTGCGACGGCAGGGTCATTGTACGGATGCGAATTCCGTCGAAATCCGCCAATTCGGCAATCGGGTGTTTGGAGTTTGTAACAGCGAAAAATCCACCCGTATCTGGGAAGCCCAGAACAACAACATCTCCCAGTTCCGCCTCGATGTCCGCCGCCAGCTCGTCGCCGAATTCACCGTCGAAAACGGCGTATGTGGAGGCGTTGCCATTGAAGGCAAACGGCAGGTTCAGAACGTCGATGCGAGGGTAGTAACTGGCAAGGGCCCCCGTTGATGTGAGGGTCGCCTGAATGATCCCGTCGCGCACTTGTTGAACGTGTTCTGCGGCGGATCCCAGTTGGTTAGAGCCGAAAACTTCGACATTAACGCTGCCGTTGGTGCCTGAAGTTACGAGGTTCGAGAACACTGCCGTGCAGGCATGCGCGGGGTTTTCAAACGGGTCGGTTTTATTGTCATGGCCAAAGCGGATGGTGCCTCCATCAGCGAAAGCGCTATTCGCGAAAATGGTTGAAACAATGGCCGCACTTGTCAGAATGGATTTCATTGATCTTCTCCTATTGAGTTGGGATTGAAGGGTTGGATTATTGAGCAAAACCGAGCATTCGGGGCAACCAAAGGGCCGCGTCTTCCCAGAAGGCAAAAGCAAAGAGTATGGCGATTTCCGCTATAAGAAACGGGAATAGTTTGATGGAAATACGTTCGATTTTTTCCCCTGTCACCGAAGACAGGACAAAGAGGCAGGCCCCAACTGGCGGTGTCATCAGCGATATATTCAGCGCCAAGATGAAAATGATACCTGCGTGGATCGGCTCTAGCCCGACCTGTTCGGTCAATGGCACCAAAACGGGAGCCAAAATGATGAGGATTGCGGTGATATCCATCACCATGCCGACGACCAAAAGGAGACAGATGATGATGGCGATGACGGCGTAGCGGTTGTCGGATAGCCCCAATACTGTTTCGGCAATCAACTGGGGTATGCGTTCAAAACTCATCCACCAGCCGAGGATTCCAGCGAAGGCGATGATGACGAAAATGACTCCAGTGATGCGCGCTGTGCGTACCAGCATGGAATAGAAACCCTTGATGGTGAGCGTGCGGAAAACGAACACCCCGATAAACACCGCATAGGCCACAGCGATTGAGGCGGCTTCGGTTGGTGTTACGATGCCGCCCAAAATACCGCCGAGGATAATTACGGGCATGGCAAGCGCTGTGAGCGACGAGACAAACGTGTCCCAAATTTCGCGCGGCGTCGCGCCACGGCTGGCTTTGGGCAGGTTCTCGCGTTTGCCGCCAATGGCGATCACGCCCATGCACACCACACAAATAACAAGGCCCGGAAGAACCCCCGCTGCGAATAATCCCGCAATCGAAACGCCCATCAACGATCCGTAGACAACCATCAAACCCGAGGGCGGAATGGTCGGCCCGATGATGGACCCCGCCGCCGTGACCGCACAAGCATAGTCGCGTTTGTAGCCTTCCTTCACCATCGCAGGAACCAATGTGCGACCAAATGCGGCGGCATCTGCGGTGGCCGATCCGGTCAATCCAGCGAAAAACACCGAGGCCAGCATATTGGTATGCGCCAATCCTCCACGGAACCGCCCAACCAGCACCTGCGCCAGTTTCACAAGGCGACTGGTGATGCCGATATCATTCATGATTTCGCCAGCGAGAATAAAGAACGGCATCGCCAGAAACGGAAAATTGTTCAGCCCGTTGAAAATCTTGCTGGGACCAATGGGCAAAAACTGGGTGCCACCCATATCAATCAAGCCGATGACCCCCGCCAGTCCGATGGCGAAACCGATTGGCATGCCAAAGAGAATAAGGGCCACGAAGGCGAAAGCGACAATCATACGAGGTCCTCCTCAAGGTGATCGTTGAAAGGTGGTTCATCAATATGGCCGCCCATATCCCGCAGAAGGGCGAGGACAATTTGGAGCGAAGACAATCCCGCCGCGACAGGAATGGCCGCGTAGAAGGGCGCAAGGCTCGCGCCAAAAATCATAGCTTGGCGCGGGGCACCGCTGAGGGCAAATCCGATGCCGTACCATGTGACGTAAAGAAAAAGGGCGAGCGCAAGGACGTCAACGGCGATCAAAACTGCCCGCCGCACGCGATGCGGCAAAATCATGATAAACGCGGTCAGGCCAATGTGATCCCGCCGTGCAATGCCAGAGGACACCGCCAACATCGCGGCCCAGATCATCAGATAGCGCGCCAGAACTTCTGGCCAAGGCAATTGCCAATGGAAATAATAGCGATCCACCACACCCAGCCAGACATCCAAAACCAACGCCAACATTAGGGCGGCAACGATCGCCTCCACTGTCACATTTATGCGTGCGCTTGTATTTGCAGACCAGTTTCGCATGAACACCCTCCCCAATGTCGATTCTGTAACCGAGTTTCATTCTGCACTGCCGTCGGGGGTAAAATCAAGAGTTATTCGTTACTAAGGTACATAAATCCACCGCAAACACCCATTATCATGTAATTTGTTGCCAATATTCCTGACGGGGTGTAACTAAGGTACGCAATAGTGACGTTAGGAAAATACCCGTGCCCAAGGCTTCAACCACACCTGAACTCCAAGATCTGCCGCCCCAAAAGGGCCGCTTTGGTATCACGGACGTGATTTCGGCGCTGCATCGCCGCGACGGCAGTCTCGCGGCTCAGGAGCAAAAAGTCGCGGATTATGTCAAGGAAAACCTCAAGGCGATTAGCTCTATGACCATCGGCGATCTGGCCAAGGATTGCGGCGTCAGTAAACCCACCGTGATCCGGTTTTGTCGCAGTTTGGGGTGTGATGGCTTTCGTGATTTTAAACTGCGGTTGGCGCAAAATCTCGCCGTCAGTGCGCAATACTTGTACGCCGAACCCGACACTCTGGCGAGCCATTCGGCCATAGATCAGGTGCTTGGCGGGCTTTTTACCACCGCCAACGCGATGCGCGAGCAGATCGATTTTCAGGCGCTTGAACTGGCAAAAAACGCCCTGCTTAAAACGCGCCATATCTTATTCGCAGGGATTGGCGGGGGATCCTCAACCGTTGCTCAAGAAGCGGCGAACCGGTTTTTTCGCCTTGGCATTCCGTCCTTTTTCGTCAGCGACAGTTATGTGTTGCAAATGCGCGCCGCCACTCTGGGTCCGGGGGATGTTTTGTTTCTGATCTCCGCCAGTGGCGAGGCGGACGCCATTGTTGGGGCCGCTGAAATTGCTAGCGGTTATGGGGCGACGACTATTTGCATTACGAAACCGGACACGCGCCTATCCAATGCAACAAACATCGCAATCCACGCCGACCTTCCCGAAGATGGCGACATTTATAAACCGACAGCCTCACGCTATGCCCATCTAATTATCATCGACGCCCTCGCCATGTCGGTCGCTCAAGATATGGCGAGTGAAACAACTGAAAACCTCAGGCGCATAAGGGCTTCGTTGACCGCATATCATGGAAGAACGGGGCCGCAACCGCTGGGGGATTAGGGTGCCCCTGCCTGCGCATTCTGCAATTATATGGAGGAATCTGTGCAGCAAAATGTCGCGCTCTCCCAATCGGTCGCTTGCCACATCTTCGTTCTCGAAGTACTTTTCCACTATAATTTGGAATTTTGATCCTAATAATTAGCTGAGGATATATAGTATGAAAAAAGCAGCCATTACTACGGGTGCCATTCTGCTGGCACTCTTGCCGGGAACCAGTTGGGCGGACGTTAGCCAAGACACCCTCAACTCCCTTTCCGCGCCCGAGAGCATTGAGACCCGCATTGGAACATTGGAGTTCAAAGACGGCGTGCCAACTGCAAAAACGGCACGAGACGTCTATGACACGATGGACTTCACCAACGGGCTCAACGTCTATAATAACAGTTTCCGAGGTGCGTCCGCTTTGGCCATCGCCAAGGGCTTCGAGGACGCTGGTGTTGCCGACAATGAGGTCAGTATTTTCTCTGGTCTCATGGACTCGGCCTCGCTGTTTTTGACCGCGAATGCCGACACCTTGTATTATCTGTCGGTCATCGATCTCTCAAAAGGACCAATGGTTCTCGAACAGCCCACAGACGGGCTCGGAACCATCAACGATATGTGGTTTTCTTGGATCATTGATATTGGCAAGCCTGGTCCCGACCGCGGCGAAGGCGGCAAGTATTTGCTCGTCGGACCCGAGTATGACGGCCCCCTGCCCGAGGGTGGCTATTTTGTCGCTGAATCCAAAACCAATAAAGTTCTTTATGCTGGTCGCGCCTTTTTGGTGAACGGCGATCCCAAACCTGCCGCACAAAACGTCAAGGATAACCTTAAAATTTACCCCTATGCTGCGGGTGGATTTGGCACCAGTATTGCTGAGGCTCTTGAAGGTAAAGTGCGCCTTGGCGGTAATGCAAAAGTTCCCGAAATGAAGTTCCACGAGCTTACAGGCGTATCGCTTAACACGATCCCCCCAAGTGATTACGGCTTTTTTGAGCTGATCAACGAGAACGTCCAAAACGAGCCTGCAACGAGCTATAACGTTGAACTCGCTGGACAACTTGCCGCGATCGGTATCGTCCACGGCAAAGAATTCGCACCAGACGAGCGGATGAAGAAAATCCTTACGGATGCCGCCGCCGTTGGTCAGGCCGCTGGACGGTCGCTGAACTGGCGCTTTGGCATGCAACACCCAGACTGGGCCTATTACGAGGACTCAATGTGGGGAAATATGTTGTTTGAAGGCGGCGCTTTCTTTGAGACTCCTCCACCAGCCTTTAAAGACGGCATGTTTGTGCCCTACCCTGCGACTGGTGCGAGAACCTTGGATTCACGCTCGGCGTTCTACTACGCCTATACGCTCGACAGCCCCGGCATGATCATGCGTATCCCCGAAGTGGGTTCACAGTATTTGATGGGCTTCCTTGACGCCAAAGGCGAGCAGTTTGACGGCGCAAAAACGTACAAAGTCACCCTGCCAAAAGACATCCCCGCCGCGGCGTTCTGGTCCTTCACACTTTACGACAACCAAACCCGCTCAATGCTGCAAACACCACAAAAATATCCACGTGCGGGTTCGCAAAGCTACCCCTCACCAGCCTCTGTGGCTTCCGAGGACGGGTCAACAACGGTCTATTTCTCGCCTGAACAACCCGAAGGCGTTGAACGTGGGAACTGGATTCAAACTGACCCCAAAAAAGGTTGGTTCACCCTCCTCCGCCTCTACAGCCCCTTGCCGTCCTTCTTCGACAAATCATGGCAGGTTAGCGAAATCGAATTGGTTAAATAAGGTCACCTAATTTTATGAAAACTGGCACTGGCCCACCTCATTTAGGAGGTAGGGCCAGTGTCACTTGCTGGCGTTTTCAGGCGGCAACTACGACTTCCCTTATTGTTGCAAACTGGTCCGAGCGAGAGCGCTTATGAGATCGGTTCGGGTCACAAAGCCCACAATACACCCACGAGACAACACAGGCACGGCATCAACGTTGCCCTGCGACGCTCATAATGTCCTTCGCGCGTACAGGCCGCGTCAACAAGCCGCATCATGGCAGGGTGAATGCCACGCTGAAGACGCAGCGCATCGTCGCGCGCCCGATCAATCAAATGAATTTGGAAAATAATACCAAAGAAGCGATTTCCTTCCCCAACAATCGGCAAAGAGGTGAACCGGTGGTGTCTAAACAGGCTAGCGAAGTCCGTGTCCGGCGTCACCGTAACCATGTCCTTTGACATGATGTCGGATGCCGTGGCTACACCCGTTTTATGGGTTGCGGCTTGCAGTTCCGCCGCTCCGATTAAGCGTGCCAAATCTTCGGTGCCCAAGTTAAACGATTGGCTGTAGCGATCTACGGGGTCTCGGTCCTGTGTGCCATGGCTGTTCAGGTCATCAAAATGGCGAAACGGATACCGCCTGCCCGTCAATCGGGCGTATACAATGGCGATCAACACTAGCACACCGGTGCCAAGCGGCACCGGTGTCAGCGCGAACCAAAATCCGAGGTCCGCAATGGCATCGGGATTCATCGTTGCGTTCATTGCGACCGCGAAGGTATTCCCGACAATGGCGGACCATGGCTGGGCCAAAGGACTGTTGGGGACCGCATCGCAATTACCTCAACGTCAATATGCAGAAAATCTCAGGAAAATGCGAAAAAGGTACGTTCATTTTTGAGTGAATAACAGGCCGATGACCCCATTTTGGACGTAGAGGCAAAGTATCAAGCTATCGATATTCTGATGGTATGAACGGCATTAAATTCCGCTCTTAGCGCGCGCGTAAGGGGAGGCAACAGATGGGTTTCAATATAGGACCCAATGAATTTACTCGGGGCCTTGAGGGTAACTTCGCCTTCCTGATAACCCGAAAAAGAAAGGTGCTTGTACCAGCTTGAATAGATTGTGTGATCTTCACCATTCAATCGATGCTGTACCGCGAGCCATGTTCCTTTTTCACCCTCGTCCTTTTGCGGTAGCGCTTCCGGTGGCGCCTGCGATTTTGCGCCGCCAAAATCCACTTTGACCACTTTGCTTCTCAAACCAATCGGTTGGGTCTCCATTCGCTTTTGGAAATCCGGCCCCACCGATTCCCAGAGCGGATCGGAGAGTCGCTTTACCGTCTCAAAATTAAGGCGATAAGCCCCGACTCTGCCACGAACACCGGCGCGGGAGCAAACAAGGATTTCGGTATCAATGAGCCGCTTCATTTCGCGTTTGACTGTGCGTTCGTTTACATTCCACATCCGCGCCAAATCTCTTTGCCCAATTGAAACCTCATTGCTACGCCAATTGTAGCGCGCCGTGACCAATGCAATCAGCCGCATCATCGACATTTGAAAAACTGGCTTGCCATGAAGCCCCGCCACAGACAAAGCCGTGAGTAGATCATATTTCTGGGTTCCGGCGCTTGGTCCGGTTAGGTTTATTTGTGCCATGTTCTGCCCGCCGCTGCTCAAGTTCGATCTTGTATTCGATTCGATTCTCAATTGGGTTTAACATGGCGAATTATCCCGCAATTTGTCAACTCCCTTTGAAATACGGGAAAATCTGGTTTAATCAATTTATATATTTGAATCTTAGGTTAAATGGTTAAGGGGGACACTCATGATGTCCCTAAAAGCGGCTATTGGTGTCACCCTATTTGCGTAAAACAGGCTCTAGTTGTCCCTAAATAGACACTGGTTGAATGCAACATTCCTTGCAATATCCGCTTTTTCCTTAAAACGGTGCGAAAATCGCGAATTTTGAAATTTCTGTTTTGCGAAATCTGTGAAATCCCGCTATTCAGGGATTATAGTAAAAAAACAAGAGGCACACCATGCGGAACCACTCTGATTTACAGGCCATGAACGAACGCAGTCTTGCGCAGCAATCCAACGTGCGCCGTGCAACCTTTAGTCCGGGTGAAACCAAGGAGTTGCGACCCTTCTCCATCTGGGAAATCTGTACCTTTATGTTTGATGTGCCCGCTGACACCTTGCGTAAAAAACTTGCCGACGACCCGACCCTGCCTCAAGGCGAGACCGAAGAGGATGGCCGACAGCGTTGGTTCACTCTAGAGGAAATCAACGAACTCCGTCGCCGTGTCCGTTTTCGGGGTAAAACGCTCCTGCCCAAACGGCCCAAGGGGCGCGCTATCCGTGTCGCCGTGTCGAACTTTAAAGGAGGCGTTGGGAAAACCGTCGTGGCGCAGCATCTTGCGAACGCCGCCGCGCTGGATGGCTACCGTGTTCTCTGTGTGGATTTTGATCCGCAAGCCACCCTGACGCACTCCATGGGCATCGTTGAAGTCAAGGAATGGAATACGGTCTGGGGCATCATGTGCCGCGATCTGTGTCGAGAATCCGACCGTATTACCGAAACCTATGACGACCCCGACGACTGCCCCTACCCTTCTTCTGACGAGTTGCCCCAAGACGTGCAAGAAATTGGCGCGCAACGGTTTATGGATTTCATTCAACCCACCTGCTGGCCCACAATCGACATTATCCCGTCCTGCGCCAATGCAGCCTTCGTGGAATTTGCCAGTGCGCAGTACCGCGCCCTTCACAAGGCCTGGAGCTTTTTTGGCTGTGTCTCGCGCTACCTCGATGAACTCCCCGATGACCAGTACGATATTATCATCTTCGACTGTCCCCCCGCCATTGGCTACCAGTCGCTCAACGCTGCTTTCGCCGCCGACATTCTCTATATCCCTTCCGGTCCCGGCTATTGGGAATACGATAGCACCACAAGTTTCCTTGGCCAATTGGGCGACGCGCTTGCCGATATCTCGGAAGGTTTCGGCCCCCTCGCCAAGGACGCAGGCTTGACCCTGCCAAAGGAATTCATGGACGTGCGGGTATTGATGACGCGCTTTGAAGTAACCAACCCGTTGCATCAGGCAATGAGCGAGGCGTTCCAGAATGTTTTTGGTGCCGATGTTTGCCGCAACCCAATTGAGATGACCCGCGCGGTTGAGCAATCAGGGCGGTTCCAAAATTCGGTGTACGAACAGGACTATCGTCAAATGACCCGTGAAACATGGAAGCGTGCGCGACAGAGTTTCGACCGCGCCTATGGCGAGTTCCGCGATACTTTGATGAAATCATGGTCCGAAAACGCAGAGCGAAAGGAGATTGACCAATGAAGTCTAAAAACAAATTCGGCTTTGCCCCAGTTGAAGCGAAACCTTCTGAGCCGCCACGCGAGCGATCTGTTGGGCCGATGGGGGCCGCCGTGCGCGAGGCCGCAGAAAGTTTGCAGGGGTCGACCGAGGCCAAGATAGAACAGCGCCGCCGCAATTCGGACGACGCAAAGGCGTTCCGCATCGCCCATGAAGAAGGCCGCGTTTTGGTGGCTTTGCCGCTGACGCAAATTTCCACAAAGGACCTGCCGCGTGACCGTTTGGCGCTGGAGGAAGTGGCTACATCGGATGAGATGGAGGAGCTTAAGGCGTCCATTCGAGCGCGCGGTCAAAAGGAGCCTATTGAAGTTTACCATGGGTCTGAGGGGCGGTTTGAGTTGAAAAAAGGCTGGCGTCGTTTTACGGCCCTTTCACAACTTTTTGCTGAGACGGGTGACGCAAATTTTGCCACTATTTTGGCGCGCGTTGAGGGGGGAACTCAGGAGCGTATTTCGCGATATGTGGATATGGTCGAAGAAAATGTCATCCGCGAAGATCTGAGTTTTGCAGAGATGGCGCAGGTTGCGATCGTTGCCGCGCAGGATGCGGGTGTCCCCGAAGAGAGCGCCGAGGTTTTGGTCGGGCGGCTTTACGGTGCACTTCATAAAATGAAACGGTCCTACATTCGTAGCTTCGTCTATCTGCTCGAAACTCTTGAGGGGGCGTTGCCGTTTCCCAAAGAGGTTGCTCGAAATTTGGGAGTGGATGTTGCGCGGGCGTTGAAGGCGGGGCAGGGGGACGTTGCCGGTTTGCGCAGTGACCTTGGGCGCTGTACCTCGGCGTCGGAACAGGCGACGAGGCTTGCTGCTTTTCTGACCGAAGCCAAGCCAGTCACACGCAAGGGGCCGGCGATTGCGCGAGAAAAATTCGAGTTTAGGGCAGGGAGCTTTCGTGTGGTTGCGCGCAAGGGTGAGGTTCGCATTGTGGGTCGTGAAGATTTCGCGTCCGTTCCCCGAGAGAAGCTGGAACGGGCTGTGAAGGCCTTCGAAGCAGCCCTCGCGGATAAGGGTAACCCACGGATTACCAAGCTATGAGGTAACCCATGGGTTACTTGAGGTTTTTGTAGTATAATTGTTATAAAACAATTGGTTATGTTGCGCAGGCGTGCTGGAAACGCTGCCCGTCTGCGCATGAGTTTCGCGCTTAGAATGCGCTGGCCCCTGACCAATCGGCGCCGCGGGCCCCGCGGAGGAAACCGTCTGACAGGCGCAGGTTGGCGTTTTGGGCCTGTAATTTCTTGACCAAAGTATCACCGGAAATCCGCCCTTGAGTTAAGTCGTGGAACAGCGCGCAAATCTGTCCAAAATCACCAGTTTGGGGCGAGAGGCGCAAGGAAGAAACCCCTGCCTGCGCCAGCGCCTCGGCGTGTAATGCCATGCAGGCATGGGAATCCGATAGTGTTTGCACACCGTTCATCGCCAAAAATGGTTGGCCTTCGCGGGCTTGTACGGGCAGGCCGTCGGGATCATCCTCACAGGCGAACTGGCGATTATCCTTGGTGCGGCCATGCAGGCGCGCATGATAGCAGCGCCCTGAAATTGCCAACGGGATGCGGCCAAACCCCCAAACTTCGATCTCTACGCCAAGCTCGCGGGCAGCGGCGGCCAAGGTTGCGATGGATTCAAGCGGTAGTTCCGGTGGCAAGCAAATTCGCGTGGCCCCACGCTTGGCAAGCCATCGCAGCGTGCTTTCGTTATAGACATCACCAAGGGGCCGATGCTGAAGGGCGTGTCTTTGGGCAGATCCGCGAGGGCGGTCAGATCATTGACCTCGACCTCTACGCCGACCTCAAACAACTCCGCCGTCATCTTGCGCTCGCGTTTCAATGTCACCAGCGCAAGACTGGTCAGGGCCACGGTCTTGCCCGCCTCTTGCAGGGCCGCTATCGCTTCGGGTAAGGTGTTTTGGTAAAACGGCAACCGCTTGGAACAGACAACCTCGCCGAGCGCCACATGATCGACGGGGGCCTTTGCAAGAGAGTCGTAAAATGCAGCCCATGCTTCGGACTTCCAGAAAAACGGGTTCGGGCCAACGGTGAGTTTCACAGGTCTATCTCCATATTTTTTTATAGGCACCCACGGTGCTGGCTTGCCCCTCGGACAATCGTGTTAGCATGCCCGCAGGCATCGCCTGTCCTGCGGCCAAAGGATCAACCGCCGCGCGGAAATTCTTCACCACCTGCGCGACATAGGAGGCGGAACGTTGTCGGCCTTCGATTTTGAGCGCGGTCACCCCCGCTTTTTGAAGCTGGGGGATCAATTGTTCGGCGTTCAAGCTGACGGGATCCTCAAACAGATAGCCGCTATTGTCGCCTGCCGTGAAGCTGCCTTTGCACAGGGTTGGATAGGGCGCAGGTTCGTCCTTGGCGGCGCTATGGATGAGGTATCCCCCCAAGCGCGCCTGCAAAACGCCCTTGTCCTCACGGTAATCCACATGGCTCGGGGGCGAGCAAACACCGTTCATATTGGGTGATTTTCCCGTGGCATAGGACGAGAGCGAGCACCGCCCTTCGGCCATCACACAGAGCCCGCCGAACACAAAAACTTCGGTCTCGATCTCGGTTTCTGCATTGATCGCGGCGATTTCGGGAACCGACAAAACCCGCGGCAAGACCACTCGTTTCACACCAAACGCCTCGGCGTAGAAGTTGACCATATCTGCATTTGCCGCCGCCGCTTGTACCGATAGATGGCGGCGCAGATCAGGATGGGACTCGGCGGCAAAACTGAGCAGGCCAAGGTCGGCGAGGATCACCGCATCTGCTCCCAAATCTGCGGCATCCGAAATCGCTGCATGCCAGATAGCCTCAGCTCCGGCACGGGGGAAAGTATTGATTGCAATCAATACTTTAGCGCCATGGTTATGGGCAAAAGCGATGCCATCGCGCATTTCGGAGCGATCAAAGTTCAGGCCGGGGAAATTGCGGGCGTTGGTTTCATCGGCAAAGCTGCAATAGATGGTATGCGCCCCCGCTTTGACGGCCGCGCGCAGGGATGCGGGAGTGCCCGCAGGGCAAACGATTTCCATTCTCAAAACCCTTCGTTTTCTGATCGTGTCAGGCTAAACCCCGTGCGCGCCTGTGCGATATCAATCGCGCGGCGCAGGGGGCGGGCGAAAAGCCCCGAGACCGCCTGCAATTCGGCGCCGATATCGAGTTCCGCATCATCAATCGCATTTCGCAGCGCCAAAACCGCCTCGGTATTGCCCCCGATCACCAAATCACGCGAGAAAAACAGCGCGTCCCCATCGAAGGCGCCATGCACGAGGCCAAGCAAGGCCGACATGGGGCCGGCAATCTTGGCATCGCCGACTTGACTGTTGCGGTGCAGGGTCACATGCGGATTGGTGGTGGTTGGATAGAGGCAGATCACGAAGGGCAGGTCGGTCGGGTCCAACACAAAGCAGGCTGTGGCATGCGGCCCAAGACGGCGAAACAGCGCGGGGTGCCGTTTTGCGACACTGCGCGTCAACGCCGAGAGCGCGGCGGCAAGGGGACGCAGGGGCAGGGGGCGAAGGGCAAAAGCCAGCAATCGGGGGGTTGTTTCAATGGCCAAGGGGCGGTGCGGCATCACATTTCCTTCGTAGGTTTTGGCCTTCGTCTATCAAACCTGAAGTGAGAAGCCCTTGACGCCCGTCAAGCAGGCGCACCAAGTTCACGCCTGACCGCGGCGCTGTGGCTACGCCTTTGATTGCGCGTGCATGTTGAACGATAGGTCAGTGATTTTGATGATTTGCACGGGTAGATGAGGACCGAGTCAGGGTGCGCATCCTCGCAGGAAAACAGTGATAGCGAATTCACGGCGCCGCTCTACTTCGGTTTCATTTGGTGGCGGAGCATTTGGATGCAATAGGCGGGTCAGGGTGTTTTCAAACGCCATATCCAAGAGCATTTCCGCGGCCATTTCCACGTCGGGTTCGGCCAAAACGATTTCACCACTTTTGATGGCCTGCGAAAGTTCGGTGTGAACAAAACCTGTCAACGCGCCAAACCCGTTTGCGTAGAGTTGTTGGGCCAAAACCGGATAGGCTTGCGCTTTTGCGATGATCGACCTTAGGCATTCCAGCTTGTTTGCCTCAAACCCCGACGGAGTATTAATCTGCAATAAAAGCGATAATCGTTCAAGTAAGGGGCGTTGTGCGTCTTCGGAACTCAACGGTAGAAAAATGGTGCGCGAGACATCGATGATGGCGCTTACTAGCAAATCTTCGCGGTTTTTGAAATGCTCGTACACGGTACGTTTGGACATGCCAGCTTTGGTCGCGATCACCGCCATGGTCACATCGTCAAAGGGTATTTCCAAAAGCAATTGCGTCGTCACCCTAAGAATCGCGGCTTCGCGGGCAGGGCGCTGCATTTGGGGCGGGCGCCCACGCCGTGTTTTACCGCAACAAGTTGTGTCTTCGGATAAGTCTCCCTCTTTTTTCATTGCCTCGCTCCTATCACCGTTTATTGAAGTGTGCTTCACATTAGCCTAAACGAATGCACTTTACAAAACTATCGGGTTTCCATATTCGCGGCGCAAGAGTATTTTTAGTTCATCGCGCAATCAGATAGCAAATATCGCTATCCGTCACTGTTTCACGACCGATCCCCGTGATTGCCCAATCCATTGGAGCCATTCTCAATGCCTCGTTCACTTTTCGCACGGTTGGGTCAACTACCGGCTGCACTTATCCTCGCTGTAAGCCTCCCGCTGAGTGCGTTTGCCCAAGAGGGCCGTCCTCCCGCTGCCGTTACTGTTGTGACGCTTGAAGCCAGCGATGTTACCTTGACCGCCTCGCTTCCTGGTCGTGTTGCGGCCTCGGCGCAAGCGGAAGTTCGGCCACAGGTGAACGGCATTATCCGCGAACGCCTTTATGTTGAGGGGCGTCCGGTTGCCAAGGGTGATCTGCTTTATCGCATTGAGGCATCTTCGTATGAAGCGCAAAAAGCATCGTCTGAAGCGCTACTCGCGCAGGCCCATGCAGCACTCAGGTCTGCTCAGCGGGAATTTGACCGCCAGCAGGAATTGAAAGCGCGCAATGTTGTTTCGCAACAGAATCTCGATAACGCTATTTCGGCCCGCGAGATTGCAGAAGCCAGCGTGAAAGTCGCGGAGGCGCATCTGCTGACGACCAATATCGACTTGGAGCGCACCGACATTCGCGCGCCAATTGCAGGGGTAGTCGGGTTGAGCGAAGTTAGTCAGGGCGCGCTTGTGACCGCTGGCCAAGCCACGCCGCTTACCACGATCCGCACGATTGATCCGGTCCATGTCGATGTGACGCAAGCCGCCGCCGATATCCTCCGGTGGCGCCGCGCTGATGGTGGTGCAAAATTCGCCGAAGAGCTTGGTCAGGTCGTGGAACTCAAACTTGCCGATGGCACGATCTATGAACATCAAGGCGAGCTTTCCGCCGCTGAGCCGCATGTGAAAGAAACCACGGGCACCATTGTGTTGCGCCTGTCGTTCCCCAATTCCGAAGGCTTCCTTCTGCCTGGGATGTACGTGCAGGTTGAAATGCCGCAAGGTGTGGTGAAAGACGCGATTTTGGTGCCACAACAAGCCGTTAGCCGTGATCGTCGCGGCGTGCCTATGGCGCTGGTTGTCAACGCTGACAATGTGGTTGAGCAACGTACGCTGACCGTTTTGCGCGATCACGGCAACGACTGGGTTGTGACCGCAGGTGTTGTGGCTGGCGACCGTGTCATTGTCTCTGGGCTGCAAAAAACCGCGCCCGGCGCGACTGTGGCTCCTCAAGAACAAGGGGCCACAGAGCCTCCTGTTGAAAACAACTAAGCTCAGATCTGAGAGTATCCCATGGCCCGTTTTTTCATTGACCGCCCCATTTTTGCATGGGTGATTTCGATCCTCATTATGGGCCTCGGAGTGTTGTCGATTACAACGCTGCCGGTGGCGCAGTATCCCCAGATTGCACCGCCTTCGGTGACAATTAACGCGGCCTATCCGGGGGCATCGGCGGAAACCGTGGCCAATACGGTGACCCAAGTTATTGAGCAACAAATGACCGGCCTTGACGGGATGCGCTACGTGTCATCGTCGTCAACCTCATCGGGGTCGTCGTCGATTACCTTGACGTTTGAGACGGGCACGGACCCTGATATTGCGCAAGTTCAGGTGCAGAATAAACTGTCACAAGCCACCGCGCTTTTGCCCGAAGCCGTACAGCGCCAAGGTGTGACGGTGCAAAAATCCTCGGCTGGGTTCCTGATGGTGATCGGTTTGATCTCCGAAGATGGCAAAATGGATCAGGCCGATTTGTCGGACTATCTGAACTCCAACCTTGTGGATGCCTTTAGTCGCATTGAAGGCGTGGGCGGCACACAGGTTTTCGGGGCAAAATATGCCATGCGGATTTGGCTTGATCCTTCCAAACTTGCCGCCTTCGACATGACGCCCTCCGATGTGGTCGCTTCTGTTTCGTCGCAAAACGCGCAGATATCGGCAGGCTCTTTCGGCTCGCTTCCTTCGCTTGACGGTCAGGCCTTTACGGCAACCATCACGGCGCAATCCCTGCTGGAAACGCCTGAAGATTTCCGCAACATCATCCTGAGATCAGAAGGCGATGGCGGACTTGTGTTGCTCGAAGATGTGGCCCGTGTCGAGATTGGCGCCGAAAACTACATGGCCATCGCGCAGTTTAACGGCAACCCCGCATCGGGGATGGCGGTCCAACTTGCACCGGGGGCCAACGCGCTTGATACATCGGAACTCGTGCGCGAGAAAATTGCGGAATATGCGGAATTTTTCCCCGAAGGCATGACCTATGTCATTCCCTATGACACCACGCCGTTTGTCGAAATTTCCATTCACGAAGTGCAAAAAACGCTGATCGAAGCGATCATCCTCGTGTTCTTTGTGATGCTGTTGTTTCTGCAAAATCTGCGAGCGACGCTTATTCCGACGCTTGCGGTTCCTGTTGTTATTCTTGGGACGTTTGCGATTCTTGGTGTGTTCGGATTTACCATCAACGTGTTGACTATGCTTGCCTTGGTGCTTGCGATTGGTTTGCTGGTGGACGACGCCATTGTTGTGGTGGAAAACGTCGAGCGGATCATGGAAGAGGAGGGGCTTTCCCCCCGCGAAGCCACGCGCAAATCCATGGACCAAATCACCGGTGCGCTGGTGGGGATCGCGCTTGTGATTTCTGCTGTGTTCGTTCCGATGGCATTTTTGGGCGGCTCTACGGGCGTGATTTATCGGCAGTTCTCGGTGACGATTGTGTCGGCGATGATGCTGTCTGTTTTGGTGGCCCTCACGTTGACGCCAGCGCTTTGCGCGACGCTTTTGAAAAGTAAGGATACCGAGCATACGACGCGCGGCCCGTTCGGGTTGTTCAATCGTGGCTTTGATAAGCTTGCTGGCGGTTATGGCCGGACGGTGAATTTTGTTATCCGCCGTCCGTTGCGCATGTTGCTGGTTTATGCAGCGATGAGTGCAGGGATTGTTTGGCTTTTCATGCAAACTCCTACGGGATTTTTGCCGGATGAAGATCAGGGCATTATGCTCGCTTTCGTTCAGGGCCCTTCGGGGAGTACGGCCGAGAACACACTAAAAGCTACGCAGCAAATTCAGGATCACTTCCTCAAGACCGAAAGTGAAAACGTCGATTCCGTGTTTAGTGTTGTAGGCTTCTCCTTTGCGGGGGCGGGTCAAAACAACGGCCTTGCGTTCGTGCGGTTGAAAGACTGGGAAGAACGCCCAAGCCCTGCGCAATCCGTTCAGGCCATCGCGGGGCGTGCCTTCCCTGTGATGATGGGCATCAAAGAAGCCATGGCCTTTCCCATCGTCCCCCCTGCGGTGACGGAACTTGGAAACGTGTCTGGCTTTGATTTCTACCTGCAAGCACAGGGCGGCCAATCGCATGAGCAACTTCTTGAAGCCCGCAATGCGGTGTTGGGCATGGCGGCGCAAAGCCCGCTTATTGCCTCCGCACGCCCGTCTGGCCTTGAGGATGCGACGCAGTTCAACCTAGACATCGACTGGCGCGCCGCTGGCGCAATGGGTGTGTCGCCGACAACCGTGGGCAACACTTTGGCGATCGCGATGGCCGGAACCTATGTCAACGACTTCAACGATAATGGCCGCACCAAACGGGTCTATGTGCAAGGCGAATCCGACGCTCGCGCAACACCGTCTGATCTGCAAAAATGGCGGGTGCGCAACACGTCGGGTGAATTGGTGCCCTTCTCCAACTTCTCCAGTGAACGCTGGGAATATGGTCCGCAAGGACTGTACCGCTATAACGGTGCGCCTGCGATGCAGGTCCAAGGGTCACCTGCAGAGGGTGTGACAACCGGCGAAGCTATGTTGGAAATCGAAAGTTTCGTCGAGCAAATGCCCGGTTTTTCTGTGGCTTGGACTGGGCTATCCCTTGAAGAGCGTGAATCTGGCTCTCAGGCACCGTTACTCTATGCCTTGTCCCTCGCGGCGATTTTCTTCTGTCTTGCGGCCCTTTACGAGAGTTGGGCGATCCCGCTTTCGGTGATGTTGGTCATGCCCGTCGGGATTTTGGGTACCCTCTTTACCGCTTGGCACTTTGGCTTTCAGAACGGCGTGTTTTTCCAAGTGGGCCTTCTAACGGTCATCGGATTGACGGGGAAGAACGCCATTTTGATTGTGGAGTTTGCCCGAGAACAGGCCGAGAGCGGCAAGGACATTTTCGAGGCCGTCGCGACCGCTGCGCGCCTGCGGTTCCGTCCGATCATCATGACGTCGCTCGCGTTCTCGCTTGGAGTTGTGCCGCTCGTGTTGTCATCTGGTGCGGGGTCTGGTGGTCGTCGTGCGATTGGCGCAGCCGTGCTTGGCGGGACAATTACGGGGACGGTTCTTGGCATTATCTTCGTGCCACTGTTCTTTATCTTGGTGCGCAAGATGTTGGGTCGGCAAAAAGCAAACGAGTCTGAACCGACGTAACGCAGAATACGAGGGTTTGGCATTGGCGGTATGTTTCCTAGAGCGGCAAACATACCGCCCAAAATCGCGCCCATTTTACTTTTTTAAAAAAAGTAAAAAATATTGAAACTTTCTGCCGCCCGCACTCGTGGTTCCTTGTATCTCCCCGAAAAACTCTGGGCGACTTGAAAAGGAAACATATTATGTCTTTTACCAAAACTGTTCTAAGCGCGACTGTTGCTGTTGTAATTTCTGCGGGCATGTCCTTTGCTGATGGCGATGCCATGAAAAACCCAATGGTCGGCGGCGCCGCAATGTTTGCGGACAAAAACATTGTCGAAAACGCGGTTAACTCTGCGGATCACACAACACTTGTGGCTGCGGTTACGGCTGCGGGCCTTGTAGAAACGTTGCAAAGCGAGGGTCCGTTTACTGTTTTCGCTCCTACGAATGCCGCGTTTGATGCCCTGCCAGAAGGCACTGTCGAGACGCTGCTCCTACCAGAAAACAAAGAGATGTTGACCACGGTGTTGACCTGCCACGTTGTTGCCAAAGCTGTGATGGCTGAAGCGTTGCAAGGCATGATCGCGGATGACGGTGGCGTTCATCCTGTTCCAACTGTTGGCGGTTGTACTCTGCAAGCGTCCTATGCGGACGGCGTTATGACTTTGCAGGACGAGAACGGTGGCATGGCGACGGTTACGATTGCGGATGTTGTGCAATCTAACGGTGTGATTCACGTAATTGATGCGGTTTTACTTCCTAAAATGTAATTACGTGGTTCCTATTTAACGAGTTCAAAATTGTACTTCTCCCTAAACGGCCTCAGTTTTCTGGGGCCGTTTTACATTTAATCAATACAAGCGATTGAATTTTGAATTGATATCACCGTGTTCTGGAAAGCGCCAAAAACAAAGTTTCATTGTTATGCAATTTTGGTCTAATTTATTGCCATTTTTCACACCTTAAGTCTCTGCGATGAAATGCGGGACCGTTGTCGCATTTGACAGCCAAGCATCGATAACACGAAGGATATCTAACCATGACTTTCTAACTTACGAGGCGCGCTGCGTTAAAAGCTGGTGCTGGAATGGCAGGCGTTTTGGCTATGCCCGCGATTGTCCGTGCCGCAGGGAGCCAAGATTTTTCGGGCAAAACCGTTCATCTTTTGACGTGGTCCGACAACACCGGACTTGCTGTTCTGGACCACATTGCAAAACCTTTCGAGGAAGCAACGGCCGCAATATGATGTCATCACGCTTGCGGGTGTTGGCGCTGTGGAACTCGCCGATGACGGCCTTTCGTCCCAGCCTGACCTCAATCAATTGCCAAACCTAGCCGACGCCGATGCAGCCTTCGCAAAATTGTCCGAGCTTCGCAACAACCGGCCGACGTTCGGTGAAAACCCAGCCCAGATCGCCATTCTCCCTTTTCTCGAGGCCTGCGCTTACATCTTTCGCTTCTCGATTTTGGCCGAAAAGGGCGGGGTCGAGGGGTTCTCCGTCCAACCCTACCTCGATTTGAACAACTCTTTCTTTTGGCGATCAGCTTGGGTGACCATAGAATTGGCAACGATCGGAACCCTATCCAGCTTACACGCTCGTGAGCTGGAGAGTTTAATTCAGAATTCAGATACCGCCATGTGATGACCGAGGGGACAGTACCGACCCCTCGGTCGCAGGCAAAAAAACTTTGGTTTTTCTGCCTGCGATAGTACCAAATTACTTCAGTAGTTTGAGCACTGCCCGCGCTGCCTCTGACGAGGAGGCTGGGTTTTGTCCGGTCACGAGTTTTCCATCAACGAGGACGTATTCTGCCCAGTCGTCACCCTTGGAATAGTCGCCGCCATTCGCTTTCAACATATCCTCAACGAGGAACGGCACGACGTCTGTCAGCCCCGCAGCCTCTTCTTCGGTATTGGTGAAACCCGTGACTTTGCGTCCCGAAACCAGTGGCTTACCGTTGCTGGCAACTGTGTCGCGCAGCACCGCAGGCGCGTGGCAGACTGCGCCAACTGGACGGTCACTTCCTGCGAAAACCTCGATTAGGCGTTTGCTGTCTGCGTCGCCAGCAAGATCCCAAAGGGGCCCGTGCCCGCCAGGATAGAAGATGGCGTCAAAACCGTCGGCATCGACACTTTTCAAGGTGACGGTATCGGCGAGTGCCGCTTGGGCGGCGTCGTCCGCCTTGAAGCGGCGCGTTGCGTCGGTTTGTGCATCGGGTTGATCGCTTGTTGGATCAACCGGTGGCTGACCACCCTTAGGCGACGCCAAAACGATCTCTGCACCTGCGTCTTGGAAAACGTAGTATGGTGCGGCGAATTCCTCCAACCAGAAGCCGGTTTTCTTGCCAGTGTCACCCAGTTTGTCGTGCGATGTCAGGACCATTAGAATCTTCATGTTCGTCTCCTTAGATTTTGGTACGTATTCGAGCCATTGCGGAGACCCCGCTTGGCGAAAATCGTGCCCTGCAGAAACCCAATAAAGGCAGCAGGATCATTCATTATATCCGCATTGTGATCGCGTAATTCAACGTGGCAAAGCCGCATTTGTTCCAAAGGTTGGCGAGAAACCAGCGTATAAGGGGTTTCTTGCGAAGTTACGTGGGGTCACCAAAGAAATTTAAATTTTTTAGGGAACAGCATACCCGTAAGTGCGTTGTCCACATTGATCGGAACGCTCTTTTAATCGCCCCCCCGAGCGGGCTGATCTACTTGGATGCTCTTGACGACTGCTAAGAATATCCTGCCGCCGAAGATCATTCCCCGATCGTCGGCGGCAGGATATTCAAACGTCACCTAAAAGGGGCGCCACAACAATTCGTGATCAACGCTACTTTAATACGGCGGTCCACATTATCCTAGTATAGGTGCGTCAGCAAATTGTTGGACCAAAATTGACTGAACGGAGCACCACATGACCAAAGCACTCGCTATCGCGGCATTCGCATTCGCGCTGATCCCATCTGTCAGCCCAGCCCAATCCGAGACCTTGAACGTCGGTATGTCTGGCGGTTATTTTCCTTTCACCTTCGTTAAGCTGGACGAGCTTCAGGGTTTTGAAGTTGATTTCATGAATGCAATTGGCGCTGAAATCGGGAGTGATATCAATTTCGTTACCATGTCCTTTTCTGGGCTGGTCGGCGCATTGGACGCGGGGCGGATCGACACCATCGCAAACCAGATCACGATCACGCCGGAGCGGGAGGAGAAGTTTGCCTTTTCACAACCCTATGTTTTTGACGGCGCACAGATCGTGGTTAAGGCGGGCAACGAAGACACCATCAAAAGTGTCGCGGACTTGAGTGGCAAAACCGTTGCGGTGAACCTTGGTTCCAACTTCGAAGAGCTGCTGAATGCGCTGCCCAATGCCGCGGAAATCGACATACGCACCTATGAAAGCAACATTGCGCAGGAAACGGCGCTGGGACGTATGGATGCCTTTGCCATGGATCGGGTGTCGTCGGTGCAACTCATTCAGGAAAGCCCACTGCCGCTTGCGTTGGCTGGCCCGCCGTTCAGCGAAATTCACAATGCGCTCCCCTTCGCCAATACCGAAGAAGGTCGCGCAATGCGGGATGAGGTTGACGCGGCAATCACGACTTTGAAAGCGAACGGAACGCTGACCGAGATTTCGATGAAGTGGTTCGGCACCGACATCACCGTCGTGGAATAGCCCATGCGGGCCCTTGATCTCACTTACATGCTCGACCTGCTACCGGTATTGTTGAGCTATGTTCCGTTGACGCTTTTTATGGCTGTCGTGGGGATGGTGGTTGCACTACTCCTCGCGTCGGTCATGGCGGTGGAGCGGGTGTTTCAGGTGCCAGTGTTGGACGCATTCGTTCGACTTTTCATAAGCTTCTTTCGCGGGACGCCGCTGCTTGTGCAACTGTTTTTGTTCTACTACGGCTTGCCGCAAATGCTGCCTTTCCTCACGGGCATCAACGGTGTGACGGCGACGATCATGGGCCTGACCCTGCATTTTTCGGCCTATATGGCAGAGAGCATCCGCGGGGCGATCCTTGGTGTTGATCGCAGCCAGTGGGAGGCCGCGCAAGCGGTTGGAATGACCCAAGGCCAGATGATGCGGAAAATTATCCTGCCGCAGGCGACGCGCGTAGCGGCCCCGACTCTGGTGAATTACTTCATCGACATGATCAAAAGCACCTCACTCGCCTTTACCCTTGGCGTAACCGAGTTGATGGGCGCCACACAGAAAGAGGCCGCAGGGAGCTTTTTGTATTTCGAGGCGTTCTTGGTCGTGGCGGCGATATACTGGGTTATCGTTGAAGCGCTTTCTTGGGCGCAGCGTCGCTTGGAAATCTATTTGAACAAGGCGCATGCCAGATGATCTCACTCTCAGGAATAAATAAAACGTTTGGGGCGACCGCCGTTCTCAAGGACATCTCCTTCGATATAGCTTCTGGCGAACGGGTGGTCATCATTGGGCCTTCGGGCACCGGTAAGTCTACGCTGTTGCGCTGTATCAATTTCCTTGATCGACCGGAAGGCGGCATCATTCGTGTGGGCGATCTGTCGGTGGATGCAGCCAACGCCACGCGCGCTCAAATTTTGGCCCTGCGGCGCAGCACGGCCTTTGTCTTTCAAAACTACGCGCTTTTTGCCAACAAGACCGCTCGTGAAAACATCACCGAAGCGTTGATTACGGTCAAAGGGCAGTCAAGGGCCGTTGCCAACCAACGCGCGGACGCAATCCTGAGTGAAACGGGGCTGGCGGAAAAGGCATCGTCCTATCCCGCCGCTTTATCCGGCGGGCAACAACAACGCGTTGGGATCGGGCGTGCGATGGCGCTGGATGCCGGATTGATGCTGTTTGACGAGCCCACATCGTCGCTTGATCCTGAATGGGTTGGCGAGGTGCTCGACCTGATGCGGCGGGTGGCCGAGAAACGACAGACCATGTTGATCGTCACCCACGAGATGCAGTTTGCGCGCGAGATCGCCGACCGGATCATCTTTATGGACGCGGGACATATCGTGGAACAGGGGACCCCAACTGAGGTTTTGGACAACCCGCAAGACCCCCGCACACAGGCATTTTTGCGGCGTGTGATCTAGGTTATTGTTGTGCGCCAGTACTTTCATGCGTGCGCTGCGCCTCGATAAACACGCGCTTTATGTCTGGGTAACGGTCTTTGATGCTGTGTTCTAATGCCGAGACGCGGTCCTGAACCTCTCCCGAGGTGAGCTTGTCCGAGAAATCGATACTGACATTCAATAAGATTTCTTGCGGTCCGAAATGCATGGTCAGCAATTCGTTGACGCCACAAATGCCAGATTCCTCGGCGATGATCTGTTCGACGCCAGCGACAACCTTTCGGGTGGCCCCTTCGCCGGTCAGCAGACTCTTACATTCATAGGCCAGATAACTGGCCGTCAAGGCGAGGATGGCGCCGATTATCAACGAGGCAACACCGTCCAACACGGGCAAGTTGTATTGGTGACTCAGGAAAATTCCGAAAAACGCAACGACCAGACCGAGCATCGCAGCAGTATCCTCAAACAGGACAGTAAATACGGTTGGATCTTTGCTGCGCCGTATGGCCTCGAAATATCCAAGATCGCCTTTGGTGGCGCGCAACTGTTTGAAGGCGATCACCCAAACCACCCCCTCGAAAATCATAGCGAGGCCAAGGACGATGTAGTTGATATAGGGGCTGGTGACGGGATGCGGGTTTTGTATTTTATTGATGCCCTCATAGATCGAAACACCCGCACCGATGCCAAAGATCAGGATCGCAACCACAAAGGCCCAGAAATAAAGCTCCATTCCATAGCCAAAGGGGTGCGTTCGATCAGGGGGTCGTTTCGCGCGCTTAATGCCAAGAAGTAACAGGCCTTGATTGCCGGTATCAACCAGCGAGTGGACCGCTTCGCTCAGCATTGCCGAACTGCCGGTAAAGCTGGCTGCCGCGAATTTAGTGACGGCAACCAATGCATTTGCTGCTAATGCAGCGAGAATGACGTTGCGCGATCCCGAAGAGGCCATATTTATTCACTTCCATCATTTTGGTGGTGTAGCCCGCCAAGAAATTCCACTCAAACTTACGCCGTATGCGAACATTTTGCCACCTATTTTACGAGGGTGTTCAGGCGCACCAGCTCCTATTCTTTGGGTAACGCATAGGCGAGAGAGGGCTATGAAACGGATCAATTCACCGAGGCAATGTTTCTAACCATGGCCCGCTTGCTAATTGTGAGCGCTGCTTGAGGTGCGTCTCTTATTAGGCCTTAGGGTAGGGGACTCATCGCCTTTCCTCCAACTTCTTTTCGCGGAAGACTTCAGCTGGTGTCTTTCAGCCGAGGCATTTGCTGAGTGTTTTATTAAGGCGGTCTCTGATTTCTTTGACCTCGTGATCCGTCATTCTTCGGATGTCCCATTTTGGGACACCAGCGTCTTGCCCGCCGATTGGTGTTCTCGACGGTGCCTTTCTGTCACGGTGGGGAAGGGTCGCAGAACCAGGTCTGTGTTCCGATCTCAGCTTGCTGATGTGGCCAGGAAACAAACTCAGTGCCGCGATCAAAAGTAATGGATCTGCGCGCGACACGGGGCCAATCTTTGATTACCTTCATAATCTTGCCCTCCCATGTGTGGATGCCCCGTTTGATGCAAGAGGTATTTTCAACGGTTTGAACATGTGATTGGGTACGGTCATGTGTCCTTACTGTTTCCATGTGTCCTTACTGTTTCAATGTCTTTCTTACATCATACCGAGCGTTACAGCTTTAAGCTGCCGCGACCGGATCTCGATGATCTTGTTGTTTCGTCATCATCGCCCAGATCGTCCGTGCGGTTTTGTCAGCCAAGGTTATGGCCGCCAGCAAGCGTGGTCTACGCTCCAACATCTGATCCTCGTCATGGCCCCAATATTCAGCAATCGCCTGATATCGCGCTGTCCTGCCTAGTATATGTCGTCCACCGGTAGATTTCTGAACTGGAACCAATCCGAGCCACGCGGCAAAGTCACGTCCGCGCTTGAAGCCCTTCAGTGGAGGGGCGAAGGCCTTGATAGTCATTGCGCTGACAGGCCCAATACTCGGTGCCGTCTGCAAGCGGTTTGTTTCCGGATCAGTTTTTGTTTCATCCTTCAGACGTTGCTCTCTCACGACAGTCTTGTCTGTGAAGGTACTGAGCTGATCCAGATGCACACGGCTGAGGTCGATGACGATTGACGGCGGATTACAATCCGGGCTTTCAATCTGTTCTGCCAGTTTCTTCACAGAGTTCTGACCGGGGTCTGCGATGATCCCATATTCCATCAAGTGACCCCGCAGAGCGTTGATGATGGAATTGCGCTGCCGAACGAACAAATCACGCGTCTTAAAGACCATAGACCTCGATTGTTGTTTAGCTGATTTGACAGGTGCAAATCGTATCTTTGGCCGGACAGCTGCCTCTGCATCCTTTGCGTCGTTCTTCTGCCGTTTCACAAAAGGCTTCACCTAGAGGGGGCGTATTGGAAAACCGCCAGATTAAAACCTTGTGGGTCGCCCAGTCCATGCTTCTCGGGGTGTAATAACCCCAGCCAGCCAGCGGATCGTCACCAAGTACAAAAGCCGTTTTTGATGGGAATGTAGGTGATGTCGCTGCACCCGTCGCCCGGCAGGGCATGTCTATACCCGAGAGGAGAACATGGTTAGGACGCGTGATTGGCGGCTCCTAAAGAACGAATGCATTGTAAATACCCCCCCCCGTGCATTTACAATGCACTGCCGAGCAATTGATCAATCCTATGCATAAGATCAACTGTCGCCTGATTAATGCAAACGGGCGTGTATTAGACCATCTCACGACGTTCAGTGGGGCTCATCGCTCCAGCCCCCTGTGACAAAAAATTGTCTGAAAAGCTCCGTTGCTTTGTCATTCTCGTATTCATTCGCTCGTGTTGGATACATCTTAGCACGCTGTCTAAATTTGCTGGACCCTTTCAGGCGCACGCCACAAAACGGAGTTTCAAAAAACCGGACCTGTCGTGGAATTGCGCCGCTCCTTTTGCCGTATATTATGCGCAAAAGGAGGACGACTAACGCTCTGCAACAGCACTCTAATTGGAAGGTGCTCGGATTCGCTCTTGGGTCTTTGCATCAAAGAAATGGGCGCGGTCAAAGCAAATACCAATCTTGCAAGCCGCGCCTGCTCTCAATGTGTCATGGAAGCCAGGCAAACGAACAGTTAACTTGCCAATGGGTGTATTCAGGTAAGCGATTTGTTCGTGCCCGAGGTTTTCCATAGCTGCGACAGTGCCGTCGAGACGCAAATCAGCAGCGCTGTCGCCCCATGTAATATGTTCTGGACGTATGCCGCAATGAAAGGGCCCATTTCTGTCCAAAAGAGCGTTCAGAGCCGCTGCCCCATCGAGATTCAATACAGGTGAACGGGCATTCGCAATATCGATGAAATTCATTGGAGGTGAGCCAATAAATTTCGCAACAAAGAGGTTTTTGGGACGCGAATAGAGTTCGTCTGGAGTCCCGAACTGCATTAAATTTGAGTCACCAGCGTCGGCGATCGGGGCCAGAACCGCAATTTTATCGCCCATCGTCATCGCCTCCACTTGGTCGTGGGTCACGTAAACCATCGTGGATTCGAGCCTTTTGTGCAGGGCAGCAATTTCTTGACGCATCGAGGTGCGGAACTCTGCATCAAGGTTAGACAAAGGCTCATCAAACAGAAAAACTTCTGGTTTTCGGACAATGGCGCGCGCGAGCGCCACCCTCTGTCGCTGGCCACCGGAAAGAGCGCCGGGCTTCTTATGTAGTTGGTCTCGCAGGTTAACGATATCCACAACCTCATCAATCTGACGTTCGATCTCTTTTTTGTCCATTTTGCGGATTTTCATGCCAAAGGCTATATTGTCGCGCACAGTCATATGTGGATAAAGCGCATAGTTCTGAAACACCATTGAAACGTTTCTGTTCTTGGGCTCGATAGAATTTACCACCCTGTTACCGATTGAAAGTGTTCCTGACTCAGTGTCTTCGAACCCAGCAATAAGACGTAGGATGGTCGATTTACCGCAGCCCGAAGGGCCAACTAATACAATAAATTCCCTGTCCGCGATCGCAAGGTCTAGGTCACGGACAACACGGAAATCTCCGTACGAAATATTAATTTTTTCGAATGTGATAGATGACATCGAGTGTTCCTTCGTAAATTTGACTTACTTAACCGAGCCGAGGCTCAGGCCTTGAACGATGTGACGTTGAGCGAGTATTGCAAACAGCGCCATCGGAACGATGGCAATGATTGCGGCGGCAGACATTGCGCCCCAATCAATGGATGCGTATCCACGAAAACCAGCAACTGCGAGCGTCACGGTTTCCGCATTGTCAAACGTGAGTGCTAGCGCAATCGAGAGTTCGTTCCAGATCTTAATGCTGTTGAGGATCACGGTCGCAGCAATCCCCGGCGCACTGATTGGCACATATATTTTCCAGATAATTTGCCAAGTAGACGCGCCTTCCAGACGGGCGGCCTCAGCCAAAGCAGTTGGTACTTCCGCGAAAAAGGAGCGCAACAGCCAGACGGTAAATGGTATAGTAAATATTTGATAGACAATCGCGAGGCCGAGCAGCGTGTCGTATAATCCTATTTCCTGATACAGTAGATAAACTGGGATAACGAAGAGAAACTCCGGCAACATATAGGCGATCAAAAGCCACACGAGAACTGCCGTTTTCCCCGGGGAAACGCGTTGGTTCAATGCATAAGCCGCTGGGATGCCGACGGCGAGAGCCATCACATTGGCGACGACACATATGATGGCGCTATTCATGAATGCAGAAGAAAACCCGCTGGATGTCCAAGCACGTTGGAAATTTCCCCAAATCGGATCGAAGACCCAAACCGGTGGCATAGCGAAGGCATCGATTTCAGTCTTTAACGCGATTGACAAAATCCAAAAGATCGGAAAAATCGAAAGCGTTACTGCCACTAGAGCGATTGTATAGCTTATTATGGAGCGTTTGAGTTGCCTGCGAGCAGCCATGCTATTTCTCCTCACCAATACGTAAATAGACAATACAAAGCGTCAGAATGATTGCTGAAAAAACAAGCATTATGGCGGCCGATTCCCCAAATTTGAGGAATTTGAAGGCGGTTCGATACCCAAGCGTTTGAGCGACTTCGGTTGCTTGAAGTGGACCGCCGCCGGTCGTCCCAAAGACGATATCGAATACTTTCAATGTATCAATCGTGCGAAAAATGATCACTGTAATCAACACCGGCTTGAGCAAAGGTAACGTGATGTGCCGGAAAGTCTGCCAGCCAGATGCACCTTCTAACTCGGCAGCTTCATAAGGTTCCTGCGGGAGACTCTTGAGGCCCGCAGATAGTATGATGAACACGAAAGCTGTTTGCCACCATGTATCGACCAAGATGACGGCGGGCATTGCAGAACTGGGAGCTCCGAACCAAACAGATCCCGGCAAACCTATGCTTTCCAATAAATAGTTTACAATACCAAGCGTTGGATCAAGCAAAATTTTCCATACCAAAGCGACGGCAATTCCAGAGACCATCAACGGCAACAGTAACATCGTACGGATTACACCCGCTCCAAAACCAAGTCGATTTATGGCGACCGCAAGACCAAGGCCTAAGAGTAATTCCGCTGTAACTGCACCAGCTGAGAAATAGAAAGTGTTGAACAATGCAGTCCAGAAAGTATTCTTGCCCAGAATTTCGACGAAATTGGCCAGCCCAATGAATTCGCTTGTAGCGCCCCAGTTCCATTCCTGAAACGATAGAAAAACTGCGAAACCTATCGGATAAAGCGTTGTCGCACCTAACATCAACAATGCCGGCCCAATCAACATGAGCCAGTTGTTCCGCATTGACCAGTTTCGCTTTATTGTGACGTTGTTATTCATATCTGCCCTCATTCGTAAACTGCGCGTCACCTAAATGACGCGCAGTTTAGCTGTCATAGATTTCTACTGTAGGACTTCCACAGCGCGAACTTGGAGACTTTCAACTGCCTCTTGCGGGTCTTTTCCGGCGTAAATTTCGTGAATTGTGTCCACGATCTGAATGACCACTTCGCCCCAGCCTTCTGTAAACACCACGGTTGGGTTCGTGTTTAACATCGCGGTTTGAAGCGCTGTCACGTAACCGGCATCAAGTGAAGACGTGTAGTCGGCATTGTCCCAAGTCGAAAGACGCGGCGCTCCACCGGTTGATTTACCGATTGCGACATCCATTTCTTTTGATGTCGCCCACTGGATGAACAACCAAGCTGCATCTGCATTCTCAGAGTTTGCAGGTACGGACAAACCCCAAAGCCAATGACCATGATGACCTACGTTGCCATTCGCCGCAGGAAGAGGTGCGTAGCCAACATTACCGGCAATTTTTGAGCTTGCTGGATCTTCGAAACCTGGTCCAAACAGACTTGCGTCGATGAAGAATGCAGCACGGCCTTGCGAGAAGAAACGGCTCGCATCAGACCAGTTGAATGATAGAATATTCGGCGGTCCTGCTTTTAACAAACCTGCGTAATGCGCTAGTCCAGATGCAATCTTTGGGTCGTTGAAGCGTGGTTTGTCCCAGTCGCCATCGAACCAGATGTTCTGAGGCAAGGTTGCTTCTGCTCCACCCCAATCGTTGAGAACGACGCCCGTCAGAGTATCAACAAGGCTTGCTGAACGCTGGCCACGCATTGTTGCACCAAAGATTTTGCCGCCGGATTCTTCAGTGATCATCTGAGCCGCTGCGACCAAATCGTCCATTGTCGTCGGTACAACGCCGTCCAGATACTCGTCCACAATCTCCTTGTTGTAGAAAAGCGTATAAGCTTCAAAAGCGATTGGCATTGAGTAAAGCTCAGCAGACGGATCGCCTGGCGGGAAGGTTGCACCCAAACGGAATGACGCCGGAATATCAGCCAAATCATAGTCAGCAGCAGTCTTTGATACGTCATCAATATATGGCGTTAGCGAAGTCATCGCACCTGCTTGATACTGCTCGTACGCAGCACCATCCATTGGAACAAAATAGACATCTGCTACGGATTTCTTGGAACGCACTGCAAGGTTCATACGGTCAGAATACAGATCCTCTGCGAGCGCTGTGAGCTCAACATCAATGCCTGTCAGCGCTTCAAACTCTTCGATGTGGGGGCGCAAGCCTTCCGTCCAAGGATGTTCGTTAAAAAGTAGTTTCAGAGTTGTGCCCGACTGTTGTTGCCAGTCGATGTCTTGTGCTTGTGACAGCTCTGGAGCCGTAAAAGCGGCAGCCAATGCAATCGCACCTATGGTAAGTTTCATGTTTATCCTCCTATGGTATTAATAACTTAACCGTAGCTTGACTACTTGTTAAGACAAGCATACAAATAGTTAGCACCACAAATTAAATGAGTCTAGAGGTTTCTTATGGACAGCAATACAGATGGAAAAACGCGGCGCGTCATTCTTAAATCCAGTGCTACCCCTGTTTATCGGCAGGTAGCTGATCATCTTGAGAGAGATGTGCTCTCACAGCGAAAGTTGGGTGGGAAAATCCCGTTGCCGTCTGAGAATGCGTTGGCAACTGAATTTGACGTCTCTCGCGTGACAATTCGTCAAGCCTTGGATCGGTTGCACTTTAAAGGTCTAATTTATCGTGAAAAAGGCAAGGGCTCCTATATCCGCTCCCTTCATTTGGGTGGCGTGACGGGCCTAGGCAGCTTTACAACGGAAGTAGAATTGAGTGGCGGCGAGCCGGATTCGAAGCTCGTATCATTTGAAGAAACTACCTCCCTGCCGGATGGGATGCTACAGCATGTCGTCCGGCCTCTTTTACCGACTGATGCTTTTCTTCTGCTTTCTCGTGTTCGCCTCGTTGGAGGAGTTCCTGTCGCTAAAGAAGACGCTTACCTTCCCAAAGACTTGTATCCTGGCTTTTCCGCTGAGAATCTCGGGTCTGGCTCCCTTTATCAAATGATGCGCGATACTTGGGGTTATGAGCCAGCGTGGGCGGACGTAGCAATAGAGCCATCAACCGCCGATGCAGATCTCGCCGCCCAACTTGAGATTGAAGTAGGTGCGCCCGTCGTTGTCGCGTGGCGTGTAACATCGTCAGAACAGGACCAAGTGCTTGAATTTGTGCGGTCCGTCTATCGCGGTGATGGATTTGCCCTGACCATTAATCGACATAAGTTGGGCTAAGCATGGGCCCCAAAAGTTCTCTGTTGGCAGCCGGAATCGACATCGGTGGTGGTAGCGCCAAGATCGGCCTTGTCTCGCCAGACGGGAAAATTCTTGATTTCTCTGCGGTTCCGACTCCAATGTCCAACAACCCTGCTGACGTTCTGGATGCATACTTGGATCACCTTATCGAGCGGATTAGCAAGATTGGAATAAAGCAACTCGACGGAATCGGTGTTGGCGTACCGGGTCATGTCGACTCAGCAAAATCGACCACGCATTTATCCAACGTTCCCGCATTGAACGGGTACCCAATCAAGGACCACGTTCAGGAAAAATTCAGAACAACCGTCCTCATAGAAAACGATGCTACATTTGCGGCTTTGGGTGAACACCACTTCGGATCAGGTAGGAGTTCAAGGCGGTTTTTGATGGTTACGTTGGGAACGGGTATCGGGGCCGCGTTTATCGAAAACGGGCTGCCTTTCCTTACAGGGAATGGTGCGTTGGGGGATGCGAGCCATCTCATTGTTGACCCAAGTTTGAAACACGGATGTCGGCAGGGATGTAGGGGATGTATTGAATCCGTTGCTTCTGGTGAAGCATTGGGGCGTGAAATCAATAAAATTGCTGCGCGTGATCCGGCTTCATTTCTTGGCAAGATCACTCAAGAAGGCTTTCGACGACCCAATATTGAAGATTTGATTGACGGGGCGAAACTGGAAGATTCCGACTGTAAGGAACTTCTTGATAAAACAGCCCATTGGTTGAGCCTGTGGCTCACAGGGTTGATCCACATATTTGCGCCGGATCGCATTGCCTTTGGCGGAGGATGGAGTGCTGCTGGGCAGGGCTTTATCGACAAGATCGCCAACCATTCCGCCAAAGTTGGTATGTCAGAATATTTTACCGATCTAGAGTTCATTCAAACCTCTCTAGGAAACCGAGCTGGTGTCGTGGGTGCCGCGACCAGTGTATTGCAGAAAAAATTAGAGGGATAATGCCGATGGGAAAATCATATTTGGACGAGATACTTGAACAACCAAAAATATTGGAAACCCTCAGCGGTGGATTGCCGGAAACCCAGATCAGCCAATTGACCACAGTTCGTGAGATGTTCTCACGTGGTGAACTTGACCGCGTTGTAATCACCGCAATGGGCGGATCCCTTCACGGGGCCTACCCTGCGTATTTGCGATTGGTGAATGGCCTCTCAAGTCCGGTAACAATAGTGGATTCATCTGAATTAAGCCAACAATTCGCAGCGACAATCACCAACACAACACTTCTGATCGTCGTATCCCAATCAGGTAAAAGTGGCGAAATTGTTGACCTCACAATAGCCTTGGGAAGCACACCAGGCAAAGTTATCTCTGTCACCAATATGGCCGACAACCCTTTGGCAAACTGGGCCGAAATTTCACTTTGTTCCCAAGCTGGGGACGAGGCCACAGTGTCTACCAAGTCCTATACTGGTGGCTTGGCATCCCTGCATTTACTTGCCGAATACCTCTGTGATGGAAGTACTGCCACGGCGACCCAAAACTTGCACAAAGCCGCTGTAGCTTGCCAGTTGTTTTTGGATAGTTGGACGCCCAAAATTGAAAGCGCAGCCAAGTTCCTTGGTGCGGATAAGCCATTGGTTTTTGTCGGACGGGGCAACAGCTTTGCGTCAGCAAATATTGCTGCACTACTTACTCAGGAGGCGGCAAAAATGCATTGCACCGCTCTTTCAGGTGGGCAATTCCGCCATGGCCCTATTGAACTGGTGCGCGAAGGTTTTGCGATGATTATCTTTTTGGGGGACGCCTCAACCCGCGACATAGATGAAGCTCTTATCGAGAAAGTAACGTCTCATGGCGGGAGGGTTCTGGCGATCTGCCCAGAAAGTAATCCCGTACAAGAGGGTCACGATCGCCTGCTTCTAACCTACCCCGATGTCCCAGCCTCGCTCAATCCAATCATGGAGGCATTGCCGATCCAGTTACTACAAATTCCACTGTCAATTGCACGCGGGTTTGCCCCTGGTGCATTCTTAAATGCCACCAAAATCACCGCTGTTGTTTAAAGGATCAAAAATGTCTCTCGAATTCGATTACGTCATTGTTGGTGCTGGTTCTGCAGGTTGTGTTCTAGCCAACCGATTGTCTTCTGATCCGGCCACTACCGTTTGCTTGATCGAAGCAGGTGGTAAAACCAATTCAATTTTCATTCGAATGCCCGCAGCACTTACGTTTCCCATTGAGAGCAAGACTTATAATTGGATGTATTCAAGTGGTCCAGAACCACATCTCAACGGTCGCAGAGTCGGGCAAGCGCGCGGGAAAGGTCTGGGTGGGAGCTCGGCGATCAACGGGATGGTTTTCGTACGAGGACATGCGAAAGATTATGATAACTGGTCACAATTTGGACTGACCGATTGGTCATTTGAAAACTGCCTGCCATAATTCAAAAAGCTCGAGAATTTCCCAGGCGCGGCCAATACAATGCGCGGAACCTCAGGGCCAGTGACGGTGACACAGGGCCTCGCAAACCACATATTTTACGACAAGTATCTGGAAGCCGGTGCTGCATGGGGCTTGCCTCATACGCCGGACTATAATGCAGAAGATCAAAATGGCACGCACGTCACACAGGCGACCATTAAGGATGGGGTGCGGTGTAGTGCTTATGACGCATATATTGCTCCGATATTAAAACGGCAAAACCTCACGATCCTCACCGGTCACTTTGTTGAAAAAATTCTCATCGAAGGGTCGCGTGCTGTCGGCCTGCGCTGTGATACTCCGCTGGGGAAACAAGACATCCGAGCGTCACGCGATGTGATTTTGTCCGCTGGTACAATTGCCTCCCCACAGTTGTTGATGGTGTCGGGTATCGGACCCTCGGATCACCTGCAAAGCCATGGAATTGAAACCATTGTAAACCTCCCCGGCGTCGGTGAAAATCTGCAAGATCATGTGGTCGCCCCACTCCGGTACCGATGCGATAAACCAGTTTCAGCTAAGTCGCAGCTTGGGCTGATCGGGCGGGCCAAGCTGGGTATGGAATGGGTGTTGCTCAAGAAAGGGTTAGGGACATCTAACTTTTTTGAGGTGGGCGCGTTTTTCGACAGTGGCACCGGGGCCGATTACATCAATATGCAGCACGAATTCCTACCTTTTTTAGCCGATTTTCAGGATGGGAAAGTTGTACTCGGGGATGGCTTTCAATACTTTGTAAGCCAGATGCGGCCTTACAGTCGCGGTTCTGTCCGGTTGAAATCCGCCGATCCCCGGACGCATCCGCATATCGAGTTCAACTACCTTGATGATGCAAGAGACATTGATGAAATGGTTGCGGGCATCAAGATGACGCGTGAGATGGCGCAACAGGGTCCGTGGGATGAGTTTCGGGATGGTTCGCTGGATGAAGATCTCGAGGGGGCAACCGATGCAGATATCGCAAAATGGCTACGCGCAAATGCCAATACTGAACACCACCCTGTGGGCACCTGCCGCATGGGAAATGACGAAATGGCCGTCACGGATAGCGAGGGGCGCGTAAACGGCATTGACGGCTTGCGCGTGATTGATGGTTCAATTCTTCCAGCGGTTCCCTCGGCAAACATTCAGGCACCAATCATGATGATTGCTGAGCGCATCGCGGACAAAATGGTCTTTTCATCGCAAGACAGGCAAAGAACAGGTTAACCGCGGAATCGCGAAGTATTTCCGAACACTGGGTTTTCGTCGCAAGTAGCGGTGCCATCGCTACTGGCGATTAAGCCATTCTAATACAACTGGAAAAGACGAAACGAAAAGTTATCGAATCGCGACGCTTGCCTATCTAAATAGGCCTAGCTGGCGGCGTTGTTACATGAACCACCGGTGTCCACTGATACTGAGGCGGTCGTTTCCCTTGGGGATGCTGTAAATGCCGGACAAGTTCAATGCCGGTCGCCGCGACAAGACCCTGAAGCAAGAGCATCGCGTGACGAACTGGGCTGAGGACAATGAGAGTTTACGGCGTGGTGGTCTGACGGTCTAATTCCGTGAGGAGCCGCTTGGTCGGTGGTCGGCACCACGCCGAGCGACGCGAGGTGGTCAGCCACGCTACTCCGATCTGGCAGTCGAGTGGATCTATCCATGGCGCCGATATTACACGGATTTGGAAAGAATTTGGCTCGCTATTACGCTTCATCCCGCGGCCTGCTCCCTACCAAAGCTTGTGGCGAATCGTAGTTAAGATATAAACTTAGATACCGCAAAATGCACGAACCTGCGCCAAACGGTACTATATCTACTATAAATGATCAAAAATGTATCACTTGGGTGCTTGAACCGTAGTAGTCTGTTACCAATGCTTGGCCTAACCTGATGAAACGACGTTGGAGGAAAAGGCGTCGTGGAGGAGGGCGAAGGTATCAGAATCTGATTCTGACCTGCGCAGGGAGGACATCGAATGAAACCAGATCTGGAAGTCGTTCAGATAGGAAAAAGCGAGTCGTTTACCGCATGGGAACACGGCTATCCTTTCCGTACTGTACGGTGGCATTTTCATCCCGAGTACGAAATCCATCACGTTGTTGCGACCTCGGGCCGTTATTTCGTTGGCGACTTCATCGGGAAGTTTGAGCCGGGAAACCTTGTGTTGACGGGTCCAAACCTCCCGCATAATTGGGTTAGCGACGTTTCTGGCGATGCGCCTATTCCGTTGCGCAGTCGTGTCGTACAATTTACCGAGGCCTTTATTTCGGACGCGCTGGAGATTTTTCCCGAACTGTCCGCCTGTGCGGGTCTGCTGGAGAAAAGCCGCCATGGCGCGCTGTTTTCAAGTGCCACATCAATGGCCGTTGAGCCAATGCTCGAAGAACTCGTTAGCGCGAAAGGTGTGCGTCGGATCGAGATATTCATGAACATCTTCGGCACGCTCACCCGCGCCGCTGACACACAGACATTGACCAGTTCAAACTACATCCCCGACCCGTCGGGCTTTATGTCGACAGGCATCAATGAGGCGCTGGTCTATATCAACGCCAACCTGACCGAGCCGTTCAGCGAGCATAACCTCGCCGAAATTGCGGGCCTCAGTGCAGGGGCGTTTTCGCGCAGCTTTCGGCGGCATACGGGGATGGGCCTCGTTAAATACGTCAACCGGTTGCGGATCAATCTGGCTTGCCAGATGTTGATGCGGCCCGATGAGATGAAAATCACCGACGTTTGTTTTTCGTCGGGCTTTAACAACCTTTCGAACTTCAATCGCCAGTTTCAGGCCCAAAAGGGCATGTCGCCCACGCGGTTCCGAGAATTGCTGGCAAAGAACATCGGCGCGGTGGAGGCCGCCTGAGAAAAGCTAAAGAAAACGCATACCGGAAGCCCCGCAGCATGATCCCCGTAGGCAGACTTGGTCTGGCAACGAACGAGGAAGGCGTGCTGCAAGCCAACCGGAAAATCCGGACTGCCTATGACCCAAGCACACCGGAACACACGATCAGTGGTCAACATGGAGGAAGACAAATGACACATTTCACAACCCGACTGACAGGCGCGGTCGCGCTTGCGGTTGCCCTAATGGGCGGCACGGCGGCAATGGCCCAACAATCCGGCACGGTCGCATTTCTGATGCCCGACCAGGCGTCAACGCGCTATGAAGAGCATGATTTTCCTGGCTTTAAGGCCGAGATGGACAAGCTTTGTGCGGATTGCACCGTCATCTATCAAAACGCCAATGCCGATGTCGCACTGCAACAACAGCAGTTTAATTCGGTCATCACTCAGGGGGCACAAGTTATCGTGCTTGACCCTGTTGATTCCGCCGCTGCCGCGTCTTTGGTTGCACTGGCCCAAAGCCAAGGCATCAAGGTCATCGCTTATGACCGCCCGATCCCTGACCAGACTGCCGACTATTATGTATCCTTTGACAATGAGGGAATCGGCTATGCGATCGCACAATCGCTTGTTGACCATCTCAAAGCGCTCGGCGTTCCAACCGATACGGGCGGCGTTCTTCAGATCAATGGCTCGCCGACCGATGCGGCCGCTGGCTTGATCCGCGATGGGATCGACCGCGCGTTGGATGCAAGCGGTTACACCACGTTGTCCGAATTCGACACGCCGGATTGGGCGCCACCAAAGGCACAGGAATGGGCCAGCGGTCAGGTGACGCGCTTTGGATCTGATATTGTCGGTGTGGTCGCGGCCAATGACGGCACGGGCGGCGGCGCAATTGCAGCCTTTAAGGCGGCAGGCATTGACCCAGTTCCACCTGTAACAGGCAACGACGCGACGATCGCGGCCTTGCAGCTGATCATCGCGGGCGACCAGTATAACACTATCTCCAAACCATCCGAGATCGTGGCAGCGGCGGCGGCGAATGTGGCTTACAAGATGTTGCAGGGCGAAACCGTCGCGGCGGAAACCAGCCTCTATGACACGCCGTCACAGTTGTTTGTTCCTGCGGTTGTGACACGGGAAAACATCAAAGAAATCGTGTTTGACTCAGGGGTCACTTCTGCTGCTGACGTTTGCACGGGGCGTTACGCCGACGGTTGCGCCGAACTCGGTATCGAATAAGCGCCACCGATAAAGTTGGCTGGCCGCAACTCCCTCGGCCAGCCAATCACGCCATGGGGCATCGCAAAAGGACCATTGGACATGATAAAAACATCACAAGAATTGATCCCAAAAGGGGAACGCATCCTAAGTTTGCGAGGTGTCTCAAAGAATTTCGGCGCTGTTTCGGCTTTGACGGATATTGATCTCGATGTGCACGCGGGCGAAGTTGTCGCGCTTGTCGGCGACAATGGTGCGGGGAAATCGACGCTAGTCAAAGTGCTCGCAGGGGTTCATGCGCCGACATCCGGCGATATCTCGTTTCACGGTCGCCCCGTGACAATGGCGAGTCCAAGCGATGCGCTAGAGCTTGGGATTGCCACCGTCTTTCAGGATCTCGCTCTATGCGAAAACCTCGATGTGGTCGCCAATATTTTTCTGGGGCAGGAGCTCAACCCGCGCCGCCTTGACGAAGTGGCGATGGAGGTACGAGCTTGGACCTTGCTCAACGAATTGGCCGCGCGTATCCCCTCGGTGCGTGACGTCGTGGCGTCGCTCTCAGGTGGGCAACGCCAGACCGTCGCCATCGCGCGTTCACTGCTGCTCAATCCCAATATTATTTTGCTCGACGAGCCAACAGCCGCCCTTGGGGTTGCGCAAACCGCCGAGGTTTTGAACCTCGTGGAACGTGTGCGCGACAAGGGACTGGGCGTGATTATGATTAGCCACAATATGGAAGATGTCCGCGCTGTGGCCGACAGGATCGTTGTGCTGCGTCTGGGCCGCAACAACGGGGTTTTCACCCCGGATGCCACCAACCAAGAATTGATCGGCGCCATTACTGGCGCCACGGATAACGCCGTTTCGCGTCGCGCCGAACGCGTCGCAGATCGCGAATTTACGCCGGAGGGGCAATTATGAGCACCGAAAACAAAACAGTACCCATGCTTGATCGCAGCGATGTGCGCGTTACCCATGCGGAAGGTATTAGCGGCACGATCCGCGCCTTTATTGATCGCGTTAAATCGGGGGATTTAGGCTCGTTGCCCGTCATTGTTGGACTGGTCTTGATCTGGAGCGTTTTTACCGCGCTCAACCCGATTTTCCTGTCCTCAAACAACCTTGTGAACCTGCTGTTTGATTGCTCAACTGTCGGCGTTATTGCGCTTGGTATTGTGTGTGTTCTGATGCTGGGTGAGATTGATCTTTCCGTCGGCTCGATGAGCGGCGTTGGGTCGGCAGTTGTCGGCGTTTTATGGGTTAAACAAGGCTTGCCTCTTGTAGTGGGTATCGCGGCGGCCCTCGCCATTGGCGCCATTATGGGGCTGCTCTATGCCTCTCTGCGCACCCGTTTGGGGATGCCAAGTTTTGTATCAACACTCGCGGGCCTTTTGGCGCTTCTGGGTTTGCAGCTTTTCATGCTTGGGTCCACAGGCTCGATCAACCTGCCATACGGCTCAGGTTTTGTGAGCTTTGGCCAGTTGCTGATTATGCCAGATTGGCTGTCCTTTGGCCTCGCGGCAATTCCGGGCATCGTTGTTCTGGTGTCAGGATTGCGGACCAATACACAGCGTCGTGCGGCCAACCTGTCGTCGGGCAGCACGGGAGGCTTGGTGTTTAAATCTGCGGTGATCAGCACGGGCCTGATTGCCGTCGTGTTCTATCTGAATATGGGGCGCGGGGTGCCGTGGATGTTTGGCCTGTTTGTCTCGCTTGTGGTGATTATGGACTATATGTTCACTCGCACCCAATGGGGTCGCTCGATGACCGCAGTCGGCGGTAATGCTGAAGCCGCGCGCCGTGCAGGGATAAACGTCAAACGCATCTACGCCAGCGCCTTTATCACCTGCGCGATGTTTGCGGCCCTTGGCGGTGTTCTGTCCTCTGCGCGGCTTGCCTCGGCCAGCCAGCAAGCGGGCACTGGAGACGTGAACTTAAACGCCATCGCGGCGGCGGTTATTGGCGGCACCAGCCTGTTTGGCGGACGCGGTTCGGCCTATTCCGCGCTGCTCGGGATCATCGTGATCCAGTCCATCGCCAACGGTTTGACGCTGCTCAATTTGTCGTCCTCGCTGCGCTATATGATTACCGGCGGCGTTCTGGCCATCGCAGTCATCGTTGACAGTCTTGCACGCCAATCCCGCCAATCCCACGGCCGTGCTTAACCTCTTGCCGACTAAAGGAAACGACATGACCAAATCATTAAATGGCAAGATTGCCGCAGTTACGGGCGCGGCGTCCGGCATCGGGCTGGCCTGTGCCCGTGCGATGTTGGAAGCGGGCGCAAAGGTTGTTCTGATCGACTATGATCGCGCCGGGCTTGCCAAGTGTTGCGAGAGCCTTGGCCCAGAGGCCATTCCCCTGGTGATCGATCTTCTGGATTCCGAAAGCGTTGCTGGAATGATGCCCGCAATTCTGGAGCGGGCTGGCGGCCTCGATATTTTCCACGCCAATGCGGGGGCCTATGTTGGCGGCGATGTCGTCGAGGGTGATCCCGATGCTTGGGACCGCGTGTTAAACCTGAACGTCAACGCGACTTTCCGCACTATTCAAGCTGTTCTGCCCCATATGAAGGCACAGAAAAGCGGCGATATTATAGTCACCAGTTCCATTGCGGGTGTCGTTCCCGTGGTGTGGGAGCCAATCTATACCGCGTCAAAATTCGCGGTTCAGGCCTTTGTTCACACTGTGCGCCGTCAAGTTGCGCCGCATGGAATTCGTGTGGGCGCGGTTTTGCCCGGTCCGGTTGTCACTGCCTTGCTGGATGATTGGCCCAAGGAAAAGATGGACGAAGCGTTAGCCAATGGCAGTTTGATGGAACCACGCGAAGTGGCGGAATCGGTCATATTCATGCTGACGCGTCGCAAGGGCGTGGTAGTGCGGGATATTGTGATCCTGCCCAACAGCGTGGATTTATAGGAGAGGGCCGTCACTATGGGCAGCTATTATATTGGCATTGATGTCGGCACAGGCAGCGCGCGCGCGGGTGTTTTTGACGGCGACGGCGCGCTTCTGGGAGCGGGCAAAACGGATATCACGTTGTATCGTGACAAGGGCGATATCGTCGAACAATCCAGCGCCGAGATTTGGGCGGCGGTCTGTGCCGCAACCCGCGCCGCGATGGCCCAATCGGGTGTCGCGGCAAGCAATATTGCGGGGATCGGGTTTGACGCCACCTGTTCGCTCGTCGTTCTAGGGGCCGATGGTGCCCCGCTGCCTGTTGGCCCGTCTGAGGATGCAAACCGCAACATTATCGTCTGGATGGACCACCGCGCCCTCGATCAAGCCGAACGCATCAATGCCACGGGTCACAGCGTGTTAAAATATGTCGGCGGCGTGATTTCACCCGAAATGGAAACGCCCAAACTGCTTTGGCTTGCCGAGAACCGCCCACAGGTCTTCGAGGCCGCGTGGCAATTCTTTGATCTCACCGACTTCTTAACTTGGAAAGCAACCGATAGCCTCGCGCGTTCAACCTGTACAGTCACCTGTAAATGGACCTATCTGGCGCATGAAAACCGCTGGGACGAGACGTATTTTCGCGAGGTTGGTTTGGGTATTTTGGCCGAAGAAGGCTTTAAGCGGATCGGGCAAGATGTAGTCGCCCCCGGGGTGGCCCTTGGACGCGGACTAACCGAGAAAGCCGCCGCAGAACTGGGGCTGGCAGCAGGCACCCCCGTTGGCGCGGGCCTGATCGACGCACACGCGGGTGGCATCGGAACTGTGGGCGCCGCGGGCGATCCGACCGAATGCATGGGTTATGTCTTTGGCACCTCGTCGTGCACGATGACCACAACGCAGGAGCCGGCCTTCGTGCCCGGCGTTTGGGGCCCGTATTACTCCGCGATGATGCCCGACGCTTGGCTAAACGAAGGCGGTCAATCGGCGACGGGCGCCGCAATCGCCCAACTCCTTTCGATGCATCCCGCAGCCCTTGAGGCGAACGAAATAGCGAAGGCCGAAAACAAGTCGCTGCCAGTTTGGCTTGCCGATATTGCGGCCACAAAAGCAACACACCTCTCAGAAGTGGTACGCCTCGCGGAAGGGCTGCACGTCGTGCCTGAATTCCTCGGCAACCGCGCGCCCTTTGCAGATCCGCACGCGCGCGCCGTGATTGCAGGGCTTGGAATGGACCGCGATATCGACAGTCTGATCGCGCTGTATATCGCGGGGCTGTGTGGCATTGGCTATGGTCTGCGCCAGATCATTGAAACCCAAGCCGTGAATGGCGCGCCGATCAAACGGATCATGATCAGCGGGGGCGCGGGGCAACAAGACCTCGTGCGACAACTGCTGGCCGACGCCACAGGCGTGCCGGTCATTGCAACCTGCGCGGAGGAACCGGTTCTTCTGGGTTCGGCAATTTTGGGGGCTGTCGCCGCCGGAAAATTCGCTGATATGCCATCAGCAATGGCAAAAATGTCAGCCCTTAAGGACCGCTACATTCCGGTGATCGGGGACATTCAAAATGCACATAACGCGCGCTTTGCCGCCTTCCAGCGCCTTCAAGATGTCGCACGGGCTCTCTAACGCTGGTTACGTCGTCAATTTCCGCAGTCGCAGGATTCCGCTTTGACTTATGATCCAGCCCAGTTTTCTTTCGCCTTTAGATCGTCGCGATTACTTTCTTGCGTGAAGCGTCAGCGCGCGGATCATGGGGTTGCGCGGTGGGTGAATGCGCAGTTTCTTTTGGATGACGACACGATCCGCAGTTGGTTCAAGCAATATCAGAATGAGGGTGGGGAGGGGGCCGCTTATGATGGTTGGGAAGGCGGTCAGTCACGGATGGCGGCGGCTCAGGAAATAGTTTTACGGGATTGACTTGAAGCTCGGTTTTGCCGTTCAACCATCGAAATTTGGGCCTATATCGCCGCCAAATTTGGCATCCTTTATGCGCATTCGGGCTGTATAAGGCTGTTGGCGCGTCTCGGGTTTGAGTATCGCAAGCCAAAAGCGCTGCCAAAAGTGGCAGATCCGATCAAACAGGCCGACTTCATCGCATTTTACGGAAATATGCTCAATACACTTGCCGCTGACGAGGGCGTATACTTCGCGGACGCGGACCACCCAGAATATCAAAGCAAACCTGCCTTTGGCTGGGTGCGCAAAGGTACAAACCCAGCACTTCTGACAGCATCTGGACGCGGGCGCGTCAACATCCACGACGCGTTATGCCTTGAGACATTCGATGCGCCGTTTGTCGAACCAATCACCGTCGATGGCACAAGTGCGGTGCAACTATTGGCCAAAATCGAAGCCCGCAACCTCGATAAACCCATCATACATGTCATTTGGGATAACGCACCCTACCACAAAGGGCCTCATGTTAGGGCTTTCCTGTCGCGCAAAAAATGTCGTATTCACTTGATACCGTTGCCGCCATATTGTCCACATCTCAACCCGATTGAGGACCTCTGGGCAGTCCTGCACAGGCATGTCACCCATAATCGACATTATAAAACCTAAAAACAATTCGCCGAGGCAATCCTCAAATCAAAGCTTTCTGGTTTTGTAGTGCGTCGGATATAACAATTAAAAATGCTGCTATTTGTTGGTATGTCGTTTGTGGAAGGCTCCTGCATAGCGAGATATATTTGATGTAATCTGCGCATTTGCCAGAGGCAGTCTTACGTCCCGTTGCTGGCAATGCATGCCCGAGGGGCGCCTGTTTGCGCAGTTTTAACCGCTGGCCCCTCCTTCTCGGTGATGCGAGCATTGTCTGCCGGGGCAGTAGATGGCTTCCGCGAACCAAGTCCTTTTCTGCTTTGCGGGCTGTGATGCCTGAAACCCTCGGCGGGGTGCCTTGGTTGTTGCAGCTGACTTTTGTACTATCTCTTCGCGGGTCCTGTTAACGCGTGCAGTTTGGGCCCTTTTGGGTTGTTTTTGGTGTGTATGGGGTTTTGTCGCTAAGTTTCGCGCTGTTTCAGTATTGCTTTAAAGCTGCCCTATGTTTGCCAAAGAGCTACAGGCAGGGTTTCCGATATGACAATTGATTTCAAAGTCAGCCATTATCCGAGGGGTGTGATATTGTTCGCAGTGTTTTTCTACGTTCGCTACGCCGTCTCCTATCGGGATATGGATGAGATCATGGCGGAGCGCGGCGTTCGGGTCGACCATGCAACGCTGAACAGATGGGTCGTGAAATATTCACCTGATATCGCCAAAACGGCACAGCAAAAGAAGCAATCAACGGCAGAATCTTGGCGAATGGATGAAACTTACATCAAGGTGAAAGGAAAATGGACATATCTCTACCGGGCAATCGACAAACACGGCAAAACTTTTGTTTCCATGCGCCGTGATAAGGCCGCTGCCAGATTGTTTTTTAGAAGCGCTATCAAGAGGATCACGCGGCCAGCTCTGTACTTTAAGGCCTTTTATTCAGCATCGGCCACTCTAGTTGGAATAGAAGTAGCTCACATGATTCGAAAGCAGCAATTCCTGTCAAACCATACATCTCCATTCAAACAATTTGCGAGCCTGATAGCATAACTCTGGCTAGAATTCGATTAAATTGAATTCGGGAAAAGTTTGCGACAGAACCGTTCTGTCCGATATGTACATCCTGTCCGCGCCTCAAAACGGTGGCAGGATGAAGGTCTGCAAGAGACCGATTTGCCGCTTGTCCGCTTTGCTGCAGCAGATGCGTTTCGAAGAATCCGCCAAGTACTTGACGAGGTGATCGCGAATATGCCCGCGCGTTGGGCGGCTCTGTTGTTGCGGATGTTGACCGTTCCAGGGGCTATCGAGCGCGGGCCGGATGATTGGCTTACGTCAGAGTGCAGCGATTTGATTTATGAACCCTCGACCATCCACCACCGCGTCAAGGGCAAGGTTTTTAACAGTTGCAGCCGACACGGGCTGGATGTGTAGAACATCCGTTATGGTAAGGTCACTGAAATGGCGCCGGGAATGAAACGCCTGCGAGAGGCTGGAAAAACTCCGCAAGAGGCGCGGGAAGCGGGAATTCATTCCGACGCTGAAATGGCAGGGATTGCCGAGATGGACGCGCTTGTTGCCAAAGTGGTGGCCGTTGACGATTTCACGCCTGAAGCGCTTGGTGCATATTTTCCAGCGTCGCTCCGGAACATCTAGCTCGCACGATTGAAGCATTGGCACACGGCCTATCGTTTGTATCGCGACCAGATTCCCCTCTTGAGACCAATTTTGAGGGTGTGATGGGTTTAGAAAACGGCTGTTGAAGCGAAAAAAATCACGTCGATTGCATTTTCTTATCTTTTCGCGAAAATAAGTGCTCACTTTTTGGGCCAAATTCGTCGATTTCGTAACATTCAGCGGGTGTTGGGGCGAAAAATCCGTGTTGATTCGCAGATAGGTCGGAATGGCACCATTTTCCCAAGCAACTGTTTTTAAAACATAAATATGCTAAAGGTTTACCCTGTCACACAGTCTTAAATTTCAACCCCTAGCCACTCTGCGCAAATGCATAGGTGCCCTGCGTTTGGTGTGCTTGCTTCAGTCGCCCGTCCTTGGTGCATTTGTGCAGGGTGGGGCCGCACTTCTGATAGAGAACTCGGTGAGTTTGTCCATTGTGTGTAGCGGCGATATTTTTCAACCCCCCTCACAGAAAAATGTTTTGTAACCGCGTGTTTTGCCTCATTTTTCTGTGATCGCTGCCCCCCTTTCCTCTCCCGAAATAAGGCCTATCTGTCATTCATCGACACACGGCACTGATTGCTGAAACGGGATCAGGCCAAACACAAATGGAGACTATTATGTTTGTTAAATCTACACTTTCCGCCCTTGCCCTTGCGGTTGCTCTTCCTTTCGCTGGCGCTGCTTATGCAGGCAACGATCAACTCGCTAAACTTGCTGGGGTTGAACCAGGCGTCTATACAACTTCGGAATTGATCCAAATCGACCAAGCACGCAAAACTCAAGACGATGAAAAACTGAACTTCTACCTCTTGGGCGAAAACCGCGTATCGCGCACTGATTTCACCGGCAGCGTAAACGCTGGTGTTACTGAATTGGCCGCGATCGAAGGTGTCTCAGCTGATGGTTACACCGCTTCCACCCTCATCGAGCTTTCAGTAGCCGAGAGCGAAAACGACGCAGAAAAAATCGCCTTCATCAAAGCTGAAGCCGCTGGTGAGATCGCAACCCCAGCTCCGAACGCTGTTAACGGTGGCAAAGAACAACTCGCTGCTTTCGTTGGCAAAGATGCGGCGTCCTACTCGGTCGCAGAATTGAACCTGTTGAACGAGCAATCACGTGATAGCTTCTACGACTAAGCCTCGCTAATATTAACCAAAAAATGGGCGGAGTGTTTACCACTCCGCCTTTTTCGTTTTCCAAGACCGAGAGCGCGATTCAACTGCTTGGTCCGTCCCGCGATGCGTCAGAGATTTGTAGAAGGATGGCGTTGTGCCTTTTCTTCTGTTGCCTGCAAAAACATCAATGCGCGCATTTCCTGAGCGTCGGGTGAAATGCTCCTTACGGTAAAAACCCCATCAAACACAAACCTTGACCAAACGATAAAATATACCTCTACTGATGAAAACTCATTTTACCATTGGGTCACAATCATTAGGGGACGATCACGATGACACATATCAACCGCCGCCATTTCTTGGCGACAACAGCAACAGCATCGCTATTAGTTGGCACGCTCGGAGCCAGAACGGCCTTTGCCGCGGAACCGATCAAAACGGCGGGTGTTTACACCGTTCCCGTAGAGCAACAATGGGTGAGCCGCATCCACAAAGCTGCCCTCAAGGCCCAAGATCGGGGCGATGTTTCCTATACTTACTCCGAAAACGTCAGCAACACAGATTACGCCCGTGTGCTGCGCGAATACGCCGAAGCTGGCAATAAACTGATCATTGGCGAGGTCTTTGGCGCAGAGCAAGAAGCGCGCGAAGTGGCCGCAGATTACCCCGATGTAGCATTCCTCATGGGATCGAGCTTCAAGGAAGACCCTGCGCTGCCTAATTTCGCGGTGTTCGACAACTACATTCAAGACGCTTCCTACCTGTCTGGTATCATCGCCGGCGCGATGACAACTACGGGCAATATTGGCATGGTTGGTGGCTTCCCAATTCCGGAAGTGAACCGCTTGATGCACGCCTTTATGGCGGGCGCGCTTGAAACGAACCCTGATATTAAATTCCAAATCAGCTTTATCGGCAGCTGGTTCGATCCGCCCAAAGCCAAAGAAACCGCCTTTGCAATGATCGAAAACGGCGCAGATGTGCTTTATGCCGAGCGCTTCGGTGTGTCCGATGCGGCCAAAGAAAAAGGCGTCTTGGCCATTGGCAATGTGATCGACACGCAAGCGGAATATCCTGAAACGGTTGTGGCCTCCGCGATTTGGCATTTTGAGCCGACACTGGATAAAGCAATTGCCGAAATTCAGGCGGGCGACTTTAAAGCGTCAGACTTTGGCATTTACTCCTTCCTCAACCAAGGCGGCGCTTCGTTGGCACCGCTTGGTACATTCGAAGGCAAAGTCCCTGCGGCAGCGCTAGAGTTGGTGGCCAAACGGGAAGCCGAGATTAAGTCTGGGGCCTTCTCTGTGATCATCAACGACGAAGAACCGGCTTCGTCCTAGGTCCAGTATGAGCGAAGTACAGGTAGATGCGCTTCGGCTGAATGGCATCACCAAACGTTTCGGAGAACTGACCGCCAATGATGCGGTCAGTTTTTCTTTGCGTAAGGGTGAGGTTATTGCGCTGTTGGGGGAAAATGGCGCGGGTAAAACCACGCTTATGAACATTCTGTTTGGCCAATACACCGCCGACAGTGGAACGGTGGAGATTTTTGGCAAAACGCTTCCGTCGGGCAATTCCCGTGCGGCGCTCGACGCGGGCGTTGGGATGGTGCACCAGCATTTCACCCTCGCGGATAATCTGACGGTTCAGGAAAATATCACCCTTGGCGTGCGCCCCTTGTTTAGCCCACGTTTGCACATTGCTGCGGCCCGTGCCCGCATTATTGAACTCTCTCAGAAATTCCACCTCGAAGTGTCGCCCGATGCGCGGGTTGGTTCGCTTACGGTGGGGGAACGCCAGCGCGTCGAGATCCTAAAGGCGCTGTTTCGGGATGTTCGCATCCTTATCCTTGATGAACCCACGGCGGTGCTTACGCCACAAGAAGCCGAGGCGCTGTTTGCGACCCTCAGACAGGCGATTGCCAACGGCTTATCTATTATTTTCATTTCGCACAAACTCCACGAAGTCATGGCCATTGCTGACCGTGTTGTGGTGTTGCGGCGTGGTAAATTGAACGGAACCGCGCGCATAGAAGACACCAATACACGCGCTTTGGCCGCGATGATGATGGGCGAGGATGCGGTCACACCCGAGATCGCAGTGGCCAATCCGGGGGAGGCACGTTTTGAACTGCACAAAGTTTCAACGCCTAATATCGGCAGCGCGCCAGGCCTGAAATCAGTGTCCCTCGCCCTGCGCGCAGGCCAGATTATCGGCCTCGCAGGGGTTTCTGGCAATGGGCAGGCCGCCTTGGCGGATGTTGTTGGCGGCATGCGCGGTCCCACCACGGGCGATATCGTGCTCGACGGGAAAACCCTGCAAAAATGGACGCCACGAGACGCAGTGCGCGGTGGTATCGCCCGCATTCCCGAGGATCGGCATAAAACCGGTACGATCTCGGATTTAGACCTTACGGAAAACGCAATTCTTGAGCGTTATAACGGCGCGCCGTTTAGCAAAAGGGGATGGCTCAATTGGCGTCTCTCCCGCAGCTTTGCATCAGATATCATCGAAAAATACGATGTCCGTTGCCCCAGCGCCGACACGCCAATTCGCCTGCTTTCTGGAGGCAACATGCAAAAGCTGATCCTTGGCCGCGTGCTTGAGGCCGATCCACAGATTATTTTAGCCAATCAACCCGTGCGCGGTTTGGATATTGGAGCGGTGAATTATGTACATAGCCAATTGCTCGACGCGCGCGATCGCGGCGCGGCGGTCCTTTTGATTTCCGAGGACCTTGACGAAATCATGGAACTTTCGGATGTCATTCACGTGATTGCAGATGGACGCCTGTCGCCCGCATTTGGACGCGGAGAGATGACACAAGCCGAATTGGGCATTTGGATGTCAGGGCAAGGTTTTGAGCAACAGGTGCCGCATGCGTCTTGAACCGATCCCAAACCCGACAATCGCGCGAAAACTGCTCCCACCCATCATCGCCCTGGCGGTAACCGTGCTCATCACTACCCTGCTTGCGATGCTCGCGGGTGCGAACCCGTTTTCGGTTATTGGCTTGATCGTGAACGGCGCAGTGGGTTCGAAATTTTCCGCATTGGAAACCCTGAACCGCGCGACGCCTCTGATTTTTACAGGCCTCGCGGTGGCTGTGGCGTTTCGGGCCAAGTTTTGGAACATCGGCGCCGAGGCACAACTTTACGCAGGGGCGCTCATGACAGTTTTGCTGGGAACGGGCGCCCTGCCGTGGCCCAGTTTTGCCCTGCTTCCCGTTATGGCTGCTTTTGCGATTTTGGCGGGGGCCATCCTTTTGCTCATTCCGGCGCTGCTTAAAACGCGCTTCGGAGTCGACGAGGTGGTAACGACCCTGCTGTTTAACTTCATCTTCCTTCTCTTCATTTCTATGCTGTTGGAAGGGCCCCTAAAGGACCCGCTCGGCATGGGCTGGCCCAAATCTGCGCGCTTGATACCAGAGGCGCGCCTTCCGCGAATGATCGATGGCCTGCGCCTACATTGGGGCTTCGGGCTTGCTATTATTTGCGCGGTTTTCGTCTGGATTGTCCAAACCCGCAGTACGTTGGGCTATGAAATGCGGGCCGTGGGTTTGAACAAAGACGCTGCAGCCTTTGCGGGAATTCCTGTGCGTCGCGTGTTGATCAAGACGGCGTTGCTTTCTGGCGGCCTTGCCGCGCTTGCGGGGTTTTCTGAAGTAGCCGGAATGAAGGGGAGCCTAACCCTCGATCTGTCGCCCGGATTTGGCTATACGGGGATTATTGTAGCCATGCTTGCGTTGCTCAATCCATTGGGCGTTGTGGTTGCGGCCTTGTTCGTCGCGGGCATATTTGTGGGCGCAGATAGCATGAGCCGTGCCGCCGATGTGCCGACCTATTTGGCCGATATCATGTTAGCAACATCGCTCCTCCTGATGGTTTTGGCGATTATGCTAACCCGCTTTCGCGTTGTGAGGGATTAGCGTCATGGAAATACTCGATATCCTTTTCACCGCCAGTTTTTGGGCCGCCGCGATCCGTATCGCCAGCCCGTTGATTTTCGCCACCCTTGGCGAGTTGATTTGCGAACGCGCTGGCGTCCTGAATCTTGGGATTGAAGGCATCATGGTTGCAGGCGCTTTTGCGGGCTGGATGGCCGTTTACTCGGGCACGGGCCTGTGGACGGGGGTTGGCGTTGCGATGCTCGTTGGCATGTGTTTTGGCCTGCTGCATAGCACGCTCACGGTACCGTTTGGCCTGTCGCAGCATGTGGTTGGTTTGGGCGTGACCTTGCTGGCGACGTCTTCGACATACTATGCCTATCGCCTTGCCTTGCCAGAGGTCACAAGCCCCCCCAAAATCGAGGCATTCCAACCGTTCGAAATACCGTTCTTGTCGGATATTCCGCTGTTGGGGCCTGCGCTATTTTCCCAGACGGCGTTTACCTATTTGGCCTTTGTCCTCGTGCTGGTGGTCTCGCTGGTGCTGTATCGCACCCCCCTTGGCCTTGCCGTTCGGGCCGCTGGTGAAAACCCTTCTGCTGTGGCGGCGCAAGGGCTTTCCGTCACGGCAATTCGCATGGGCGCCGTCATGGTTGGCAGCGGATTTATGGCAATGGGCGGCGCGTTCCTTACGATGTCTGCCTTTGATAGTTTCTTCTTTGAGATGGTCAACGGACGCGGTTGGATTTGTATTGCCCTCGTCGTCTTTGGCTCTTGGAAACCAGGCAAGGCGTTGCTCGGGGCGGTGCTCTTTGCCGCCTTCGACGCTCTACAAATTCGGGTCCAGCAAACAAGTTTCGGCTCTGATATTCCCTACCAAATCTTCCTGACGATGCCCTATATTCTGTCGATCATCGCGCTTGTTGCGATGTCGCGCCGCGCTGAAATACCAGCGGCCCTTATGGTGCCGTTTAATAAAGGAGAACGCTGATGTTTGATCTCATTATCAAAGGGGGTTCCCTGCCTGACGGGCGCGTGACGGACATCGGCATCACAGGCGGCAAAATTACCGCGATAGAGTCACTTGGCACTGCTGAAGCCGCGCGCACCATTGAGGCAACGGGTGATCTGGTGAGCCCGCCGTTTGTCGATCCGCATTTCCACATGGATGCGACCCTATCCTATGGTCTGCCGCGCAAAAACGCTTCTGGAACCCTCCTTGAGGGGATCGGTCTTTGGGGCGAACTCAAACAGGTCATGACCCAAGAAGACGTTGTCGCGCGGGCTTTGAAATATTGCGATTGGGCCGCAAGCATGGGGCTGTTGGCCATTCGCAGCCACGTTGATACCTGCGATGATCGCTTATTGGGGGTCGAGGCGTTGCTCGACGTGCGCGAACAGGTCAAAGACTATATTGATTTGCAATTGGTGGCCTTCCCGCAGGATGGGTTCTATCGCAGTCCAACGGCGCGGAACAATACGATCCGCGCCTTGGATATGGGGGTCGATGTTGTTGGTGGCATTCCCCATTTCGAACGCACAATGGAGGATGGGGCGGCTTCCGTCAAAGAGCTTTGCGAGATTGCCGCCGCGCGGGGATTGCAGGTTGACATGCATTGCGATGAAACCGACGATCCCCTGTCCCGCCACATTGAAACCCTCGCGTATGAGACCCAGAGGTTGGGTTTGCAGGGGCGCGTCGCGGGGTCTCATTTGACGTCGATGCATTCGATGGACAACTATTATGTGTCCAAACTCTTGCCGCTCATCTCTGAGGCCGAGATCAATGTTATCCCGAATCCGCTGATCAATATCGTCCTGCAGGGGCGCCATGATACCTATCCCAAACGGCGGGGCCTAACGCGGGTTAAAGAAATGCTCGCGATGGGTATTAATGTGAGTTGGGGACAGGATTGTGTGCTTGATCCTTGGTATTCCCTCGGTACTGCAGACATGCTCGACGTGGCCTTTATGGGCCTGCATGTGGCGCAAATGACCAGCCCAGCGGACATGCGGACCTGTTTTGATATGGTAACGGTGAACAGCGCAAAAACGATGGGGTTGCAGGACTATGGACTGCGGGTCGGCGCGAAGGCGTCCTTGCAAATCCTCGATGCCTCTGATCCGATTGAAGCGCTGCGCCTGCGGGCAACTCGCCTTTATGTTATCGCAAATGGCCGCGTCATCAGTCAAACACCACGCGCAGACGCCACATTAAACCTCGAGGGTCGCCCTCAAACCTCCCGAAGAAGGCACACAGTCTCAGAGAACTAAAGTTACGGTGAATTTAGCCTCCTGTAAGCACGGGCTGCCGCAAACTGGTTTGTAGGAGATGCTTGATCTTTATCTAAGGCAGAATTGGGCAGAGCTATCCCCTTTTGAACGGATCTCAAGCCGGCCATCAGGAAAGGCAAAGGTGTCGATGTATTTGTCGACAAGGCCGCGTATTATCTCATTCTTTTTGAGGATGATGCGTTTGCGGTCATAGGTAAACGTCAGCTGTTGGCACACATAACGCGGATCGCAGAAACAAAAGACGTCGCGCGGCTGGTCAGGCTCAATGTTCAATGATCGTCGCATTCAAAAGGTGCGGTTCTTCTTCGAGTTGTTTCCGGACGCCCGCAATGAACACCTGCGCATCTTGGGGCAGGCCAAGGCCTTTAAAATAAGTGCCGCGTCGCTCCTCAAAATCCTGAGGTAAGTCGTCGTCCGGGTTGCGGTATCTATCAGCCCCTGCAATCCAGATTTCTCTAGCCCGGATGCGCTCCCGAAGCTGGATCAAAAGACAAATCTCGTAGGAGATGACATTCAGGCGGCCGTGGTCGTCGACAACCGTTTCCCGCCATTTTCCCGGGATTGTCCCAGTAGGGGCGAGTTCTGTAGGCGTGAAACGCCGTCCTTCGCTATTCCAGCGAATAATGAGCCGTAAAGCGTCCAATATTGGTTGCCATGATCCATTGTTTGATTGAAATTCCAGGGCCGAAAGAAACGGCGGTAACATCCGCCGACAATGACTTGCATAAGTTCCACGCATCACCTTTTGAATTCGATGATCCAGGCTTCCTTTGGCCTCATACTCGTTGATCACCGCTTGCAGTTTGGTGGCTCCCACTGCCGGATAGATCACATCCTCAACCACGCCCTTCGGTTCAGTGAGGGCCGCTATGGCTATATCAAACAACAGGCGTTTCTTGCCGTGAACCGCACCGATGTCCGCAGCAATCTTCTGAACGACCATGCGGCGGGATCGGGTGCTCATCCGATGAACAATCTCAGGCAGAAGGTCGATCAATCCATCGACCAGTTGGGCGCGCCTCTGCATGAGATAAATCGCCAGGAGGGCCGAGCGATGAGATTTGTCATGGCGACGCATCTCCGATGTCATCTTTCCACCGCTGGAAGCCAGTTGGGAGGAGCGGATCAGAAAGACAGGCGTCGAGCGCAGAGGTGGTATCCTGTGACAGACGCTCAGCGACCTGTTTGAAAAGGGCGTCACGAAACGCCTTTCTAGCTGAGCGCACAATTCGCCCCATTATCTTGTCAGAGGGGATAAAAACCGAATGCTGCGGTGACCAGCGATACCCTGAAACAGCCCAGTCTTCAAAACTTGACGCCCTCCAAGCGCCGATTAGTGCCAATCGCGCAGGGTCCACGATCACGCTCCGTTGCCCAGTGAAACCCAAGGTGGTGCAAGATCTCAAGCTGGTGGCGACGAACGGTATCCTTTGAGACACTGTAAGGCGCTGACTATAAAGCCCAAGCTGATCCCCAACATAAGTCTGTGCATCATCGGGTATGTTGGCCAAATCTCTCGTGAAGTGTCCATGATTTCGAAAATAGAGAAGTTGCCCGCCGATCCAAATCCGGGATCCTTGGTGGTACGTCTCTAAAAATTCAAAATCCGAAAACGATAAACTCCAGATTTCCAGAAGTGCGCGGACTGACATCCAACTCTCTCCCCAAAAGGGAGCAGTCTTCGGCGACTCCTTTCAACCGTCAATCACAATTTTTGTTCAGTCATTGTTCCAAATTATGCCCAAATATGCAGCTCCGGGCAAATTAGGCCTTTACCGCCGTGAATGGATGGCGTGTCAAAAACGGAACCCCCCCCGCATACGAGATATTTACAGTCTCTATGAGAAGCAGCCCGTCATTGCCGCAAGCGGGCTTCCCGTTGTCGCCAGCCACACCTTCGATCCCCAGTTCTTGTTGTTGATGCCCCTTCGAAAGCCTCACCCTCCCAAATTGATCCGGCGCTGGTGAACTGGCTTTTCCAAAACTCCAAAACGGTCCCGCGTGTTTCGAGTGTTTGCACAGGTGCGTTCGCGCTTGCCGAAGCGACCCTGCTCGACGGGCGCCGCGCATTGGAACGCCATCGCTGAGCTCAGAAAGCGGTTTCCCAAAATCGAGGTCGAGGACGACGTCCTATTTGTGAAAGACGGCTCCGTCTGGACATCGACGGGCGTGATAGCCTGTGTTGATCTTGCCCTTGCGCTGATCGAAAAGGACCTTGGCCGCGAAATTACTTTTGAAATTGCCCGCATTCTTTGCGTTGTTCTCAAGCGACCTGGCGGTCAGCCACAGACAAGCCAGACGCTCGAAGTGCAATTCCAAGATGATACGCCCACTCATGAGGTCGTGCTCAAACTGGACCTGTCCCGGTTTGAGGCCGTTCCTTTGATAGCATTTTTTGCAACAAAGGAGATTGACTGTGGGACCGAAACGGACGGACGAATTCCGGCAAGATGCGGTGCGTATCGCGCTGACCAGTGGGCTCACGCGCAAACAAGTGGCCGTTGATCTGAGCGTTGGGATGTCGAAGAACACATCACCAGCTTTCCTGCCAAGCGATTGTTCAGCGTTGTTGGCGTCTGCCCATGCGGCCTACGGGCATTTCGCAACCCTCCAACCAGCCGAAGACAGCATCACGCTTGCGTATATCAAAGAACAGTCGCGCCTCAGCTTGGACATCGGTCACCGTCGCGTGGGTCGCGTTCGACAGAACGGGATATCAGTCATCAGAACGTGCAAACACAAGGAGACGAGGGCATCGTCAGACGAAACTGTACGGCTCTGGTGGAATCATTTCGGCCAAATATTCGCTTCGGAATTTCGGCGTCGGCGTGTCCAGCAGCCGAGACGAGTTCGAGTTTGTCTGATGGTGTGGACGGCTCCACCCGAACGGCATCGCAATGTGTCATGCTGGTGCTGTTACGACCCAACAGAGAGAAGGAGCCATCCACAATGGATATTACAACACTCGGAATTTAT
>NZ_JBGFCD010000019.1:0-59147 GCF_041205405.1 Falsihalocynthiibacter sp. S25ZX9
TCACTGCCAGGCGGATGATCTGCGGGCTCGTCTTGAAGTACTTGAATGGGTCGCGTTTTGTCATCCTGCGACGCTAGGCGTTCACCCTGCCCGCCTCAACCGGTTTTCTTCTGACAGTGCCGCGCAATCCATTGTTTAAAGTCCGTCGTATCCGTATGTGGCCAGGAATTTCGCATGACGCTTAATATCGCTTCGTGTGATCCCAATTTGCGCCAGTTCTTCGTCTGACATTGCGCGGAGGACGGATTCCATTCTTCCAATCTGTAGAATGGCCACGAACCTCGCCAGGCAATAGTATACTGTGGATGCGCTACCTGCGAAGAACGAAGCGAAACCGCCTGCAGCGTGTCGCAGTTGCGGCCAGAGGTTCGGAATGCCTGCGGTGCTCACGTTGTTTTTCATTGGGTTAGTCCTTTTTCGGTTTTAGAGTGCCCGCTTGGAATTACCCAAGTGAGACACGCCTATGACTGCCGGTTTACCGCCCGCGAACGCGTATGGCCGTATGCGGCCTCGTATGCAATTTCCTTGATCGACAGCCGAGAGATGCCGATGTCGGCAAGCTCGCGGTCGGACGAGCATTGAAGTTCGCGCAGTGTCCGAACGTACACACTGTGCTGCGCACGGCGCACTGCTGCTGCTTTTCTGCTGGCTTCAAGCCAGTCGCGAAGCCGAATTCCGGAATGAAAAAGGTCTGCTGTATGGGTCATCTCTCATGCTCCTGTACTCAGTGGTGCGTTTGGTGCGCTGTTGGTAGCGCTATCGTCACCGTTCAATTGGAAGGTAGTGAAATGCTGCGCATGCACAATAACTCATTACAACATGCTGCTATGCAGCAATAGCATAGGTGCGTGCGGCGCAAACTTAGGCGGTTTGCTAGTGAGGCAGGCAGTCGAAACCTTGGGCCGACGCCGTTGCTCGAAAATTGACAGCGGTTGCCGAAAATCTGGGCGAGTAATGTATATCAGATCGATAAAGATCCAAAATTCGTCAACCCTTACGGAGATTTGTTTTGGCAACGGAGGTAGTTCGATCACACGGGTCACGATCTGAGAGGGCCCTTGAGTAAGCCATAGAGTGAGGCCTTTACTGAAATCGTACTGTTGCTCGTGAAAACGCAGAACTACAAATACCCCACCGGCAGGTCGCCCTCGCTTCCTACGGCTAAAATCCTCCCCCCAACTGGGGACGATGGTTAAAGACAAATTCGAACACGTCTCAGCGGGGCCAGTACTGCTGCCCTTTTATGCCGCACAAAGTCCCCGCCACTCGGCGAGAGCGGCGGCGCGCGCAAGCTTGAAATGGTCTCTTTGGGAAATGCTGCGACCCTGATTGAAGTTGTTACAAACGGAAGCATGTACGGCTACGAATTTCTGCAAACTTCGCATACGACGAAAGCGGTGCATGGCACGTTCTCGTCGTCGAAAAGGTAGGTGTGAATTCTTGGCTCGGTTATTCTTCCAACGCCCCGTTTCCTGTCTACTGGCATTTCCGATGACCTTCATCGCGGCACCATAGGAACGTAACTTGTCAATGACGATGACTTTCGGTTGGCCGTACCGTTTCATCACTTTCTTCATGAATTTAAGGACCGCAGCCCTATCTCGACGTTTGCTCACATAACTTTCCAACACCTCACCTTCGTGGTCGACAGCCCGCCAAAGATAATGTCGCTCACCGTCAATCTTGACCAAAACTTCGTCCAAGTGCCATTGCCAGTTTGAATAAGAGCGTAGTTGTTGGACCCGCCGACAGCGGATTTCTGTAGCGAACATGGGACCGAAACGGTTCCACCAAAACCGAACTGTTTCGTGGCTCACATCGATCCCTCGTTCGTGGAGTAAATCTTCCACGTTTCGAAGTGAGAGTGGAAATCTGACGTACAACATCACCGCAAGACGGATAATCTCAGGGCTCGTTTTGAAATAGCGAAAAGGAGAGCGTTTTTTTTCATGACACAACGCTAATTGGTAGCCCTGCCCTTCTCAAGCCAGTTTCCTCTGACACCGCCTGTTAGAGACTAGGGGGCGTTCAAATGCTCAAACAGTCGCGCCACAGCTTCTGCGCCGGGATCTATATGACCTTGTAGCTGTTCGGCATTAATGTAAGCCGCGCGTCCTGCCTTTGCTTTCACAATCGTCGATGTGTGAATTGCCCCTTTGCGGGCGGCTTCAGCCGCTGGTGCAATACCGACTGAAAGCGCGTCCAAAGCTGGCTTAAGCGCATCGACCATTGTCCGGTCACCCACTTGTGCCCCCCCGATATGCTGCATCCGTTTAAGTCCCTCTTTCAAAGCCTCAACCATGGGCAATCCGCTCGAAACGGCATCGCCCGCCGCTGTAAAGAAAATTGCGAGTAGCACTCCCGACGAGCCGCCCATCGTTTGACTGAGTTCTTGTCCGATTGCCCGATAAAGCTGTGTGTGATCGGCAAGTGGCAGACGATCTAGAGCTCCAATGAGTGCGCGAGCGGCTCCCGAAAGTGTGGACCCTGTGTCGCCATCTCCAGATTTTGCATCCAGTGCGTTCAGATCGGCCTCGGCTGAAATCAGTGTCTCACAACACTTTGTTAAAAATTCGGCTGTTTCATCGTGCTTGGAGGGAACCGGTTGGATCGGCGTTAGACCATCCGGCAATTCGATCAAAGGAATTTGCTTCAATTCCATACATCCGGGCCACGCGGCAGGGGTGCAAGGAGCCTTCAACAATTCTTCCTCCTCAGGACTAACCGGATAGACGGAAACCGAGAACCCGCGCATGTCTAGAGAAGTCATCATTGACGCCGGGCCCACGATAAACTTCAGTTTTTTGGAAATTGAGCAATTCGCTAATTCATTTGCCAGAACCGACATCTCAAGAACAGAAGAACCACCTAGATTGTTAAGCAAAACCACATGGGGTTTGTTCTCCAAAAGGGGTGCTAACTTTTCGATAATTGCGGCAACGGATTGCTTAGCATCAACGTATGAAATTTGTTCAACACCCGCTTCTCCGTGGATACCCAGACCCAATTCAACCTTACCCAATGGAATTCGATCTTCTTTTGGGGAGCCTGGAACAGTGCATGTGTCTAACGACATTCCGAGCGATTTAGTGCCTGCAACCACGCGTTCGGCCGCTTTAGTTATAGTCTCCAAAGGCTGACCTGATTCGGCCAACGCACCAGCAATTTTGTGGACAAACAGCGTCCCTGCCACACCACGGGGCTGCGCCAAATCCGGTAGTGCAATATCATCATCGACGATGACCATATTCACTTTGAGGCCAAATGCGCGGGCTCTTTCTGCTGCTAATCCGAAGTTTAAGCGATCACCAGTGTAGTTTTTGACAATAAGTAGACAGCCCGCGGGGCCCGTCACGGCGAGTATTCCTGCGAGCACAGCATCAACTGAGGGTGATGCAAAAACGTCGCCACAGACCGCCGCCGTAAGCATCCCCCGTCCTACAAATCCTGCATGCGCTGGTTCATGCCCTGAGCCGCCCCCCGAAACCAATGCGACCTTTGATTTTCCCCAGTCGTTCCGAATAACAACCCGAATATGTGGATACCCATCCAACCGTGCTAAAGCACCGCCAGAACTCCGGATCACACCGTCGATCGCATCCGTGACCGCGTTTTCCCTTTGGTTGATAAATTGAGCCATGGTTTTCTCCCTCAAGCAACCCGAGCGCCATTGGCGTCGAAGTAAAATGGTTTGTTAGGGCTAATTTTTACAATATCGCCATTCTTTAAGTCTGTGTGAGCATCGGTTACCGTGATCAGCGCGTGGTTCTTGAATGCCAGATGCAATCGCGTCTGATCACCTAAGTGTTCAACCCGCTGAACGAAGCTTTCTTCGCCATCGCCTTGCGTGATCTGCTCTGGGCGCAAGCCAATCGTCACTGCATTTTCCGGAGCGCCACCGAAGACATCGGCTGGCAACACATTGATCCGAGGCTGGCCCAAACGACTGGCCGCATATACGCTCACTGGGTTCTCGTAAATTTCTCTTGGTGATCCGAACTGCACCAACTTTCCCGCATCCAATACGCCAACATGGGTGGCCATGGTCATCGCTTCGATTTGGTCATGTGTCACATATAAAAAAGTCGCTCCAGAATTTGCCTGAATGCTCTTCAACTCAATACGTAAATCTGACCTTAACTTTGCATCCAACGAACTGAGTGGTTCATCCATCAAGTAGACCGAAGGATTTCGGACAAGAGCGCGGCCAATCGAAACCCGCTGCATCTCTCCGCCGGACAAGGCCGTTGCTTTGTTGTCTAGCTTGTGAGAAATCTGCAAAACTTCCGCCACTTCTCCGACCTTGCGGTCAATCTCCTCGGCCGTGAGGTTCATGAGAGGCGACTTCAGAGGAAACGCCAAGTTCTGTTTGACGGTAAGATGAGGATACAACGAGTATTGTTGAAAGACCATTGCCACATCGCGTTGCGCGGGCGTCAAGCCAGTCATCGAATGGCCTCCAATACTGATGAATCCACTGTCTGGCGCATCAAGCCCTGAAACCATACGAAGTGTCGTCGTTTTTCCTGCACCCGTTGGCCCCAGTAAAACGACGAACGATCCATCTGGAACCGTCATATCGACGTTGTCTAATGCGACATCATCCCCGAAACTCTTTGATACATTCGTGAGTTGAACTTCAGCCATGATTCAGCACCTTTTCATTTGCCTGTGATTTGAGGGCACGGCCTGTTTCAGCATCAAAAATTGTGATTGTGCGCGCATCAAAATTCAGGCCGGTGGTTTGACCAACTGAGATTTTTTCAGTGCTGGCAACACGCGCTTTCACCATACCATTGGCTGTAGCGAGACTCACAATTTGTGTGGTCCCCAAATATTCGGTGGCCACAACGCGGCCTCTGTACTCAGCGTTGTCATTCAATTTTACATGCTCTGGACGCACGCCCAGTGTCAGGTTCCCCACGGCACCATCAATTTGCTTGGGTATTTGAAATAGTGTGTCGCCCAGAGAGACTTGATTGGCATTTGAGCCAACCATACCGCTAAAATCGAGGAAATTCATTGACGGTGATCCGAGGAATTGCGCGACAAATTTGGTAGCGGGCCAATCGTAGATTTGCTGGGGCACGCCAAATTGTTCCACGACTCCGTGATTCATAACAACGATTTTATCACCCATTTGCATGGCTTCCAATTGGTCGTGGGTCACATACACAGTCGTCGCATTCATGCGATCATGCAGCGCGCGCAACTCCTCTGACATATGTTCCCGAAACTCAGCGTCCAGAGCTCCCAGAGGCTCGTCCATGAAGAATGCTTTTGGATCGCGAACAATTGCCCGTCCAAGAGCAACCCGCTGACGGTCTCCGCCAGACAAGCCGCCCACCGGACGCTTTAGGATGTCGGTAATGCCGAGGATTTCTGCGACCTCGCCAACTTTCCTTTTAACGGCCGCTTTTGGCATGCCTTGCGATAACAGCGGGTAGCTTATGTTCTTGCCGACATTCATGTGCGGATACAAAGCGAACATCTGGAACACAAAGGCGATATCTCGTTGGCTGGCAGGTTTCATGCCCACCTCTTCACCGTCGATATAAATCTCGCCAGATGTAGGAAGTTCAAGACCAGCCATCATACGGAGCGTTGTCGTCTTGCCGCAACCAGACGGGCCAAGCAGCATGAAGAACTCACCGTCTTCGATGGTGAAGGTTGAGGATTTCACGGCGTTAAACGACCCGAAGTCTTTGCGCACGTGTTCAATACGTATTTGTGCCATAGGTTACTCCGGAAAATGACTGACGACGATGAACATCACCGTGCCGATAAGCGTGACAATGAAGGAGTACGTGAAGAGCCAGAGGTAAACCGGCTGCATCAACATCACGACCCCTACCGCGATTAAGATAGATGCGAGCATCTCCCAAGGTCCCCGACGGAACCCCATAAGTCCCTTGATGAAGTTGCTCATTTGCGAACTGCTCCGAATGTAATGCCACGCAACAAGTGCTTACGCAGAAGGATTGTGAAAATCATCACGGGGATCAGGAACACGGTGGCGCCAGCGGCGACAGCAGGCCAGTCTTTACCACTCACCCCGATAATAGTTGGGATAAAGGGCGGTGCCGTTTGGGCGGTACCGGACGTTAACAAGACCGCAAAAGCGTATTCGTTCCATGCGAAGATCAGGCAAAAGATCGCTGTCGATGCAATGCCAGTTGCCGCTTGTGGAAGAACCACTTTGTAAAAAGCTTGAAACCGAGTGTATCCGTCAATCAGCGCAGCTTCCTCATATTCGATCGGAATCTCATCGATAAACCCCTTGAGAAGCCAAACAGAGAGCGACAGGTTCACTGCCGTATAGAGCAGGATCATTCCAAGGTGCGTGTCATTTAAGCCAAGATTACGGAACATCAGAAAGATCGGAATAGCGACGGCGATTGGCGGCATCATCCGTGTTGATAGGATGAAGAACAGCAAATCATCCTTGAACGGGACCCTAAAGCGGCTGAATGCATAGGCTGCAGCCGTTCCGAGGATCATACATAGGGCGGTAGACCCAAACCCAATAATGACCGAATTCATAAACCGCTGTCCATAACGCGACGGTCCAGAGATTACTGACCCCCGATCACGCGCAATTTGCTCGTACCAGTTTTTCGGTTCACCGGCCTCTTCCAACATACCTGCCGTAGCACGCGTACGTTCGGTGAATAAATTCACATACCCTTCCAGCGTTGGTTCAGAGAAAACCTTTGGTGGATAAGAAATTGAATCCGCCGGTGACTTAAAGCCTGTTGCAATGATCCAAAGCAGCGGCATGAGAGTGATAATGGCATAGCCAACGACCAATGCGCCCGCGAACCATTTCGTCCTCGAGGACGGTTCTGTTACAGAAAAACTCATCTGTCTTTTACCTTATTGAGCGCTTTCACGTAGATCGAAGCGAGGCCGAACACGGTGACAAACAGGATGACGGCATAAGCCGAGGAATAGCCGGTGCGCCATTTTTCAAAGGCCTCTCGTTTGAGGTCGATGGACGTCAACGTCGTGACATTACCTGGACCACCGCCTGTGAGCTGCACCACAAGGTCGAACATTTTGAAGTTTTCGATCCCTCGGAACAAGACGGCCAACATGAGGAACGGCAGCACCATTGGAATGGTGATCGTCCAGAACTGGCGCCATTTGCTGGCGCGATCACATTCAGCCGCCTCATAGATGCTATCTGGGATGGATCGCAGTCCGGCCAAACAAATCAGCATAACAAAAGGCGTCCACATCCAAGTATCCGCTATGATGATAGACCAAGGGGCAAGATGCACGTCTCCGATCATTGAGAAACTCGCGGGGTCACCACCAGTGAAGAAAGTGACAACATAGTTGAACAGTCCAATTTGAGGTTGGTATAAAAACGTCCAGAAGTTACCGACGACAGCGGGCGACAACATCATGGGAAAAACAATGATCGTCGTCCACATATCGTTGCCCCTGAATTTTTTGTTGATCAAGAAGGCTAAGAAGAAGCCAATCAGGACCTGTAGAACGATTGTCCAAAGCAAGAAGTGGGCCGTAGCTTGCATCGTGTTCCATACATCGCTGTCACTGAGAATGCGCTGGTAATTGCGCAACCCGACCCATTCAACGTCATTGTTAGGACGATTCACGCGAAAGTTTGTGAAGCTGAGACGGATCGTCCAAATGAGCGGAAAAATATTGACCGCTAGAAGGAGGAAGATTGTGGGAGCGACAAAAATCCAGGCAATAGTGCGATCAGATAAGCCTCTTATCTTTCTCGCAACCGTATCAGGCGTGACCTGTGCCGCTCTTTCGATCGGTGAGTGTGTCATTTGAATATCATCCTTCATCGCGGTTTTCAGAGCCGTTTCATTCAGTTCTACCGCCGATGTGTGGTTTTAAGTAATGTTTCCCTAGCCAAGGACCTGTCGATGGCCCAAAGACGGACCTATGGCTAGGGAAGCGTCAGGCCAGAAGGCCCGACAGGGAGTTAACCTAGAGCTTACCTTCGTCTTCGAAGGTTTCTGTCCAGTCTTTGACAAGACCATCAAGTGCTTCTTGTGCTGAACCTTCGCCAGCGATGACGTAGTTGTGCAAGCGCGCCTGCATAGCAAGCAACAATTCAGCATATGCTGGTTCAGCCCAGAAGTCCTTCACGATAGCCATCGAGTCTAGGAACGTCTGCGCGTAGGGCTGACTATCCGCAAAACCTGGATCTTCAACAACTGCCTTCAAAGCAGAGTAGCCACCGAGCTCCCACCATTTCGCCTGAACTTCAGGCTGGGCGAACCATTGAATGTACTCAAGGGCTGCGTCTTGCCTATCAGAATACGCTACAACCGAAATCCCTTGGCCGCCCAGCTGAGCGAATTGACCTGCGGGACCAGCTGGATTCGGGAAATAACCGGACCGGCCGCCACCAACATTGGGATCAGCTTCTACACCGGGCCAAACGAAGGCAAAACCCATAGACATTGCAACCTGACCCGAACGATAAGCATCAATGTTTTCACCCATATACCAGTTTGAGGCGCCTGGAGGTGTTCCCACGTCGTATAGCTCTTTGTAGAATTCCAGCCCTTCAACGGCACCTGCAGAGTTCACAAAACCTTCAAGCTCATAAGGGGACTCTGGATTCTCGTATTGGAAACCATAATTGTAAAGCGCGTTAGTCGCACCCATTGTGATGCCTTCAGACCCACGCTCTGTGTAAAGCGCGGCTCCATAAACTGTGGTGCCGTCAATATCGCGCCCCTGAAAAAATTCAGCAATATCTTTTAACTGCTCAAGAGTGGCTGGAGCGTCAAGCTTGTAGCCATTTTTCTCCATAAATTCGGCTTGAAGCTCTGGACGTTCAAACCAATCTTTGCGGTAGGACCACCCAACAACGTCACCAAATGCTGGCAGAGCGTAATAGTTTGGCGTGCCTTTTGGCCACTCAGAGTAGCCCGTCACGGTTGCGGGAATAAAATCATCCATCGTGATGCCGCTTGCATCAAAAAAATCGTTCAGCTTGATGTAGTGCCCATTCTCAGCACCGCCGCCGATCCATTGACTGTCTCCGATCATGAGATCGCAAAGCTTTCCGCCAGAGTTCAGCTCATTGAGCATGCGGTCAGCGAAATTTGGCCAAGGCACAAATTCAAAATTCATTTCGTGGCCGGAAGCCTTCTCAAAATCTTTACTAAGCTCGATCAAAGAGTTTGCTGGATCCCATGCAGCCCAACAAAGGGTCAGATCCTCGGCAAACGCTGCTGACGACATTGTACCAGCGATGATTGCGGATACAGCCGTAGTGGTGAATTGCTTTCTCATTTTTGAATTTCCTCCCATTAGTGTGGTCGCAACCCCCTCGTCACGACTCAACGTCCACAATCCCTAATGAGGTGCGCACCTCAAGTAAAGACATTTTTGAGGTTCGTACCTCAAAGAGCTTGATTATCGGGCAACACCACGCGTATATCTGCAAAGAATACAGAAATACGGAGCAAGTTCTTCATGCGACCAACAACCAAAGATCTTGCCGCTGAAGCGGGTGTCAGCCTTGCAACTGTTGACCGAGTATTGAATGCGAGGTCGGGTGTTAGAAAAAAGACCATCGACGCCGTCAACGAAGCGATCAAGCGTATAGGGTTTGAGCGAAACCAGTTGGCCGCAACACTTGCCAGAAAACGAGGATACAGGTTTGGTTTCGTATTACCAAAAGACGGTGATGAATTCCTCAAAGAAATTGTGGACCGAATAACAGAAATCAACGAAGCCTTCCGAGCGGAAATGATCGAGGTTAAGGCGCTTCGGGTGGATGAAAAAGATCCGCATAAAACGGCTAGGTCCCTGTCTCGGTTAAAACCTGAAGACTACGACGGTGTTGCTATTATGGCCCCTGAATTCCCCCAAATTCGCGATGCTATACGACGCATGCGAGAGCGTGGAATTCAAACGATTCCATTCATATCAAACCAGAATAACGAAGAAAAAGAGGACTTTGTTGGCATTGATAACCGAGCAGCCGGTGCGACGGCTGGTCGTCTAATGGGGCGCTTTTTATCGGGAAAAAGCGGAGCAATCGCTGTTGTCACTGACACCATGCAATCGCGTGATAGCTTAGAGCGCCGCCTGGGCTTTGATGCTGTGATCAACAGAGATTACGCGTCGTTCAAAGTTCTTCCTTCATTAGAAACGCACAGTGATCCAGCCCGCATTCATAATGTTATCGAAACAATTTTCACCGCGCATTCCGACCTCGTCGGTCTATACATCATGGGCTCAGAAGCCAGAGAAGTGCTCGAAGCTGCTCAGATATATGGACGGGGGAAAGGGCATCTTCAGATTGCACACGAACGGACCCCGTCGACAGTAAACGCCTTAGTGAACGGTACATTGGATGCTGTGGTCACGCAGGATCCGGGACATCTGGTACGGAGCGCGGTACGCATCCTGCGTGCGAACTGCGAAAACCGAACAACCCTCGCATCACAAGAGAAAATTAGAATTGAAATTCTATTGGCCGACAATCTTTAGGTGAAGCGGTGTTGTCAGACAAACTTGAGCACGCCGCAAAAGGCACATCAAGCCAATCATCATGCGGCACAGAAATTGAACCCCTCCGTGAGAGCTGTTGCACGTTTTGGTTGAAGGATTGCCTGCTTTCGAGATGCCTTTGGTGGTAGAAGTGGTTATAGATTGGACTGTGATAACTGCCGCTAAAAGTTGTGTGGTTCCCCTAAAGAGCCTGCCAACGACTGGATCAAGCGATGAGCGTTGGTATCTGCTGGCGACAATAGTCATGGATCTCTCCGCTTTTAGTCAGCCAAATTTGATCTCGTTGGGACGCAACATGGAGAAGTGCCCGTCGTAAATGCCGTAAGCGAAACGGCTGACCGACGAGGTATGGATGTAGAGCAATACCCATCACAAGGGGTTGATGTGTTGACTGTTCTAACATCTCATCAAAGTTATCAATGATCATATCGGCGAAATCAGCCGCGCTATCTTTACGCGCCACAATGGACGGGATGTCGTTGATTTCTTGCGGGTAGGGAATCGACAAAAGGCGCCCGTTTGAGGTTTGCATCCAAATCGGTTGATCATCCATGGACCAGTTGAGCGTGTATCCATACCCCGCCTCCACCAACAGCTCCGGCGTATCGTGACTTTCGGAGATCCAAGGTGACAGCCAACCTTTAGGACATGTACCTTCGCCCTTTTTCAGTATCGCAGTGGCCTCTGAAATTAGCGCGGCCTCACCCTTGTGACCAAGAGTATTTTGACGTTCAGAATTCGTGCGCCCATGCCCGACGACCTCATCTCCACGCTCGCGAAACGCCGTCATGAGATCAGGCGCGTACCCATACATAGCGCTGTTCGCAATCACGGTGGCAGGCAAGTCCAACGCATTGAACATGTCAAGTATCCGCCAAGCACCGACGCGGTTTCCGTAATCACGCCACGCGTAATTCAGGACGGCAGGCTGAGGACCACCGGGCGCCAGTTCGGCACCAAGACCCTCTCCGAAAGCAAAATGTTCAAGGTTAAGCCCAATATAAACAGCAAGCCGTTTACCATCTGGCCAGCTATAGTCCGCGCGTTTGGGAATTGGGGAGTAAGAGTAGCGCCCGTGATCTTTCAACATTATTTAAAGTTCCGCTTCCGCGAGGCCAGCTTTGTGCAGCAATATTTCGGCGCTGTCATTCCAAACATTCGTGCTCACAATTTTTCCGTCGCGAACAACAAACTTGTCCATGTACCGATTGGTCTCAAACGATGTTCCATCTTTCCATTCACCAAAAAGATACCCCGTGTTGTAGACGTGGACGTCTCCCGTCTCCGCATCTAACGCTGCATCAGTACGCAAGAACCGCTTTTTAACCCATGCGTACCGTTTGGCATTAAAAGCAGTGCTTTCAACTGGCCCAGAAAAATTACGCCCTCCCGTGAAAACCAAATGAAAGTCATCGCTGACATAGGCCGCCGCCCCCTTGGGATCGGGTATCATCGAGCGCTCAAGGTAGTTTTCCACGATGGTTTTGGCAGCAGCTATTACATCAACTTTAATATCCATGTCGTCCTCCTTTTGAAATTTAGGGCACCAAGGGCTTTACCCCCGCAACGGTGCTGCCGGATAAATTTGAATATGCCTCTATTCGGGTAAATCGTCTTCTCGACTAAATGAGTATACGCGCTATTTTTGTTGCAGCGACGACTCCATCCACCAATCGGACTGGGCTATCTTCACCAAAAATCGCAGGAATTCCCACCATTCCCGCACATCCAAGAACCACGCTTTGAACACGGTCTTCGCTCACGGCGCGGTTAATTTCGGCAATAACCTTTGGGTTGGCCGTCTCAGGGTCGGTTTCCAAATCGAGCACAGGAACACCACTGGCGCGCACTTTTGCAAGGTGCCCCGTGAGGCCATAACTTTGTATATTGCTTTCAAGCACCGGCACCGACACATCTAGAGTTGTGACAACAGAAAACCGCTCCCCCGCAAGGGCGGCAAGGTGATACGCAGCTTGACCAATGCCAATGACCGGACAGGCGGCGATTTTGCGAGCTTGAGAGAGGCCGGTATCATCAAAACAACCGATGATAATCGCTTGCGCGCCTTTTGCCACGGCCAGACGTACAAGTTTTAGCAAGGGAGGAATGCTGGCTTCCCCGTCTCTCGGGCCTTGAATAGCGGGAGGTCCGTCATGGGACGTCCAGCCTTCAATTGCCACGTCTAGAGTTGCGGAACGCGCTATATCCACCATCGCGTCGGTCATGGTTTCAGTGCTGTTTGGGTTAATAATAACGATCATACCATTCCCTTGCCCGCGTCGGTTCCCGCTTTTGCGCGCCTCCGCTTCCCAAGGAGCGCAAGGCCAAGGAATACTCCAATTATGGCGAGCGAAAACAGGGTTGTTAACGTGCCCAACGCATAGAGAACAGGGGAGGTGACATTCGTTGTCATCCCGTAGATTTCCAACGGCAAAGTGTTGTAGCTCCCTGCGGTAAGCAAAGTGCGCGCGAACTCATCATAACTTAGCGTGAAGCCAAAGAGAGCCACGCCGATCAAAGACGGCGCGATAATTGGCAGCACCACGTGTTGGATCGTTTGCCATGGGGTTGCGCCCAGATCGCGCGCGGCTTCCTCATAGCTTTTATCAAAGCGATTGAAGACCGCGAACATGATCAGCAGTCCAAAGGGCAGTGTCCACGTGAGCTGAGATCCAAATCCAGACGTCGCCCAATGCACCGTTAAGCCGGATTGAGAAAACAGCAACCCGACCCCAAGCGAAATAAGGATAGACGGGATCACGAGGGATGTAATGATGAGATAGAAGAGAATAGACGACCCGGGGAAGCGCTTGCGAAACGCCAGTCCTCCCATCACCGAAACAACCACAGTTGTCACCATAACCATCATCCCAAGGGCAATACTGCGGCGAAAACTACCCCAGATATCACCGACGGATTGTTGCTCAAAAAGATCTCGGAACCAATAAAGCGAAACCCCGCGCATTGGAAAAGTGAGACCACCACCTTTCCCCTGAAAGGACAAAATTCCGATGGTCATTGTTGGGCCGTAAAGGAACGCGAGAAACAGTATAAAAAACGCTGTTAGCACGTAGAAAGAGCGGGAACGCGGTTCCATTTAGAGCTCCTTTCTGATGTCGACAAAGCGCAACATTATGCCAATCACTATGAGAACGGTGAGCAGCAGAACAATTGCGGTTGCCGATGCGGATGGATATTGCAGAAGCGAAATATCGTTTGAGATCAGACGGCCGACGTTGGCCGACTGGCTGCCGGACATAAACCGGACCGTGATGAAATCTCCCATGACTAGGGTCACAACGAAGATCGTGCCGATCATAATACCAGGCTTGGTAAGAGGGAGGATGACGTTCCAAAGGATCTGCGCACCATTTGCGCCTCCGTCCCTCGCCGCCTCGATCAAAGACTTATCTATGCGCATCATCGTGTTGAAAATTGGCACGACCATGAACAGGGTATAGAGGTGGATAAAGGCGAGGATCACGGCAAAGTCGCTAAACAATAACCAATCGACCGGCTCATCAATCACACCCCAAGACATGAGCGCCGAGTTTGCGATTCCATTGCGCCCAAGAAAGGGAATCCAACTTATCATCCGAATAATATTGCTGGTCCAGAATGGAATCGTGCATATTAAAAACAAGGCTATTTGCCACGTAAGCGTTCGAATGTGGAACGCCAGATAGTAAGCAACTGTAAATCCGATACTGAATGTGAAGATCCAGGTAATCAGCGCGTATTTAAAGGTGTTGAAAAATACGCGATATGTGACGGACGAGCCAAATAGGAACTCATAATTTTCAAAGTCAAAAGCTGGGATAATTGAAAATTCGGTCGCGCGCCAAAAGCTAACGATTGCGATCATAATAATCGGAGCCACAAGAAATACCAGCAAGATGAGCACCAAGGGAGACACCATAAGCCATCCCGTTAAGGCCTTGCTTTCGCGCAATTTTAACATAATTCTCCAAATTTCGCAGAGATGGGTTGCGCAACGAAATTACCGCGCAACCCAGTTATTTTAGGCCGCGATGAACTCATTCCATTTGCGCACCATGTATTGATTTTCGTCCATTACGGAGTTCCAACAAGCCACGGCACCCATCCGTTCTGTGAACGATCCGCCATCACGTATGGCGCCTGCATCAGCCAATGTGTCCCCGAATGGCGATGTAATGATGTCGGTAGATTTTTTACCTTCGAACCAATAGCCCCACTCATTTTCAGACATAAATTGCTTGGAGGTTTCAGGAACAGCGGAGTAGTAACCTTGGCGCATCAAGAAGCCGCCAACCCAACCGGAGAGGTACCAGTTGATGTATTCGTAAGCCGCTTCCAATTCCAAGCCGGAAAGTGCGGCAGAAATACCCAAACCACCGCCCCAGCTGCGATAGCCTTCTTCGAGCGGTTGATAAACGCAATCAATGCCCTTGGATTTTACAGCTGTAATCGCCGGAGACCACATGGATTGAATAACGACCTCGCCAGACGCCATTAGATTTACACTCTCGTCAAACGATTTCCAAAAGGCGCGGAACTGGCCGTTTTTCTTGGCTTCCGTGAAGATAGCGAAAGTAAGGTCGATCTCTTCTTTGGTCATGTTGCCTTTGTCGGGGTATGTATATTCACCCATGGATTCCACAACCATCGCCATATCCATAATACCGATGGAGGAGATGTCGAGGATGGACGCCTTGCCCTTGAATTCAGGGTTGAGCAACTCAGACCAATTATTGATTGGACGATTGATCAAATCTGGGCGGATGCCAAGTGTGTCGGCATTGTAAATAGTAGGGATCAAAGTCATCCAACCGGATTCTTCTTGCACAAAATCGGTACCGTTTTGGCCGGAGGTAAAGCCAACGGTATGCGGCGCGGTTCCTTGGGCGATCACGCTTTCGGGTGTCAACTTACCCGAGCGGAACGTGCCAACGATCTTGTCGTAATTCGCAAGTTTTGACGTGTCCATGGCCTGCAAATTGCCGGCAGCCCAGACCTTTTTACAGATGAAATACTCGATATCTGCAATGTCAAAGCTGTTGGGCTGCGTCGCGGCGCGTTGAGTTACGCTGTCCGTATCAAGAGCTGTCATTTCAAGAGTGAAGCCGAGGTCTTCTTTGACCTTTGTGGCCACTTCATTGAGGTTGGAAACCCCTGTACCAAACTGACGTATTGTGACGTCTTTGATGTTTTGAGCCCAAACCATAGGTGCGCCCATTGTTGCGGCACCCGCGGCGATTGCTGTTGAGGCGGCGCCCTTTAGCAGGGTACGGCGGCTCAGGCCGGATCGTTTCGTGAAGTTTGTCATATTGCTCTCCTAGTCGATAAAAATACTGTGTTAAGCTGTCAATTTATGTAGGTTGTTTTTGTCCCATGTCAGACCAATTTGATCGCCGGGATTTTGCGGGTTCTCGAAGAAATCACCCTCGGCCACAAGAGCTGTAACTTCTTGATCTCCAGCAATTTTTGCCATGATAGACACGTGGGCACCTTGATACTCAACCGCCATCACATTGGCAGATAGAGTCCCCTTTTCGGCCGTTGTTACCGCAACTTCATCTGTGCGAATTGAATAGCGGCCTTCGGGAAGTGCGATAACGTTGTGTCCGCCGATAAACTGCGCAACAAAACTGGTTTTTGGGGCTTTAAATACTTCACGCGCGGGTCCGGCCTGCTCGATAACGGCGTTATTCATCACGACGATTTCATCCGCCAACGCCAGTGCTTCATCTTGGCCGTGGGTGACATGAACAAAGCTAATACCAAGTTCTTTTTGGAGCCTTTTTAACTCAGTGCGCATTCGAACTCGCAGGAAGGGGTCTAGTGCCGACAATGGCTCGTCTAGGAGCAAAGCCTGAGGCCGAGTGATCAAAGCCCGCGCTAGGGCGACGCGCTGTTGCTGGCCACCAGAAAGCTGATCAGGAAGTCGATCACTAAGCACACTGAGATCAACTAACTCAAGCATCTCACCGGCTTTTGTGCGACGTTCCTTAAGGTCGACGCCCTTCATTTTTAGACTAAAAGCGACATTATCCACGACACTCAAATGAGGAAAAAGAGCGTAGCTCTGGAACATCATAGCTGTGCCGCGTTTGGCTGGCGGCAAGCGCGAAATATCGCGCCCTGCAAGCAAAATTGAGCCTTCACTTATACTCTCATGTCCAGCGATCATACGAAGAGTCGAGGATTTCCCACAACCGGACGGACCAAGAAGGCATGTGTAACTGGAAGGTTTAAAATGATGGCTGATCGCATCAACAGCCACAGTTGGACCGTAACGTTTGGTAACCGATATCAACTCGAGATCTAGGACAGGCTTATTCATAATTCCCCCGTTGCGTTGACTTATTTGAAGACTGAGTCGCAGGTGAAATCAAACGTACCCGCACGCCAAAAGACCGAGGCGGTCCACTTTGCCCGATATTTGGTCAGTTTATCTGATATGCGCCCATTTTATGAACACAACTTGAATTAAGTTTGTATACAATAACAATCCACTTCGCATTCAATGTGTGATTCTCTTGTCTACAGCCTGGAGGTCTGCCATGAGTTGAATTGAAGGAAACAAACTATGCTACCGACCTCAAAGACAACCTCAGCGGCTCCAGAAAAAAGAAGTTCTAGTGATCGCGTTGCAAAGGCGCTTGCCCTCGCAATTCATGAGCACCGTCTCGCTCCAGGAACAAAACTTGGGGAAGATGAGATTGGGGAGATTTACAACGTTTCTCGGACTGTGGTGCGCTCAGCATTACAATATTTAGCGCATATCCAGCTTGTTGAAATTCAACGTAACCGTGGTGCACATGTTGCAAAGCCGAGCTTGCGAGAAGCCCGCGAAATATTTGAAGCGCGGGAATTGTTAGAGCCTCGGACCGCGAGTTCTGCCGCCCTGAACGCAACTCGAGCAGATGTCGCAAAATTAAAAAAGCACATCACAGAGGAGCATGCAGCCCTGGATGCCGGAGACATTGGCCGCGCACTTTACCTATCTGGCCAATTCCATATTGAAATTGCACGGATTGCTGGTCAGGCGACCATTGCCGATTTCGTTGAAACTCTGATTGCAAGATCGTCGCTCATCATTGCGCTTTATTGGCGGCGACAAAGTGCGTTGTGCGAGAGCCACGCTCACAATGCCTTGGTTCAATCGATCCAAGATCATGAAGCCACGCGGGCCGAAGAGCTAATGCGAAGCCATTTAGTTGATCTTCATTCTGCGCTCGACCTGCGCGAAAGCCCCAAACAAATGAAAAAATTGCGGGATGTTCTAACACCATGAGATGTTCAGTCAGGCGAAGGCCGAACGCATCTCTGCTAGGCCATTATCACCGCCCTTAATTGCGCGAACCCGCCTCAAATCAGTCGCCGCCAAGTGTATCCAATGCTGCGCTTGTGCCACGGGTTTGATAGGTGCCAACCCCCATCTTCGCGACGATACCGCCGTTCAGTACGATGGTCTCTCCCCGCAGAATTGTGCGTGTGGGCCATCCCGTAATACGCATCCCCTCATAAGGTGCGTAGTCGCAACCGTGATGCAGATTGTCCTGCGAAATAACAGCTGTTTTGGTCGGATCCCAAAGAGTGATGTCGGCGTCTGCACCGATGACAAGTGCGCCTTTCTGAGGATAGAGACCACAGAGTTTGGCAGGGTTCGTTGAGGTCAGCGCAACAAAGCGCTCCAGCGGGTGGTGTCAGACGAATTCGAACTCGTCTCAGCTAAGCCAGTAGCCCTGCCCTTTATGCTGCGCAAAGACCGCGCCACTCAGCCAGAGCAGCGGTGCGGTTCATCTTGAAATGATCTCTTTGGGAGAGGCATCGGTCCTGGTTAAAATGGTTGTGGATGGAAGCGTGGACAGCAACGAATTTCTGCAAGGTTCGCATGCGCCTGAAGCGGATCATTGCCCGCTCCCGTCGTCGAAACGGCAAGTGCGAGTTCTCGGCGCGATTGTTTTTCCAACGACCCGTTTCCTGTTTCGCCGCGTTACCAATTACCTTCATCGCGGCGCCATATGAGCGAAGTTTGTCAGTAACTAGCACCTCGGCTCTGCCATGACGTTTCATGGTTTTCTTGAGGAATTTCAACGCGGCCTTATGATCCCGACGCTTGGTGACATAGCTTTCCAGCACTTCTCCTTCATGGTCAACAGCCCGCCATAGATAGTGCAGTTCGCCGTTTGTCTTCACAAAAACCTCATCGAGGTGCCACTGCCAATTCGAGTAACATCGCATCCGGCTGACCCGCTTTCTACGGATCTCAGCTGGAAACATTGGGCCAAATCGGTTCCACCAGAAACGGATGGTTTCGTGGCTGACATCGATGCCTCGTTCATGCAAAAGATCTTCCACATTTCGAAGCGAAAGTGGAAATCGAACGTAGAGCATCACTGCTAGACGGATGATTTCAGGACTCGTTTTGAAGTAGCGAAAAGGGGAGCGTTTTGTCATGGACGAACGCTAGTCGCTGGTCCTGCCCGCCCCAAGCGAATTTCCTCTGACAGTGCCCGGAATGGGGCTTGGTTCGTGGAAACCATCAGGGCCAGCGGTCAAATGTGCCGCGCTAACAGGCCGGACACAAGACTGCATCTGACAATGTATCAATCACCGAAAAGGGCTTGCAAAGCTGGAGCCATCCACACAGGACAAAACGGACGTCTGCGGTTAGGGTTTCAGACCGCTACTTTCAAAAGTATTGGCTTAATTCCAAAATCCGCTACCAGTTGTCCCAAGTGAAGTTTCACGTACGCACTGCTAGATCAGATTCCCCAATAGATTCGCTCAATTGATCGGTTGCAAAGTCCAAAAAGGCCCGCACTTTTGGAGCGACGATTTTGCTCTGGGGATAAACAAGATGGATAGGTTCTGCAGGAGGCATGAATTCTATGAGCAGTGGCACAAGTTGGCCTGAGCGCAACTGTTCAGCAACCATATACGATAACGCCATAATAATTCCCTCTCCGGCTTCTGCCGCTGCCAGACCCGTTGCAGCGTCATTCACTTCCAATCGGGGACTTAGGTGAACATGCCCCCGTGTTTTGCCGTGTTTATAGTGCCAGTCATGGCTGGACATGATCCCAGTGAACCCGATGATGGAATGCAGTTTCAAATCAGATGGGTCGCTGGGAATGCCTCTGCGATTCAGATATTCAGGGCTGGCAACGAAACACCGTCGAACCATTCCCAAACGCTTTGCCATGAGACTGGAGTCTGGCAAATCGCCAATTCTGATCGCGACATCAATCCCCTCTTCGACAAGGTTAGTCACGCGGTCGACCGCGATCAAAGACACTGAAAGCCTCGGATGGGAGGCCAGAAAGGCACGAACGACAGGGGCTGCGATCATCCGACTGAATGTCATCGAGGCAGATACAGTCAAATGACCCTGCGCGACACCCGCTTCGCCAACCGCCATTTTTTCTGCGGCCTCAATCTCGGACAAGAGCTGACGCGTTGCAATGAGGAAGCGAGTGCCCGCGTCGGTAAGCGTCAATTGGCGTGTCGACCGTGTCAGCAACTGAACACCCAACCTTTCTTCTAGCGCATTCATCGTGCGCGTGATGGCAGGTGGCGACATACGAAGCCGGTCGGCCGCTTGCACGAAACTACCACTATCGTTGATTGCGGCAAAAACTTCCATTTGAAGGACACGATCCATTTATTCCTCTTTTTGCAATAATGAATTTACAATTATCAGAATTATTCCAGATATCAAGAAGCGCTATCTGTTGTTCAGACGCCGCTGGAACCCTTCCTGTTGGCGGCCTAGACCAGAGGACACAGATATGAAACTAAATACAATCAAGCCGAGCTTACTGTCCGGCCTCATCACTTTGGCGCTGTCAGTGCCATTCGTTACCACGACCTCAGCAGAAGAAACGTCCGCATCCCTTGCCGCGTTCAATGACGCTGGCAATACTGCCGTTCGCCACAACACTGTGACCATTGACGGGCAGGACATTTTCTACAGGGAAGCCGGGAATGCGGATGCGCCTGTCTTGCTCTTGTTGCATGGTTTTCCGACGTCGTCCCAACAGTATCGTGATCTCATTCCCGAATTGGCAGACAGTTACCGCGTGATCGCGCCCGACTATCCTGGGTTCGGTCGCAGCTCTATGCCTGATCCGAGTGAGTTTGAGTACAGTTTTGCCAAATATGCGGACCTGATGGACGGGTTTACAGACGCTTTGGATCTCACATCCTACAGCATGTACTTAATGGATTATGGTGCACCTGTCGGGTATCGTCTGGCGTTGCGCGAGCCCAACGCTATCGAAGCAATGATCATTCAAAATGGCAACGCTTACGAAGAAGGTTTGCTTGGATTCTGGGACGTATTTCGAACTTACTGGAATGATGCCTCTGATGAAAACCGTGAACCCTTGAGAGGGTTCCTAAATGTTGGCGCGACAGAATGGCAATACACGCACGGTGTGCCCGAAACCCATCTCAGTCGCGTTAGCCCTGATGCTTGGATGCTTGATCAAGCGTATCTTGATCGCCCGGGAAATCAGGAAATCCAGCTGGACCTGTTTTACGATTACCGCACGAATGTCGACCTGTATCCCGACTTTCAGGAATTCTTCCGGACATTCCAACCGCCGACGTTGATTGTTTGGGGTAAAAACGACCAAATCTTTCCGACCGAAGGCGCGACACCTTACCTGCGCGACTTGCCTGATGCAGAACTTCATCTGATTGACGCGGGCCACTTCATTCTTGAATCCCATGGGCCAGAAGTTGCCGCAGCGATCCGAACCTTCCTGTCCGAAAATCTGTCCAACTAAACAATCGCGGTGCAGGTTCTGTTGCCTGCGCCGCCTGTCCTGCACACCGGAGGTCAACATGTCCAAACGCCCACCTTTGCCCCCATTTACAAAAGAAACCGCGATCCAGAAAATTCGTCTTGCCGAGGATGCATGGAATTCCGGAGACCCTGAAAAAGTATCACTTGCTTACACAATCGATAGCACATGGCAAAATCGCGTAGCCTTTCCGAAAGGTCGCCGCGAAATCAAAAGCTTTCTGACCGAAAAATGGTCGCGAGAACATCAATACCGTCTGATCAAAGAGCTTTGGGCCTTTACCGATAACCGAATTTCCGTTCGTTTTGCTTATGAATGGCAAGGAAATGATGGCGCGTGGTTTCGGTCTTTCGGAAACGAAAACTGGGAGTTTGATGCCAACGGGTTAATGCAAACTCGCTTCGCCAGTATCAATGATCTGCCAATTGCAGAAAGTGCGCGAAAATTCTTGTGGCCGCAAGGCGCTCGCCCAATCGGTCATCCCGGGTTGTCAGACCTCGGCCTGTAGAAGCCTCAAATTGAAAGGATCCACAAAATGGGACATAAATTCGCCGAACTCGCTTTCACGAAGACTGTGAAAAACTTCCAGTCCGAGCAAGGATCACGTCCGTCGTACGCCCGAATGGAAGTCGGTGACGACTACAACGATGTTCTTGGGCCAAACGAGGCCCAGTTTATTGCCACCCGCGACAGCTTTTACATGGCAACCGTCAGCGAAACGGGCTGGCCATATGTGCAACACCGCGGTGGTCCAACTGGTTTCGTGAAGATCATTGACGGCAAGACTCTGGGGTTTGCTGACTTTAGAGGCAACCGGCAATATGTGAGCGCCGGGAACCTCCGGCAAAACGACCGCGTGTCTTTGTTTTTTATGGACTACCCGAACAAAACCCGCCTCAAACTGTTGGGCAGAGTTCGCACACTCGAGGCTTCTGAGCGGGGCACCCTGCAAAAACTATCGCTGGACGATAGGCATCAGGCGAGAACGGAACGTGGTTTTTTGATTTCGCTCGAAGCATTTGATTGGAACTGCCCTCAGTATATAACCCCCCGCTTTACGCAGGCCGAGGTGGAAAAACACATCATGTCACTTCAATCCACAATTGCGGAACTTGAGGGTAAACTTGCGGCTCAAAGCCCGTAGGATTGAAGGCTACTGAATTCTAATTTCTCAGAGAAAGATGCTACTTTGCAAGCGTTCAGGTGGTGGTGTCAGACCAATTCGAACCAGTCTCAGTATGATCCTGATTGCCGGAACTTATGCTGAACAGAGTTGGCGCCACTCGGCAAGAGCGGCGGCACAGTTGAGCTTGAAATTATCTCTGCTGTAGAAAGTCCGCTGCTGGTTGAAATGGTTGTAGACGGAGGCATGAACGGTGACGAATTTCTACAAACTTCGCATGCTGCGGAACCGCTGCATGGCTCGTTCTCGTCGTCGAAATGGCAGGTGCGAGTTCTCCGCCTGATTGTTCATCCAGCGGCAAGTTTCCCGCTTGTCGGCATTGCCGATATCTTTCATCGCAGCGCCGTAGGATCGGAGTTTGTCTGTCACCAAGACATGGGGACGTCCGTGGCGCTTCATTGTTTTCTTAAGAAATTTCAATGCCGCTTTGCGATCTCAGCGCTTTGTGACGAAGGATTCCGGCACTTCACCCTCGTGATCAACCGCCCTACAAAGATAGTGCTGCTCGTCGTTGATCTTTACGAAAACCTCGTCCAAATGCCATCGCCAGTTTGAATACGACCGCATCTGTTGGACACGTTTCCGGCGGATTTCAGCGGCGAACATCGGGCCAAATCTATTCCACCAGTACCGAACCGTTTCGTGGCTGATGTCGATGCCGCGCTCGTGCAGCAGGTCCCCGACGTTTCGGAGAGATAGTGAAAAGCGAACATACATCATCACCGCCAGGCGAATGATCTCCGGGCTGCTGTGAAAGTACTTAAAGGGATCACTTTTGGTCATGAGCAGAGGCTACAAAACCGCCCTGGCCGTCTCAAGCCAATTCTCTCTGACAACACCTTGCATCCGACTGACCCGCCGTCTACGGATCTCAGCTGCAAACATTGGGCCAAATCGGTTCCACCAAAACCGAACCGTTTCGTGGCTCACGTCGATCCCTCGTTCGTGGAGTAAATCTTCCACGTTTCGAAGTGAGAGTGGGAATCTGACGTACAACATCACCGCAAGACGGATGATTTCAGGAGACGTCTTGAAATAGCGAAAAGGAGCGCGTTTTTTCATGACACAACGTTAATTGGTAGCCCTGCCCTTCTCAAGTCAGTTTCCTCTGACAGTGCCCTCTGTTGGTAAAGTCAGAACAAAGCCAAAGGCAATAAGTTTGAGAGCACATGGAAGGGCGACATAGGCGAAAGTCAGTGTTGACAGAGCTTCTGGGCTATTGCTTTGACCAGGGGTAAAGCCGCTTTGTTCCAGAAGCGGCAATACGGTGAAAGCCGCCAGTGCGAGCCCAAGTTTTCCGGCAAATGACCAAATGCCAAACGCCGCCGATGCATTCAGCCCGGCCTTTGTCAAAGCAACGGAAAACATAGTGGGCAGGACGACCATGTCAGCCCCCAAGGCGGCACCAGACGCAACGCAAATGATCGCAAATCCAACCGCATTCCCTGGCGCCAGAAAACCCGCGCCAACGAAGCCAGCAATTGCAAGCGGCATCGCGATCGTCAAGATCGTCTTACTGCCGAAGCTTTGGCTAAGTGCTGCCCAAAGCGGGACGCTTAATCCGGCGCACAGAAAAAACAGAACCAAGAAACCACCGGCTTTTCCGCTAAGTTGCAGACGATCTTCGACAAAAAACAGGAACAAGGTCGAGGTCAACGCCACAGGCATGCTATTGGCCAATGCCAGCGCCAAAAGCTTCAAAGCCCCGGCTTTGGCTAGGCCAGACACAGAAATGCCCTCCCCTAAGATTGGGGTGCGGCGCCAGATCGGAAAAGTTACAATCGCGGCGAAAACAGCGATGGCACCCAGCAAGAAACCAAAGGCTGGGTATCCTAAACCCTTAGCTCCCAATCCGACAAAAATAGCTGGGGCGATCGCTGCAATCACAACGCCGCCCAGCATCCCGCCTTCGCGAAAGGCGGCAAGCGTCAACAATTCGCGCGGGTCAGGACGTTTGGCCAGTGTCGCACTTCGGCCATACAACAAGATAATCCCAAGGCTATAGGATGAGAAGAGCAGGATCAGGATGGCCACTAATTCTGTCGTCGCCATGGGGCCCGGGGTGATCGAGAAAAGCAGCGGAAAGCCAATTGCAAGCCCGCCTGCCGCAAGCATGGCAAACATCGTTTGCGCGTTTGGCCAGCGATCAATGGCCCAGCCAATCAACGGATCCTGAACCAGATCAATCAGGCGGATCAACAGCAAGACTGTCCCGATCACACCCAATCCGATACCAAGATTGATCGACGCAAACCGTGGTAAATGGATGTACAGAGGGATGCCAGCCGCGGCCAGCATCAATGCGTAAAGGCTGACGCGCGGGTAAACCATCATTCACCTTTTAACTTGCGGGTAAAGGCCTTGGACCGGGTGTTTTGGCCAACAAAAATGGCCATAAATTGTTGCTTGAGCTGAGGGTGCGTAAGGGTGCACACACGCATGCCATTGCGCCAGAACCCGATCTGGTCCTGCCCACGCGACACTGCCAGATACTGATCCCCTTTGCTGACATCATCAAAGCACTGGCCAAGCTGCTCGCGCAGCGGCAACGGGTGCCCCAAACGGTCCAGCTCTTTAAGGGTTGATTCAACCAGATCTTTCTTGGTCAGATTGCGAAGATAATTCAGCTCGATTGCGAAATCTTGGCTCCAATCCAGCGGCGCACCGTCTGTTGTGTAAAGACGGGCTTGATAGAGCGGGAATCCCATGAACCGAAGAGTCGCCTCACCGCGAACTTGCAGCGTTGAAAGAACGGTTTTCACTGTCGACGCCTGCAAAAATGTCGGAACCGCCAAAACAACAAGGATCACAAGAGCCCTAAGCATGCGCCAGCTCCACTTGCACCACATTTGTATGGCTAACGGCAAACGAGGCCGCGCAAATTTCCATGCAATACTGCCAGTTTCGAAAGAAAGAGTCACCATACCCCAGTTCGGTGATTTTGCAATTCTGCGAAACCAGGCTTTCTGACCAAATTCTACAGGTTTTGGCATAGTCCTGGCCAAAGGCGAAACTGTCTCGGACCTCAAGGCCAACGTTTTTGGCCTGTTGGGAAATCACCCTGTCGGATAGCAAAATGCCCCCAGGAAATGCATACTGGCGGATATATTCGGACGAGGTTTTGTAGGTCTCAAAAAAACTGTCTTTGACGGTGATCGCCTGTAATACGACACGCCCGCCTTCGGCCAGATTGCGTTTCCACACATCGAAATAGCTGGGCCAATATCTTTCCCCGACAGCCTCGATCATTTCGATGGAGACGATGTTGTCAAATCGCCCATCGATGTCTCGATAGTCACGCAACTGGATGTCTGCGCGTCCTTCCAGACGGCAGACGGCATAGCTGTGCTGGCTTCGCGAAATGGTGACGCCAGATAGGATGCAGGCAAGCCCGCAATTCCGCCCCCAACAATGGCGATTTTCTTTCGGGGGCCCTCAGTTTGATCTAGCATTAGAACCTCTTTATCTTCTTGTATTTAGAGGGATACGCTGGGTATCACGGATTGGATCACCTATCCCTTGCAAAAATACTTATCGAATAAGGTGATCCGGATGGTTCGCGCGCGTGCCTGATCTATAATGATGGAACACAAACAATCTCAAACGGTGGTGTCAGACTAATTCGAACTCGTCTCAGCTAGGCTAGGATCCCTGCCCTTTTATGCCGCACAAAAGCCGCGCCACTCAGTAAGAGCCGCGTTGCGATTGGCTTTGAAATGAACTCTTTGCGATAGACTGCGATCCTGATTGAAGTGGTTGAAAACGGATGCGTGAACGGAAACAAATTTCTGCAAACTTCGCATTCGACGAAAGCGGTGCATCGCTCGCTCTCGTCGTCGGAACGGCAAGTGTGAATTCTCAGCGCGATTGTTTTTTGCAGCGTCCTGTTTCCTGTTTCGCCGCGTTACCAATCATCTTCATCGCGGCGCCGTATGAGCGAAGTTTGTCAGTGACTATAATCTCAGGCTGGCTGTACCGTTTCATCGCTTTCTTCATAAATTTAAGGGCTGTGCCCTCATCGCGGCGCTTGGTGACGTAACTTTCCAACACCTCACCTTCATGATCAACCGCTAGCCATAAGTAGTGACGTTCGCCGTTTACTTTCAAAACAAACCTCATCTAGGTGCCACTGCCATTGAGGCCAGGATCGCAATCGTTCCACTCGTTTCTTCCGTATCTCAGATGCAAACATTGGCCCAAACCGGTTCCACCAAAACCGAACCGTTTCGTGGAGTAAATCCTCCACGTTTCGAAGTGAGAGCGGAAACCGAACGTAAAGCATCACCGCTAGACGGATGATTTCAGGGCTCGTTTTGAAATAGCGAAAAGGGGAGTGTTTTGTCATGGCCCTAAGCTAGTTACTTACCCCGCCCCGCCCCGCGCAAGTCAGTTTCCTCTGACAACACCATGCTCCCTCTTGTCGAGATGGTTTTGAAATAGGTCCCGCCGTGTCGTCTTCTTGGCCATGTGCGGATGTATATGGACCCCGCCTTTCAGAAAGTGGCAAACTTAGTCGATGTAGATTGTGCTGGTTTCAGGACCGGAGTGATCATTTTGTTCCGCGCCGTTTCGGGAGACTTCAATAACTCCAACACCAGATCGGCGGCGCTCTCCCCGATTTCTTTCGACATCGGGTCAATAGTGGTCATTGTCGGCACGCAGACCTCAGCAATATCGTATGCCCCAAACCCAGCGATTGCGATTTGATGAGGAACAGCTATGCCGCGGCGTTGACACTCGGACAACGCGCCAAAACCCACAAGATCAGACACGCAAATCACCGCATTCGCATCAGGAAACCGTTCAAGTAATTCGCTCATCGCTTTTGCACCCTTTTGCATAGGACCTTGCGGCGCACCAGAACCGACCAAAAGATCAGTCGGCAATCCATGGCTCGCCATAGCCGCTTGAAAACCACGGCGCCGATCTTGTCCACGCGTGTCGCTTTCAGAATCGCCACCCATAAACGCAATACGCGTGCGCCCTTGCTGAACGAGATGATCTACAAGTAGCTGCATCGTATCTGCATTGGAAAACCCAACTACATGGCCAATTGGGCTATGCGGATTGTCCCATGTTTCAATGACAGGCACACCGGCCCCTATCAACATTTGACGGGCCTTGTCGGTGTGGTGTCCACCTGTGACGATTATCGCTTCAGGGCGACGGCGCAGGAATTGACCGATCAGCTGCTCTTCGCGCTCCAATTCATAATTAGTATGTCCTAGCAGCACCTGGTAGCCCGCTTGGCTAAGCTTGTTGGTCAGCGCCACAACGGTCGCGGCAAAATTGGCATTATTAAGGGACGGAATTGTCACCGCGATAAAATCACTGCGCTTGGTGCGAAGGTTCGCGGCTGTCATATCAAAAACGTAGCCAAGCCGGTTCGCCGTTTCGTGTATTTTTGCCCGAGTCGCAGCCCCCACAGAAGCCTCTTCCTTGAAAGCGCGACTGACCGTCATAACGGACAAGCCAGTAGCTCGCGCTACGTCTTTCATAGTTGGGCTACGCTTCATAGAGCTTCCTTATATGTGATCGATACCACTTCTGGCGAGTTCATCTCGGACTTGCAACCAAATCATGCGCTAACAAGCCTTGGTGGCAACATGGTGGTGGATCCGACCCTTAAAGAACCGCGGCAGCAATGCTTCTGTCGCTTTTTTACCCTCCGTCCTCGCGGGCGAATTCAACGCAGTGGTCACGGCGGTGAGATCATCGTAATCGATCTCCATGATCAAGGGGAATTCTGGCGCGCCAGGATCGGCCTCCTCGGTGAACGTTACACGCACTGCTCGTGCACCGGGGAATGCCTGCCACTTAGGCAAGAGTTCATCCATTATAGCTGCGCGAAACGCGTCCGTCTTTCCCGCGTGGATTGTTCCTTCAAACATTGCAAATCTCGTGATCATTCTGCCAACTCCTCTGGGCCATTGAAATATTCCATCAATGCCGCTTGATCCTCGCCGCCCAATCCGGCGGCCGTCAGCAGGCGGTGCACTTCGGCGCAAACGGCGGTCATCGGCATGGCGGTGTTGGTACGCCGCGCCAAATCTTGGGCGCCATTCAGATCCTTGACCATATTGTCTATTCGGCCTGTACGACGATAATCTTTGGCGACGTAACGGGGCATGTATTCTTGCAATATTGCGCTATCTGCGCGCCCACCTTTTAAGGCGATCGGGATTTTTGCCGCATCAACACCGGCATCAAGTGCCAATTTTGTAGCCTCAGCCACCGCCAGAAAGTTGAGCCCGCATAGAACCTGATTGATAAGTTTTGTTGTCTGCCCTGCTCCAACGGGCCCCATATGCGTGTAATTCGAAGCGACATGTTTCAGCACATTATGCGCGTCCGCGACGTCTTGCGCATCGCCGCCCGCCATCAACGTCAACTCTCCGATCAATGCCTTGGGTGCACCTCCCGATAGCGGACTATCGACCCAGCGCAACCCTATCTCTGATGCCTTCGCGGCAAGGTTCTTTGTTGCTTCGGGGTCAATAGAGGACATATCGATAATCAGTGTGCCGGGCTTAGCACCCTCCGCCACGCCAGCTTTGCCAAACACGGCGATGTCTACGATGCGCGGCGCATTAAGGCTGGTGATGACATAATCACTCGCAGCAGCGGCCGCGGCGGCAGACTCTGCGGCCACGGCGCCATGTGCGACCAATTCCGCGGCTTTGTCGGCATCTAGATCAAAGACTGTGAGCTGATTGCCGGTTTGTGCCAAACGGGTGCCAATCGCACCGCCCATGGCTCCTGCGCCAATTAATGCGACCTTTACTGACATTTTGTATCCTTATAAAAATGGGCGACCAGTTCGGCTACGATCGCATCCGGGCTCTGGGCAATATCGACTCTAACTGCGTTTTCATCCGGTGCGGGTGGTTCAAGAGTTGATAACTGACTGTCAAGCAAGGCAGGCGGCATAAAATGATCTGTACGCGCAGCCATCCGGCCCGCAATCACATCGCGAGTGCCGTCAAGATGCAGAAATGTGACGGCACCACGTGCAGCTCTGCGGATGATATCGCGATAGCTACGCTTGAGAGCAGAGCAAGCAACGACCAACGGAAGCTTGTGATCTACAAAGGTGCGTCCGACGGCAGCGAGCCATGGACCACGATCAGCATCGTCCAAAGGAATACCCGCTGCCATCTTTGTAATATTAGCAGCTGAATGCAGATCATCGCCATCTATAAAATCCGCACCCAACTGGACGGCAAATTCCGCCCCAATCGAAGACTTTCCGCAACCCGCTACACCCATGACCACGAAGCGTTTCATCATAGAGAAGCAGTGATGCCGCCATCCACAAACACTGTCGTGCCATTCACAAAAGAGGACGCGTCGGAGGTCAGAAAAATACACGCCCCAACCAGTTCTTTGACATTGCCCCACCGTCCTGCCGGCGTACGCTTTTCTAGCCACGAGGAGAATTCGGGATCTGCTACAAGAGCCGCATTCAAGGGCGTATCAAAATATCCAGGAGCCAAAGCATTGCATTGCAATCCATGCCGCGCCCAATCTGTCGCCATCCCCTTTGTGAGGTTCCCAACTGCCCCTTTCGTCGCCGTATATGGTGCAATTCCGGGGCGCGCGAGTGCGGTCTGAACGCTTGCGATATTCACAATTTTACCCTTACCACGTTTGATCATATGGTTCGCGCATGCCTGACCGACGTGAAACACGGATGCAATGTTGGTTTGCAGCATTTTTTCGAACATATCAGCTGGAAAGTCTTCAAGCATTTCGCGGTGCTGCATGCCTGCATTGTTTACTAGGATATCAATCGGGCCGGTTTCTGCCTCAAATTTATCAACAGCCGCGCGTACTCGAACATGATCCGTAGCATCAAAAGCAAGCACCTCAACTACCGCGCCGTCTTCCCGCAATCTCGCTGCAGCAGCGTTTAACTTGGCGGTGTCGCGCCCGTTCAGCACGATCGACGCGCCCGCAGATGCAAGGCCGCGCGCAAGGGCAAAGCCTATTCCCTGAGACGACCCCGTTATCAGAGCTCGCTTACCTGTCAGGTCAAACAATTGAAGGCCCATTTTTCGAATCCCTTTTAATATCAGTACCCAATTTATGTTATCGATAACAAATTTTGTCAATAGACCACTTAACAAACGAAGTTACGACTGGACGGCTCCAATTGTCTGATCTATGTTATCGATAACAAATTCAGTCGAACCGCAGGAGTGCACAATGACAAAACCAGATATTCTTCAGGTTGGTTACTATCCGGACTGGGACCAAGAACCGCTGGATGAAGCATTCAACATGCACAAATATTTCGAAGCTGATGACAAAGCTACATTCCTTGCCAAGGTAGGTCCAAGCATCAAAGGCATCGCAACGCGTGGTGAACTCGGGACCACGCAGGCCATGCTCGATGCGTGCCCCAATCTCCAAGTAGTTTCGGTTTACGGCGTTGGCTATGACGCGGTCGATGTGGCTGCCTGCACTGCACGCGGTATCCATGTAACAAACACGCCCGATGTGCTGACAAGCGACGTGGCCGACCTTGGCGTAGCGATGATGCTCGCCCAGTCGCGCGGCATGATCGGTGCATCCCAGTGGGTCCGTGACGGGTCTTGGGAGGCAAAGGGTCTGTACCCGTTGCAATCGCGCGTTTGGGGCAAAAAGGCCGGAGTCCTGGGCCTTGGGCGGATCGGGTTCGAGGTCGCTAAACGGCTCTCGGGTTTCAATCTCGACATCGCCTATAGTGATGTCAGCGCCAAAGGCTACGCGCCGGACTGGACGTTTATCGCAGATCCGATTGCACTCGCGAAACATGCGGATTTCTTGTTCGTAACCCTCGCTGCATCCACTGACACGCGCCATATCGTTGGCAAAGAAGTATTGGATGCCCTTGGGCCTGATGGCATGGTCATTAACATCTCACGTGCGGCCAACATCGACGAAGAGGCACTGTTAATTGCGCTGGAAAACAAGACCGTCGGTGCCGCTGCATTGGACGTGTTTGAAGGCGAGCCGGCCTTGAACCCACGTTTTCTTGCGTTAGACAACGTGATGGTCCAACCGCACCACGCGTCTGGCACCTTTGAAACACGCAAAGCAATGGGTAAGCTGGTGCGTGACAACCTGATTGCGCATTTCGCAGGCAATCCACTTTTGACGAAGGTAAATTAGGATGAAATCGCTTGTCATTCACGCAGCAAATGATCTGCGCATCGAAGACCATGACATCACCCCACCCGCCAGCGGCGAGGTACAGATCACCATGGCCATTGGAGGTATTTGCGGCACCGATTTACACTATTATAACCACGGTGGGTTTGGCGTCATCAAGCTGCGCGAGCCGATGGTACTTGGACATGAAGTCGCCGGACACATCACAGAACTAGGCATTGGTGTTGAACACCTAAAGCTTGGCCAACTTGTAGCCATTTCCCCGTCGCGGCCCTGCAATACATGTAAGTTTTGCCTAGAGGGCGCGCAAAACCAATGCCTGAACATGCGTTTCTATGGCTCAGCCATGCCATTCCCGCATATCCAAGGCGCGTTCCGCCAAGTGTTGAATGTTAGTGACAGCCAATGCGCAGTCGCAGACGGCATAACTCCGGGCGAAGCCGCAATGGCTGAACCACTTGCCGTTTGCCTGCACGCGACGCGGCGGGCGGGCAACTTGGTCGGGAAGTCAGTGCTGGTGACTGGCTGTGGCCCTATTGGCATCCTGTCCATCCTATGCGCCCGTCGCGCCGGTGCGGACCTGATTGTGGCAACAGATCTGAGTGATTACACACTACAAATGGCGCGCGCTGCGGGAGCAGATAAAGTTATCAACATGGCGCAAAATCCCGATGGATTGGCAGAGTTCACACCGGACAAAGGCACGTTCGACGTCTTGTATGAATGCACGGGTGCGGCCCCCGCGCTGGCGGCAGGCATTCACGCGATGCGCCCGCACGGCACGATCATGCAGCTTGGGCTTGGCGGGGACATGACCCTACCGATGATGGCTATCACGGCTAAAGAGCTGTCACTCAAGGGGTCGTTCCGGTTTCATGATGAATTCCAAACCGGTGTCAGTTTGATGCAAAAAGGGTTGATCGACGTGAAGCCGCTGATCACGCACACCGTCAGCATTGATGATGCTGTTGCAGGGTTCAAGCTGGCGTCAGATCGCACGCAGACGATGAAAGCACAGATTAGTTTCGCTTAAGGTCCAGCCATTCATAATAGGCGGAGTGGTCTTTCTCGCCGCCGTTATGGACTTCAACAAAATCGCGAAACCCTGCTGTGATCGTTTCTGAAAGTGGCAAAGACAGACCCGCTGTATGTGCCAAGGTCATCGCGTTGTTGAGATCTTTAAGTTGCGCGACAGAGCGACCACCGGGGGTAAAATTACCCTCGACCATGCGTGCACCGTGCAGATCAAGGATACGACTATCGGCAAACCCGCCACGCAGGGCGTCGCGCAACGCAGCCTTGTCACACCCCCCTGCCTCGGCCAATCGCATAGCCTCAGCCACCGCGCCAATCGTGGTTGCGACGATCAATTGGTTGGCCAATTTCGCGACCTGCCCTGCGCCTACTTCCCCCAAATGCGTTGCCCGACCAAGCAAATTAAAAACAGGGGTTGCACGTAGGAATGAAGCCTTTGAGCCACCAACCAAGATCGCGAGACTTGCGGCCTCGGCACCCGTCACGCCGCCTGACACTGGCGCATCCAGGTAGGCCAACCCGATACTTTCGCTTTGCCTTGCCAGTGCCCGATCTGTGTCAGGATCAACGGATCCCATATCTATGATTAGCCCACCTTTCGCCGCAGCGTGCATCGTAAGGTTATCCAAAACTGCGCGCGTTGCAGGACCATCCAATAGCATGGAAATCACGCACTCCGCACCTTTTACAGCTTCCTGCGGAGTTGCACGGACATTACATACATCCCCAAGGGCCTTCGCCTTGTGCTCACTGCGATTCCACACGGTCACGTCGTGCACAGCGGCCAAATGGCGTGCCATGGGCGCACCCATTAATCCGGTGCCGAGAAACGCAATTTTCATATGTCAGCACCGATTGAATTCAGCGCCGCCACTGCGACCTCAATGTCTTGCTGACCTGTGCCCGACCCGACACCGATCCCTCCCAGCACAACGCCATTTACAATAATCGGCAAACCTCCGGGTAAGCCAGTCATGTGGCCGCCTGTCGCGACCCCAATTGCTGGGCGTACGCTCTCCGGAATATTGGATGAAGCTCCACCGGTCGATGCAGCTGTCAACGCCTTAGCTTTTGCCGACTTGCGGCTCAGAAACTTGGCACCCGTCATCCGGATTTCCGCAATCAACTGCCCGCTGGCATCGACAATAACAATACATTGCGGCTGGCCCATCTGTTCAGCGGCTTCCACACCCGCTGTAAGCATCCCCATCGCTCCCCGATGGGTGAGCAATTTGGTGTCCATAGTTGCAATCATAATAGCCTTCTTTCGTTTTGAAGATGCGAGCAGTTATCGATAACACTTACCCAGACTAGGAAATAAAACACAAATGTCATTTCACAAAAACCATGGCAAGTGTGTGACCGCAATGTCTGGGTCGCATCGGTCAAGTTTCTCGCAACTAGGACGAACTGGTTCAGTATCTGAACTGTTTACTTTTCTCGGACCATCACAATGACAGAATCATACGCTACGCGCCCGTTACAGGTTTGTTGACATTTGGCAGGCCGCCCAGCTTCGACAATGGCTAAACCCGTACCGCGTGGGGCGCTTGGTCTCGTGGTGACATTGAACCCACCGCGTGCCGCATGGATAGCCAAGTAAAAACGCCGATTGTTGCATCCCCGCCTAGCTTTTCCTTTCAAACCTTGCCTCGGAGACAGGTAAAGACACATACTTTTCACTTTACCAACTTGCCCGAAGGTGACTCCACCTGATCGGATTGAGGCGATCAGGTTCCCAGTGCGCCCTCCCCTTAGTTAAAATGAAAACTATGGTTATTGACAGAAAGTTGTTGCAAGTGTTATCGATAACATTCAATATGTGTTATCGATAACATATCTTGGGACATTTGCAATCCCAACTATAGTATTCGATTATTCGACTCTGGCGCCTGATTTAGCCTGTTGAAATTTGCTTTGGGAGGAGCGCATGAGTAAACTTGCCGAAAGGTTATGGAACTCCATTGAAGCCGTAATAGCGGTTCTTATGATTGTCATGATCGCTCTTGTTTTCACAAATGTGGTATTGCGCTACGGCTTTTCGTCAAGTTTGCGGCCTTCAGTCGAGTTATCAAGAATGTGCTTTGTATGGGTAGTCATGCTTGGCGCGGTGGTCGTATTGCGACGTGATGAACATCTCGCAGTGACTGAAATATCAGATGTTCTTTTTCCTCGTGCCGTCCCCTTTCTGCGACGCCTCGGTTGGGTAATTATCTTGTTCGCCGTTGGTATGCTGTTTTGGGGGTCGTTCCGCCAAATGATGGCCAATTGGAACAATATTTCACAACTTACTGGGCTGCCTTCAGGGCTCTTCTATGCAGCCGGCGTTATTTCTGGTGGCTTGATGGCCTTCGTAGCAGCCGTGCGAATTTTCTATCCCGATGCGTTCGCCACTAAAGATGGACCCACACTATGACTCTGGCAATTTTCCTCAGTGTTCTGCTGTTCTCGATCATGCTTCGATTGCCCGTCGCGTTCGCACTGTTGTTGTCGTCTATCGCGCTCATGTTTTACATGGATACGTTCAGCGTTGATATTCTTGCACAGTCGCTGATCAACGGTGTAGATAGTTTTCCGCTGCTAGCGATTCCATTCTTCCTTGTGGCGGGCGAGGTTATGTCCGTTGGTGGCCTCTCGACGCGTATTGTGCGGATGGCGACGATGTTTGTTGGGCACCGTAAGGGTGGCTTGGGGTACGTTGCGATTTTCACTTCGGTCTTGTTGGCCGGTCTCTCTGGATCGGCTGTCGCCGATGCCGCCGCTTTGGTTAGCATTCTGTATCCGATGATGAAACAAGCCGGATATCCAGAAGGACGCTCTATGGGCTTGCTGGCGTCTGGTGGTATCATTGCCCCAGTTATTCCACCCTCACTGCCACTGATCTTGGTCGGTGTTGCGGGCGGAATTTCGATTAAGGATTTGTTCTTGGGTGGGATTGTCCCTGGGCTACTGATGGGGCTAACGCTTATTCTGGTCTGGTCTATTCTTGTACGTAACGAGGATCTGCCTGTTGCACCCAAGGCCCCGTTGGCCGAAAAAATGGCCTCGTTGCGTGAAGGCATTTGGGCACTCCTGATGCCTGTTATCATCATCGGCGGTATTCGGTTTGGAGTCTTCACCCCCACAGAGGCTGCGGTTGTCGCTGCGGTTTATGCGCTCGTTATCTCCACGTTTGTTTATCGAGAGATGACTTGGAGCAAGTTTTATTTGGTACTGAAAAATTCTGGACGCGCAACTGCAATGGTCATGTTTCTTGTCGGCTGCGCTATGGTTGCGGCATGGCTCATTACTGTGGCGCAGTTGCCGCAACAGCTGGCAGTACTGCTTGGGCCATTTATCGATAATCCGCGCACTCTGATGCTGTTGATTATGTTGCTGGTTTTGGCCGTCGGCATGGTCATGGATCTGGCGCCTACCGTGCTTATCCTTGTGCCGCTGCTGATGCCTGTCATTAAATTGGCGGGGATCGATCCAGTCTATTTCGGGCTGATGTTCGTGATCAATTGTTCCATTGGATTGATCACGCCACCAGTCGGCAATGTTCTGAATGTTGTTTGTGGTGTTGGCCGCGTGCCAATGTCCAAGGCTGTCAAAGGGGTGCTCCCTTTCATAGCTGCATATTTGGTGCTCTTGGGGCTGTTCATAGCTTTCCCGGACATCATAATCGTGCCGATGAAATTCATCACCGGCTAAATTGTCCTCGGAGGAGAAAACAAGTGAAATCTTTTATGAAACCAATGGTGCTTGCTGGCACAATGATTTTTGGCGCTACATTCGCTACAGCTGAAACAACGCTAAAGTTGGCGCACGCAGCACCGGAATCCGACCTCCAGCAAACAATGTCTCTGTTCTTCAAAGAGCAAGTCGAAGCACGCACGGACGGCAACGTCATGGTCAACATTTTCCCATCCGGTCAATTGGGCAACGATGCACAGATGATTGACGGAATTCGTTCCGGCATTATCGATTTGGCAATGGTTGGGTTGAACAACTACTCCGGTTTAATGCCTGAGTCCGCAGCTTTCACTTTGCCTTTCATGTTTCCAACCCGCGAAGCGGCCTATCAGGTTCTAGACGGACCGGTCGGTCAAGGCGTACTGGATCAAATGGGTGAATTTGGTCTTAAAGGTCTAGGTTTTCCAGAAAACGGCTATCGCAACATGACCAACAATCGCGGCCCAATAAAAGTACCAGCTGATGTTGCGGGCCTCCAAATGAGGGTTAACAACTCTATCGCGCTCAACGACATGTTCTCGGCCCTTGATGCAAACCCTCAGCAAATTCCAGTAGCCGAACTATACACCGCCTTGGAAACTGGTGTTGTCGACGCGCAGGATCACCCGATTGGTGTGACTCTTTCGTTTAAGTTCTATGAAGTGCAGAAATTCCTCAGCCTGACCCAGCACGCCTATTCACCGTTGGCACTTGCGATGAATAATAATGCTTTTGAAGGTTTGTCAGCAGATGAACAGACGGTTATTCTTGAGGTGGCAGCAGAAGCCGTTGCGATGCAGCGCGAGTTGAGCATCGCGAAAGAAGACGAAATGCTTGCCGCACTGGAAGCCGATGGAATGACAATCAACCGCGACGTTGATGGAAACGCATTTCAAGAGGCGATTAAACCAGTTTGGGAAGCCTTTATCGAAACCAATGGTGACGGCCTTGTGAACGCTATCCTTGAAGCTTCTAACTAAGTCAATTTCTTAATCTTTGGACCCCGCCGACACTCGGCGGGGTCCAATTTGTTTGGAAACACAAACTTTGCCTAGGGTCAGGACTCGTTAAATCCAAAATATCACGATTTCTGCGATGCATATTGAGGAGAAAAAAGTGTGTGCACAGCGGTCATATCGAGTTGATATACGCCTCCAGTCTTTGAGTTTATCGAACATGTTTTCGACCTTATGCCTCTGTTTATGCGAAGCCTTATTGTATTCTATCAGACGCTTTCGGTTCCTCCTTAAGGGAATGCAGGGGGCTATCCCTTTGTCCAGTAAGCCATCCCTGAACCAGTCCGCGTCGTAACCTCGATCAGCAAGGAGGTGCTTGGCCGCCGGGAAATCGGCCAGCAATAGTTCGGCCCCTTTTTTTGGAGGCTGCAAGCGGTACGATGCGCCTTGAGGTGCGTCGCGTCTATCTGCAATTGTTTCGGCGTGTCCTGAGATGATAAGGCTTTAAAATATTATTAAATACGCCTAACCTGCTCCAGCGGATGAAGCGATTATACAGGGTCTTATGCGGGCCGTATTCGGGGGGAGCATCCCGCCACTGCAACCCACGTTTCAGGACATGGATGATGCCGCTCAGAACGCGCCGATCATCAACCCGTGGCACCCCGTGCGAACGCGGAAAGTAGGGTTTAATACGTTCGATCTGTGTTTCTGAAAGCCAATAATTATCCGACATGTTGCTCTCCTGAGTTTGGAAAGCATTGATTCAGAACATCAGATCTAATGCAAGAAATTAATAGGTCCTGACCCTAGACTTGGAACTGTCGGATTATAGCCCTCACCAGGTGGTGTCAGACTAATTCGAACTCGTCTCAGCTAGGCCAGTACCCCTGCCCTTTTATGCCGCACCAAATTGGCGCCATTCGCTAAGAGCAGCGTCGCGATCAAGCTTGAATTGGACTCTTTGCGAAAGACTGCGATCCTTATTGAAGTGGTTGAAAACCGACGCGTGGACGGAGGTAAATTTCTGCAAACTTCGCATCCGACGAAAGCGGTGAGACACTCTCTCTCGTTGTCGAGAAGGTGGGTGAGAATTCTTGGCGCGACTGTTTTTTCCAGCGCCCTGTTTCTTGTCTGACCTCATTTCCGATGATCTTCATTTCGGCACCATACGAGCGCAAATTGTCCGTGACGACGACTTCGTGGTGGCCGTACCGTTTCATAACTTTCTTCATTAATTTAAGGGCCGCTGACCTGCCGCGACTCTTGGTGACAAAGCTTTCCAACACCCCGCCCTCGTGATCGATCGCTTGCCAAAGTCAATGGCGCTTACCGATAATTTTCACAATAACTTCGTCTAAGTGCCATCGCCAATTTGAATAAGTATATAGTTGCCGGGCGAGCCTCCGGCGGATTTCCGAGGCGAAAATTTGACAAAAACGGCTCCACCAAAACCGAATGGTTTCCTGGCTCAGGTCGATACCGCGTTCATGCAGCAAGTCTTCAACATTTTTGAGAGAGAGCAGAAACCTGACATTCATCATCAAAGCAAGGCGAATGATCTCTGAACTGGTTTCGAAGTAGCGAAAGTGAGAGCGTTTTGTCATACTTCGATGCTAGGAAACCACCCTAACCTTCACAACCATTTTTCCTTTGACATCACCCCTGATTTAGATGCTGTCCTTCACGCGTTCCCAAGTTTTATTAAGATGGCTTGCCATAGCTTCACCCAAACGCTTCCCATCCTTGTCCTTCAACGCGCGTACCATTTCTTCGTGATCGGCTACGGCCCCAGCCCAAGAGTCGGGCTCTTGGTTGCCGATGTAGCGAATGCGCTTCAATCTTGCCTGAATGTTCGCCTGCATGTCCTGTAGGGTTTCGTTTTTTGACAGCACCGCAAGTCGCGAGTGAAATTCCTGGTTCATTTTATAATACGGCATCCGTTCGCGGGTACGGTAGCAGTTCATCATAAGGTTGTGCAGATCGACTAGGTCAGCGATCTCGTCGTCGCTTGCGCGTTCACAGGCAAGTTCGCCGGCCAGCTTTTCAAGATTGGCAAGCACTTCCAGCATGGAAAATACATCGGTGGGCGTCAACTTTCGCACCATGCTGCCCTTGGACGGCCGAACTATCACCAACCCTTCGGCAGCCAGAGTGCGCAAAGCCTCGCGAAACGGTGTGCGTGAAACGCCAAGTTCTTCGATGAGGTAGGCCTCATCGATTCGACTTCCTGGCTCCAGTGTACCTTCGATGATTAGGTCGCGAACACGGCTAACCACCTGATCATGGAGGGAGCGGTTGATAATAGCGATGTTCGACCCCATCCCTTAGCCCTCTGTTTTTAAGTATTTATTTTCGGTTACTTGCTGTGTGCTGATAATATCCAAAAATAACTTGATAGTCCATACCTGCTAAATGTATACAAAATACATGTAGCGGAAATGCAAACTCGCGTTCCGCAGGGAGAGGAGACCACCCAATGAAATTGCTTCGCAATGGCGTATCCGCCAGCTTGATGGTTTGTGCCGTGTCACTATCCGCCGCGCCGGTTGCCGCCGAGACCTACATCGTCGCGGTCGGTGCTGCATCGAACAGTCTTCAGGGACGCAGTGCGGCTAAGTTCGCCGAGGACCTGCAGACTAAGCTCGGTGATGCACATACAGTCGAATTCTATGCTGACGCACAACTTGGAGACGAAAAAGAGCTGTTGCAGAAGCTTCGGCTCGGCACGGTTCAGTTCACCTTGATTTCGTCCATCATGACCAACGTGGCACCCGAATTCGCGCTCTTCGACATGCCTTTCCTTGTTCAGGATCGCGCCCACCTCAAGTCGATCGACGCCGAGATCGTACAGAAAGACTTAGCTCCGAAAGCCGAAGACGCTGGCCTTAAAGTGCTGGCAACCTGGGAGAACGGATTCCGCCAGATCACCAACAATACACGCCCGATCAATACGCCAGCAGATCTTGCGGGACTTAAGATCCGTACTCCATCCTCTGAGTGGCGCGTCGCAATGTTTAAGGAATGGGGCGCCAATCCTACCCCGATGTCTTTCTCGGAAGTCTTCGTGGCTTTGCAGACGGGAACGATGGACGGGCAAGAAAATCCGCTGACCAACATCACCGGCGCCAATTTTCAGGAAGTTCAAAAATACCTGAGCCTCACTGGTCACGTCTATTCGCCGACCTACCTGACGTCCGGCCTTGAGTCCTGGAACAATCTGCCTAAGGACGTTCAGTCAGCGGTTAACAGCGTCGCCGCGTCTGTCCAAGACTGGTCGCTGGCGGAAGGTGAAACTGCTGACAATGAATTGGTGGACAAGGTTAAGGCCGCCGGAATGGAAGTTAACGAGGCCGACAAGAAAGCCTTCATCGAAGCGTCTGTGCCGATTTATAAGGCCTTCGCCGACCAAGTCGAAGGTGGTGACGCACTCGTGAGCCGCGCTCAAGCACTGGCCAACTAATTTACCAGTATCACGCCGGCTGGAGCATCCGGCCGGCCACTTCCGCATCTAAGGAGGCTTTCATGATGATCGCGAAATTCGAAAAAGTACTGTTGTGGATCATCGAGACAATCTGCTTAGCACTGCTGGTTTCATTGGCGTTGGCAGTCATCTATTCCACCACAATGCGCTACGTGGGTTTCTCGCCGTCTTGGTACGATGAGATTGCCAGCGTCCTGCTCGCCTGGCTCACCTATTTCGGCGCCACCTATGCGCTCTTCTTGCGCCAACACATGAGTTTCGGTGGCATCGTGACGGCGTTGCCAAAACACGCGGCTGTAGCTCTTGCGCTGTTCTCCGAGTTCCTTGTGATCGGTTTTTTCGCTGTTGTCGCCTGGTACGGGAACGCTGTGTTGGCCGTTGCCAAATGGGATTCGCTGCTCAGCATTCGGTGGATGACCCTCGACATCGTTCAGTCTGTCATCCCGATTTCCGCAGTGCTCATGATCATCGGCACATTGCTAACCATGCCGCGCGCGCTCAGAAATGCTGCGATGGGGATCGACGCCGATCATGCCGAAATCGAACAGGCCATCGCTGACGCGGAACGCGAAAACGCGAACACGACCCAAAAGGACGAATCCAAATGATACTGTTTTTTACCATGATCGCCTTGATCGGGCTTATTCTGATGAACGTGCCGATTGCCGTCGCCATCGGCATCGTCGCCCTAGGTGGACTTGTCCTTACACCAGGCGGCGCGACGTTCTACGATATGGCAATCGCACTATATTCAGGCGCCACGTCCTTCCCACTAATCGCCATCCCGCTTTTCATTCTTGCTGGAAACCTGATGAACACGTCGGGCATCTCGGTGCGGCTCATCAATTTCGTCGCGTCGCTGATCGGGTTTGTCCGTGGCGGCCTTGGCATGGTGAATATTGGCGTCTCGATGGTCTTTGCCGAGATATCGGGGTCGGCTGTCGCAGACGTCGCGGCCACCGGAACCGTCCTGATCCCAGAGATGAAGAAGCGCGGTTATTCCCGGACACTTGCCGCGGCGATCACTTCGTCGTCGGCATCACTGGCAATCATCATTCCGCCGTCAATCCCAATGATCCTCTATGGAGCCATTGCCGAAGTTTCGGTGCTAAAGCTGTTCGTGGCCGGTATCGTACCAGGCGTCCTAGGTGGGTTCCTGTTGATGGCGGTCACATATGTGTTGGCGGTCCGTTATGACCTGCCCCGTGCCGAAGCTTTTGATCTGTGCCACGTCTGGCGTTCCTTCAAAGAGGCCATCTGGGCCTTATTGATGCCGGTCATCATCCTTGGTGGCATCTTTTCAGGAATCGTGACAGCGACCGAAGGCGCGGGCCTAGCAGTGTTGGCCGCGCTGGTTATCGGGATTTTCATTTATCGCGATCTGGATGTTTGGCGCCTTCGTAAGGTCATGCTGGAAGGAGTCAGCCAGACAGGCGTGGTGATGTTGCTTGTAGCAACGTCGGCGGCGCTGGGGCTTTTCCTAACACAAGCGCAGGTCCCGCAACAGCTGGCACAGCAGATCACAGAGATGACAACCAATCCGCTGATCGTGCTGGCGCTTCTCAACCTTCTGCTGCTTGTGCTGGGCATGTTCCTGCATGGCGCGGCGGCAATCATTCTGGTCGTACCGGTCGTGATGCCCTTGGTCAACGCCGTCGGGATTGATCCTGTCCACTTTGGAATTATGGTCACGTTAAATCTCGCCATCGGCCAGCAAACGCCGCCGGTTGCTTCGGTTCTGATCACTTCGTGTTCCATCGCGAAGGCGGGAATTTGGGAAACGTCCCGTACTAACTTGCCGTTCATCGGCGTGCTCGCTTTCATTCTGTTGCTCGTCACTTACGTGCCACAGGTATCTCTCGCTCTAACGGAGATCATCAAATGACCGATCTGAAACCACGTATAGCCATTATTCCAGGGGATCCTTCCGGGATCGGACCGGAACTGATCGCCAAGCTGCTAAACCAAGAGGGCGTGATAGACGCCGCAAACATCCTACTGATCGGCGACGATCATATCTGGCAACAGGGCGCGGAACAGGCGGGCTTGAGCCTTGATCTGCAGCAAATAAACGAAGAGGCCATCACAACGCAGGTGAGCGTGAACTGGCTGCCGATGCAGACCATCGCCCCTTATGACGTGAAGATTGCAAATGTCACCATTGCCAGCGGCGCGTCCAGCCTGCGCTGCCTTGACAAGGCACTTGACCTCGCAATGGCAGGTAAAGTGGACGGGATCCTGTTCGGTCCGTTCAACAAATCAGCGCTGACCAGCGCGGGACTGAACGCGGAGGACGAACATCGCTACATAGCCCGCTATATCGGCTTCAAGGGTTATCATAGCGAGATCAATGTTCTGGACGATCTGATGACGACGCGCGTCACCAGCCATATCGGCTTGAAGGATGTTGCCGAACGGATAACGGCAGACGCGGTTGAAAAGGCGATTGCCTTGGCTGAAGACACGTTTCGTCGTGCCGGAAAAGTCAGGCCGCATATTGCGGTGGCTGCTCTGAACCCGCACGCGGGAGACAACGGCAAATTTGGCCGCGAGGAGATCGACATTCTGGAACCCGTCATAAAGGCCGCGCAAGCGAAGCAGAAGAACGTGACGGGCCCTTGGCCTTCGGACACTGTGTTTCTAAAAGCGCAACGAGGAGAAGTCGACGCGGTCGTCACAATGTACCACGATCAAGGACAAATCGCGATCAAGCTTTTGGGGTTCGATCGTGGCGTGACCGTGGCCGGCGGCCTTCCTATCCCAGTGGCCACACCGGCCCACGGAACAGCTTTCGACATTGCTGGTCAGAACAAGGCGAATGTTGGTGCCACACTCCAAGCGTTCAACCTACTTGTCCGCATGGCCCAAAATCATCGCGCAAGCCGCGCGGAAGCACAATAAGGATCAAATAGTATGACGAAAATTAAATCCGTACGTACGCGCGTTTGGAACTGGACCGGGCCTACGGTACCGCCGTCGGGCAATTTTTGCACCAACGCCTCAGATGCGCTCTGGATCAAGGGCGACGCTATGGCGTCCTTCCGGTTTCACCAGTGGCTGACGGTTGAAATCGAGACCGACGACGGCACCATCGGCATCGGCAATGCCGCCCTTGCACCGTCCGTGGTGAAGAAGGCAATCGACGACTGGTATACGCCACTGGTGATTGGCGAGGATCCATTTGATTACGCCTATATCTGGGAAAAAATGTATCGTCGCACCCATGCGTGGGGGCGCAAGGGTATCGGCATGACCGCGATCTCTGCAATCGATATCGCAATCTGGGATCTGATGGGCAAACTGGTGGGAAAACCCGTGTTCAAGCTGCTGGGTGGGCGCACCAAGGAAAAGATTCCAGTCTATTATTCCAAGCTCTACGCTGGTCCGATCGCCACCATGCAGGCCGAGGCCGAAGAGGCCATGAAGAATGGCTATACCGCCTATAAGTCACGCTTTGGCTACGGTCCTAAGGACGGAATGGCGGGGATGCGCGAGAACTTAAAACGCGTGGAAGCGCTGCGTGAGGTCATCGGATATGATAACGATCTCATGCTCGAATGCTACATGGGCTGGAATCTGGACTATGCCAAGCGGATGCTGCCGAAGCTCGCGAAGTACGAACCGCGCTGGCTGGAAGAACCAGTGATCGCGGATGACGTTGCGGGTTATGCCGAGTTGAATGCGATGAATATCGTACCCATTTCCGGCGGTGAGCACGAGTTCTCGATCATCGGCTGCAAGGACTTGATTGAGAAAAAAGCGGTTAGTGTTTTGCAATACGACACCAACCGTGTCGGCGGCATCACCGCGGCCCAAAAGATCAACGCCATCGCTGAGGCCGCGCAGATCCCAGTGATTCCTCATGCAGGCCAAATGCACAACTATCACTTAACCATGGCCAACACGAACTGCCCGATCAGCGAATATTTTCCGGCGTTTGACGTCGAGGTCGGCAACGAGTTGTTCTATTATATCTTCGATGGTGATCCCGTGGCGGTCGATGGGTTCCTACAACTAGATGACGAAAAGCCGGGACTTGGTATTTCCATTTCCGCCAAGCACCTCAAGCATTTCGAGATCACGGAATGAGCTGGACAGGTATCTGGCCAGTCGCGCCAACGCCGTTCAACGGCAATGGCACCCTCGATCTCGAGGGCATGAAACGCGTCCTTGACTGTTTGATTGATCAGGGGGCAGACGGAATCTGTATCCTCGCGAACTTCTCGGAGCAATTCCTGCTTTCGGATGCAGAGCGCGAAACGCTCTCGCGCCTGTGTCTCGAGCATGTCGCAGGCCGAGTGCCTGTGATCATCACGATTAGCCACTACGCCACTCAAATCGCAATTGAACGCGCGCGGTTTGCCAAGGATATCGGTGCGGACATCGTGATGATGATGCCGCCGTATCACGGTGCACTACTTAAGGGCACGCCCGAGCAGACCTTCGAGCAGTTTGCCGAGGTGGGAAAAGTCGGCATTCCGATCATGGTGCAGGATGCGCCCTTGTCTGGTGTAGACTTATCTGTGCCCCTGCTGGTGAGCATGGCGCGCGAGATCGAGATGGTGAAACTATTCAAGATCGAATGCCCACGCGCCGCAAACAAGCTACGTGCTCTGATTTCCGAAGGCGGAGATGCTATCGAGGCGCCGTTTGACGGCGAAGAAGCGATCACTCTGTTGGCCGATCTAGACGCAGGCGCAACGGGGTCGATGACTAGCGGAATGATCGTAGATCAGGTCAAACCGGTGATCACGCTGTTTCAGGCTGGTAATGTCACCGCATCGACCGAGGCCTATGGCCGCGTTGCCATGGCAATCAATCACGAGAACCGTCAATGCGGTTGGCAAAGCTGCAAGGCGGCAATGGTTGAGGGAGGCGTAATCGCGTCAGAGTTCTGTCGCCACCCGATCCCATCGATGCATCCGGCCATCCGTAGTCGGCTTATCGACCTATTAAGGCCTCTAGATCCGCTGGTACTGAAATGGGGCCACTAGACCGTAAAACAGTGAGGTAAGTCAAATTTGGGTGGTGTCAGACTAATTCGAACTCGTCTCTACTAGGCCAGTAGTGCTGTCCTTTATGCCGCGCAAAGGCCGCGCCACTCGGCAAGAGCGGCGGTTCGTGAGCGCTTAAAATGAACTCTTTGGGAAAGGCTGCGATCCTGATTCAAGTGGTTGAAAACAGATGCGTGGACGGAGACAAATTTCTGTAAACTTCCCATTCGGCGAAAGCGGTGCATGGCGCGTTCTCGTCGTCGAAACGGTAGATGAGAATTCTCCGCTCGATTGTTTTTCCAGCGCCCGAAACCCTGTCTCTGCGCATTGCCAATTTCTTTCATCGCCGCGCCGTAAGACCGAAGGCGATCGGTCACGATGACATGTGGTGGACCAAAGCGCTTCATCACTTTTCTGAGGAATTTCAATGCCGCTTTGCGATCACGGCGCTTAGTGACATAGCTTTCAAGCACCTCACCTTCGTGATCAACCGCGCGCCATAAATAGTGACGTTCACCGTTGATTTTTACGAACATTTCATCCAGATGCCATTGCCAGTTCGAATACGCCCGCAGTTGTTGAATCCGTTTACGACGGATTTCCGAAGCGAAGATTGGGCCAAAGCGGTTCCACCAAAACCGGACAGTTTCGTAGCTAACATCGACGCCTCTCTCGTGCAAAAGATCCTCTACATTGCGCAGTGAAAGAGGAAACCGGACGTACATCATCACCGCCAGGCGAATGATTTCTGGGCTGGTCTTGAAATAGCGAAATGGGGAGCGTTTTGCCATCCGTAGATGCTAGATCAGCGCCCTGCCCGTCTCAAGCGAATTTAATCTGACACTACCCCCTTGTTTCCTCTGACACCGCCAATCCTCCACATTGCGGAGCGACAGCGGGACCCGAGCATACATCATAACTGCCAGGCGGATGATTTCAGGAGACGTCTTGAAGTAGCGAAATGGCGAAGATTTTGTCATCCGCAAACGCTACGAAACCGTCCTACCATGTTCAAGTCAGTTTCTTCTGACAGTGCCTCATTGCTGCTTCTTTCCCTAAGAGCCGACAAAAAAGTTGCCGTGGGTTCATCTTCCAATCTAGTATGTTGTCATCAGGGGGCTAAATGGCGGATTTTATAGAACAAGTTGAGATACGCGGATATGGTGAGTGGTTGTCGCCGCTCGCCCCTGCATCACTTGCTGAGGGCACCCGGAAAGTTGAAAAGATTTGCCTAGACGGTGATGCGATCTTTTGGGTCGAGAGCAGGCCAGACGAAGCGGGCCGTAGTGCCATAATGCGCTGGACGCCCACCACAGGTGTTGAGGACGCAACCTCGCGTTGGTTTAGCGCCCGTACGACTGTCAACTCATATGGAGGTGGGGCGCTTGGTGTAAAGGACGGGGTGTTGGCCTTCACTCAATATCAGGCCGATGCTTTTCCCAAAACACGTGATCAAAGGGTTCATCTGTGCGTTGAGGGCAAGCTTCCCAAACCTATTACACCCCCTGTCGCAGCAACATACGCGGACTTCGAACTCGATCCTGCGCATGGCGTTGTCTACGCTGTAATGGAAGAGACAAGCGTAATTACAAACGGGCAGCCCACGCAATCACTCGTTGCATTGGATCTAGCAGGGGAGCGGCCGCCGAGGATTATCGCGCAAGGGGGCGACTTTTATTCCAGCCCCAGACTTTCACCGGATGGTACGCAGCTTTGCTGGATCACTTGGAATTACCCTTCCATGCCATGGGAGGGAACGCAGCTTTGGGTCACTCAAATTGATCCATCTGGAGCCCCCCGCGATCCCCGCATGATTGCTGGTGCGCCAGCAGAACATATCGACCAACTGTCAAACCCCGTCCTTGCCGATCTTATGCGTTTTTCTGACGAAGCGATCGTAAATCCGGTTTGGTCGCTCGATGGACATCTATATGTCATATCAGACCGTGTGAAAATTGACGGGGATTATTGGGCAAACATTTGTAAAGTCGAAGGGGATACCCTTAAACCTGTAACCCGCGAAACAGGAGAATTTGCGGCGCCTGCATGGAGGTTGGGAGGGACCTCGTTTGGGTTCGCGTCACCGGACAGAATTATCGCATGTGTCACACGAAACGGTACTTGGTCGCTTGTCAGCGTGGACGTGGCATCCGGCGCTGTAAACGCGATCGAAACTGAGTTTTCTTCGATCCAGCATTTGTATGTGTCCAATGGATATGCCGTATTTCTTGCAGGGTCATTTACCAAGCCCTCCGCGATCTATCGGATGGATCTAGAGACCAACGCATTCGAGCTAATCCGACCCACAGCGCCGCCGATAAAAGACGAAGTGCGCGCCTGTATCGCAGAACCGCAGACGATCACATTTCCCAGCGGTCCAGATGGCGAAGCGCAGGCCCATGCCTTTTACTATGCGCCCAAGAACCCCAATTTCAAAGCCCCCGAAGGAGAAAAGCCTCCGCTGATGATCCTTATTCACGGAGGGCCCACAGCTCCTGCAAGTGCTGGGCTTGACATGACAATCCCATTCTTCACTTCGCGCGGGTTCGCAGTGGTGGATGTTAATTATCGGGGAAGCACAGGATTTGGCAGAGCCTTTAGACGGGCTATGTATGGCGCTTGGGGGAAGGTCGACGTCGAGGACTGTGTAGGCGCGGTGAAAGCCCTTGTTCAGGGCGGCCATGTTGATCCTTACAGGGTTGTGTCGCGCGGAGGATCATCTGGCGGTTTTACCACTCTGGCACTCGCGACATTTACGGATCAACTGGGAGCGGCAGCCAGCTATTATGGTATTTCAAATCTTGAGATGATCGCAAAGGTCACAGACAAACTTGAGGCGCGCTACGCAGAATTATTACTGGGGCCCTACCCTATGGCCTCAAAGCTTTTCCGCGCGCGCTCGCCGCTATTCCACGTGGGACAGATCGATTGCCCCATTATTCTTTTCCAAGGCACCGAAGATCCGGTTGTTCCACCGCAACAGGCACATGTTCTGATTGACGAGTTGAACGCACGAAAGTTGCCGCACGCATTTGAGTTTTATGATGGTGAGGGGCACGGGTTCGGTCGGGCATCTTCGATTGTCGACGCGGTTGAAAAGGAGCTGTCTTTCTACGGAACATTTCTTGGGTTTGTGCCTGCTGAACCCTTACGCGAGCCGCGGATTCATAATTATGACTCCGACGCAACAAGGTGATCGTATTTACCCAGAGCAATATTTGACAAAATAACACATGCCCAAGGAGATGCACATTTGACGAACCAACATCGTAGCAAAAACTTGCACCAGTCAATAGATGCCTTTCGTCGGCGTCATCCCGACAAGCTCAGCCTAAACAAGCCAGTATCAGTCGGCACCCCGGCAGCTTGGTTCTTGGGCCCGAAAGGCGAAAACGAAGCGGTATTTCGCAAATTGTTAGACCAGGCAATCAAAGCTAATCTCGAGGCGCGCCGAACGTATCAACCCGAAGACCCACATATGGCGCCCCTTGCCGTTTTCAGTGATGAAAACCCTGCTTACCGGCGATCGACAGACTTAATGGAGGAGAGACTTTCCGAAGTTTTGGCACATCTGCGATCCTCCATTCCGCTTTCCAGCTATCGCAATCAGTCCCACATGTACTGGGACACCACGCTTCCGTCGCTCGTTGGATATATGGCAGGATTGCTCTATAATCAGAACAACGTCGCGACGGAGGCCTCTCCGGTCACAACGCTGCTTGAGATGGCCGTCTGTGACGATATTTGCCGCATGTTGGGCTACAGAGACCCTGAAACCGAGAGCGATTTGCCGCGACCTTGGGGGCATCTTACCTGCGACGGTTCGGTCGCAAATGCAGAGTCTATCTGGGCTGTGCGCAACCTGAAATATTTGCCTCTGGCGTTGGTTGATGCCATTCGACACGATGCAGCGCTTTCGGATGCGCGTAACGTCACGGTTCTGACGCTCGACGGCAAACGCAAGACTTTGATTGATTTGACGAGTTGGGAGCTTCTGAACCTGCCTATTGATGAAGCAATTGGCTTGTTGGTGCGTGTGACCGCTTCGGCTGGGATAGATGCCGATGCGCTTGCAGCCAGCTTAGCAGGGCGGACAATCGCTGATCTCGGTATGATTGATTTTTCGCGCCGCTATTTGCCAGACGTCCCTGCTCCGGTTATTTTGGCGCCTGCAACGGCGCACTACTCCTGGCCTAAAGGTGCATCGCTTGTTGGCCTTGGTCGGTCCAGTGTGCGGCATGTTCGTGTGGATCTTGACGGGCGGATGGACACGGTCGATCTGCGACGCCAACTTGATCGTTGCCTTGCCGAGAAACGACCCGTTCTTCAGGTCGTTGCCGTCATGGGAACAACTGAAGAAAGCGCGGTGGATCCGCTCGCTGATATTGCGGATATTCGTGACGAATACCGGCAACTGGGACTTGAGTTCTCGCTCCATGCAGATGCGGCTTGGGGGGGCTACTTTGCATCCATGTTGCGCCCTTCCAAACTTGAGATTGATATCGCGTCTCGAGACCTCGAAGGCAGCGATGAGGAGGCGCGACTTATGTCGCGGCACCTCGGCGTTCAGGAAGGGCATCGCGGTGCGCAGGAGCTACCTGAATTAGACGATACATTTTTTGCCCACGACCTTGGGATGTCGCCCGGGATGATGATGGGAGGCTATGTAACCAAACAATATGAAGCCTTCGCGCGATGCGATACGATCACAGTCGATCCGCATAAGGCCGGTTTCATCCCCTATGCTGTGGGGTCACTCGTTTATCGAAATGGCGCGATGCGCGACGTTGTCGCCTTTACCGCCCCCGTTGTATTTCACGGCGGCACAGTTCCAAGCGTCGGCGTCTATGGAATTGAAGGTTCAAAACCAGGTGCAGTCGCCGCCGCTGTCTATCTTTCACATGCTGTCATTCCAGCTGATAGATCAGGCTATGGACGATTACTGGCAAAATGTATGTTCAATTCAAAGCGTTTCTATTGTGCGCTTTTGGCTGAATTCGCCTCGGATGACGATGTTACGCTGACGCCATTTCAAAGGCTTCCAGCAGAGCGCGATGGCGGCAACAGTTACGAGATTGCGCAACAATGCGACTATATTGCTCGGCAAATTGTCCCATTGAAAAATGATGCCCTAATTGAGAAGCTTTTCCACGACTCGGAGATGATGGAATTGTTCACCCGCCTCGGTTCGGATCAGACAATTTGCGCGTATACTATCAATTTCAAAACCGGCGAGGGTATCAACCGCGACCTTGGTTTGATGAACGAGCTAAATGCTGCGCTTTTCAACGAGTTGTCGGTGCAAGAGTTCGGGGGGGATAACGTTCCCAAAGCACCGCTGTTTGTGACATCCTCCCAGTTTGGACCAAGCACCTACGGGCAAGATTTCGTAGATCACTTTGCGACGCGTTGTGGCGTTGATCCGGTTCCCGGAATGGATGTCAAATTTCTGACGTCGACCCAGCAAAACCCCTTCATGACATCAACCGCTGACGGTGATCTCACTCCTATGCTTGCCAAGACCCTGAAGGACAAAGCCAAAAAATTAGCAGCAGATTTACGGCGCAAGTACGGCCTGTCGGACCCAGTCTAGCGCTTTCACCCCAAATATGCTCTGAAAGGATGCCGCACATGGATAATATGACTACAAAGAGGCCATCAAATTTCGTCACAAACCACCCTCATCAACATGCTTTGATTTTGGTTGGCGATAAGGACGTTTTTGGGGTTCATATGACCCAATATCATCACGAAGAGCACAAGTATCAGCTCGTTATCAAACTCGAACTGCCGCCCGAGGCCAAATCAACATACGATGAGGCGCGCGAGATGTATCCGCTTGATACATTTGTCCTTTGCAACGATGACGCGGATTCTGCCCAGTTTATGATCCCGGAGATTCCATCCGGCCGCCGCCCGACATTCAAGGCGAACATCTTTCAGGGGCTTCCAGCCTTCACAGACGAAGAAGAAGCAGACCCGCACTTTTTCCCATGGGACAAAAAACGCTTAAAACCAATTATCGCGAACATTGATGTGCGTGTTGAGCGCATTGTGACTTATCGCCCGTTTTCCCATCATCTTAAGCAACCCGACTATGCGACCTACCTACTCTGGGGAGAAGGGGATGAAGCACATATGACCAACTTGCAAACCGCATCGTTGAGCTCTGGCAAGTTTGAGGTGCCAATGTTTGGCCCAGACTATGATCACATTATGAGCTTGGCAGAAGCGCCGCTATGGTTGGACAAGCCGCTTCTTGAGGCGGGTATTGTGGTGTCGGCCCCTGATCTACGTCTTTGCGATCCAAAAACCGGAAATCGAACAATTCCTAAAGACGTGCCCTTTAAGGAAGGGGAGGCAATCTCGGTACTTTACCGCGGCATGGGGCCAGTTCGAAAAGTCAAAGCCGGACCTACATTCTTGGCTGCGACCGCAGTCTGTAACAGCCCAGGAGTGCTTGAAGAACCGTCGCTCATTATGAGTGCATCACCAAAGGATCCTAAAAAATGAGCACAATTCCACAGTTGGACGAATTCGCCCGTGAAGAAGGAAACGAAGAGCTTTGGCATCAAGTTTTTCAAATCGGACATCCGGTCCTAGCGAAAAAGCAAAGGCGCTATTCCATGTTGCCGGGCCGAACGCGATGCAAGATGTGTTACGCGCCATTGAACGGTTTTGGTGGCTGGATTACCAAACGAATGGGCCTAGAGGCATCGTCGCGAAATCCGCTATTCTGTAACGCATGCGATGGATTTTTGAAGGCGTTCCCGGGCGGTGCAGAGGTTGATCTGGCGATCATGTTCTGTGATTTGCGCGGCTCGGTCGAGATTTCCTCTCGCATGTCCCCCAAAGAATTTAAAGAATTGATCGTTTTTATGCGCGAAACAATCATTCCGGTTCTTTGGCGTTCAGAGGGATTTGTACTGCAGTTTCAAGGCGATTCAATAATTGGCGTTTGGCCTCCTGGTTTTAGCGGTGAGGATTATGTGAAGAAGGCAGTCGAAGGCGCTTTTAAAATGACCGAGACATTGAAGAATGCGACCTTTAAGGGCGAGAGCGTGCCCGTGGGGATCGCCTTGCACTCAGGACGCGCCTATCTGGGCACTGTTGCATCGGTTGGCAATGACCTGCAAGAAATTAGCGCGTTCGGCTATGATGTGAACGTTGCCGCACGACTTTCCGATGCCGCACAGGCTGGCGAGGTTTTGATCAGCGAAGCGGCGCTCAATGCGGCTGGCCGACAGAACGAAGCCGTTGACCTGCAAAGTTTCGATCTCAAGGGCGTTGAAATGACGGTTCAGGCAGGTCACCTGATAAAGCAATAAATTTGAGGGGACAGGTATTACAGATGTCTTGCCCGCGCCCTCATGAGACAGATGGAACTGTTATGTTGTCATTCGATTTTAGCTGGTTGTGTAGAGTTGTCTGATTTTCAATTAGGCGCGACGTAATAAGCATGGTGAGCGCCAACGCAAAGTCTGGGTGGTCTTCAAAAACCTTCATGACTGTCGTCCGGTTGATCCATGATGTTTCAACTTGCCCGACTGCGCTCACAGTTCCAGTGCGAAGTCCTTCGCCCGAAAACAGGCCGATTTCGCCGAATATCTCGCCTGTTTTGATAGTTTGCTCAACGCCTTCAACTCTGACTTCGCCGTCGATTATGACATAAAGTCGGTCCGCTAGATCGCCTTTGCTGAATATTTGGGACCCGGCCTCAAATTTCTCAAACGTCATGAACGGCATCAGTATGTTTATTTCGGGGGGATGGCTGAACGTATTGGCTATCCTGCGCCGTAGCATAAGCTGCTGCTGTAGGCGCCAAATGTTTATCGGAAACAGTAATCCGTGCAAAACAAGAATGGGCGTCAATCCAGCGACAACTGCATAGATGATAAAGAGGATGTTAGAAGCTGCAGCAATCAACCGAAGCGCCAAAAGGGTCTGCATACAAAATGTCAGGAAGACCAGCGCCGAGGCGGCAAAGCCGATGAGTTCGACAGTTTGAAATGACATCGTTCGATACTCACATTGGGATTGGGGACTTCTTTTCAGAGGCAGTTATACAACTAAGAAACTGGTTGGTTGGAATATTTTGAATTAATGGGCAATTTCCGGGTGGGATCTTGTAAGCGCCGCGTAATTGTCCGCATGACCGCCATGCCAAAGCGCGGGTCTTCGAACTGCAACCGCATCAGTTGTTTTTCAGTCAAAGCGTAGACCTTGGCTTGTTCGATACAGCTTGCAGTTGCGGTTCGCGTGGCAGCATCCGTGAAGAATGCAATCTCTCCGAAAATATCGCCAGCCACCATTTCTACTCCTAATTCCTCAATGGAGATCCGCCCTGTTTCAATGAAGTAGAGGTAGTCGGTTCCGTCACCTTTCCTGAATACAGTCTCCCCTTCGGCAAAGCGCAAGCGCTTTCCATATGTCTTAATAATAGAGAAATCGAACTGGCTCTTTGCGCTTTTGAAGTCGACCTTCCCGCGCAACGAAAGAACCTGCCAGAACCGATAAAAATTGATAGGCAGCAAGATCAACTCCATGGCCAAAAGTGGCCATAGATGAAGCGTAAAAGAATACAGCACGAAGCAAATAGAGGAAAAAATCGCTAATATGCGCAGCGGCAACATTGTGCCGACAGAGTAACTCGCCACGGTCAGAAATGAGGCTAACCAACCGACCACTTCTATCCAGTTCAGATGTGCGAATTGACTCATAGTTTCCTTTCCGCAAAGTTTGGCGAGAACAGTCCTCTGCTTTTTCAAGCTTGAACTATGAGGGCTAAAGCAGTTGAAGATAAAGAAAAAAGCGCCAACTATTCTGAAATTTCGTATTCAAAAAGCGCTTCCCGCGCGGTTTTTTGAGAGTTTGCATTGAGATATGCCTTTCATCTGACTAATGATGTAATGAAAAATCAGCAGGTGCGGATGTATAATGGAAGACTTGCTCTTAACTGACTATCTGGTCTTTGCAGCGGCTGGAATGTTCGTCTTTGGATATTTGGTCATCAATCAAGTGGTTTTGCGGACGATGCTACTTATCGGAACCGTCCTCTATATTTGGTATTATGCAATCGTCGATAGTACGCCGCTTTGGCCTGCAATCTGGGCAAGCGTCGCGACAGGGACTGCAAATACTTTGGGGCTGCTGGGTTTGATGTACAGACGCTCTGCTAGGGCAATCCCCAAGGAATTCCGTGACATTTATCTCCACTTCAACAATCTGCCCCCTGGAGATTTCAGAAAACTGATGCGTGCGACAAGCCGGGTCGTTAGGCCCGCTGGATTCAAGCTGACCACTGCTGGCACAAAGGTCGCCACGCTTTACTACATCCTTGATGGTGAGGCTCATATCGAAAAAAGAAACGGAAGTTTTTCGATTCCGCAAAACTCATTCATCGGGGAAGTTTCTTTTTTGACAGGAAACTCGGCCTCGGGCACTGCAGTATTGTCCCGAGAGAGCACTGTGCTGGAGTGGAATGTGAATGTACTGAAGCGCCATGCCGCGCGTGATCAACGTTTCAGGCTTGCGCTAGATGCATTGATTTCTTTGGATCTTGCAAGAAAAGTATCACAATCGGTGCTGTCTGACAAATTCGAACTCGTCTCAGCTAGGCCAGTGTGACTGCCCTTTATGCCGCGCAAAGACCGCGCCACTCAGCCTTCGTGGCTAATCTCGATCCCTCGTTCGTGGAGTAAATCTTCCACGTTTCGAAGTGAGAGTGGAAATCTGACGTACAACATCACCGCAAGAAGGATAATCTCGGGGCTCGTTTTAAAATAGCGGAATGGAGAGCGTTTTGTCATGGCCCAAGGCTAGTTACTTGCCCGGCCCCACTCAAGTCAGTTTCCTCTGATGGTGTGGACGGCTCCACCCACCGGCATCGTAATGTGCCATGTTGGTGCTTTTAGGAACCAACAGAGATAAGGTGCCATCCACATGAAGATTACAACACTCGGGATTGATCCGTTGACCGGCAGGTGATTGCATCGCAATCGCTGAGAGGGGCGCCAAGTCCGTTTTTCAACTTCACGGCGTTGATGCCGACGGTACGATTGTTTTGCAAAAGAAGCTGCGCCGTGGCGCTGTTCTGAATTTCCTGTCGAAACTGGAACCCTGTCTGATCGGGATGGAGGCCTGTGCCTCATCGCACTATTGGGCGCGGGAAATCACGGCGCTGGGACATGAAGTGCGGATGATCCCGCCCGCCTGCGTAAAGCCGTATGTCAAAAGACAAAAGAACGATGCGGCGGATGCAGAAGCCATCTGCGAGGCTGTCACGCGGCCGAGTATGCGCTTCGTGCCGGTGAAGACCGAGCAGCAGCAGGGTGTTCTTGTGCTCCACCGATCTCGTGACCTGCTGATGCGACAGCGCACGATGATCCTGAATGCGATCCGCGCCCACTTCGCCGAGTTTGGGGTTATCGCCGCGCAGGGGGCTCGAAAGGTAGCTGAACTTGTCAGTCGCCTTCGTGATGATGACAGCCTCGGATTGCCTGAGACAGCCCGGTCCGCCCTTCTGGCTTTGGCGGCACAACTCGAGGGGCTGGCACAAGAAGTCCGTAAAATTGAGCGATTGGGTGATGAAAGGTTTCTGCATGCCCAAAACTACCAAATACTCCAGAAAATGAGAATCCTCTAGTTATGCTGAGGTCTCTTGTGTAGTTTTGTCAGTAAAATTGAACGGCCACTACCAACAAAAGATTGCGGCAGAAGGCCCCGCTTTTTCGCTCAACCTGGCGCGTATGAATTTGAGCGATATCGGTGTACTTAGCGACAGGAATGCTAAACGCTCGCTGGAAGCTGCTGAGCGCATACCATAGAAGTAGTGGACAAAGAAAAACCCCGCCCTTGGGGAAATGCGGGGCACACTGATTAAAATACAGCCGAGTACAGCAGATCACTCAACCCCCACCCGACAGGTTTATCTCCTGTCGCTTCGGGAACAAGATCCCAAATAGCTTTACTGGCAGCTGTAGCTGGACATGGTTTTGAACGAGAAGTTTACGCGAGTTTTACTAACCAAAACGGCTGCTCGACCATGTTGTGCGCAGTGCTGTAGGGCGATTTCAGTCGCTTTGTTACTATTTGCCATGGAGTGCTTAACTGTAATTGCACCCGGACTTGCTGCTTGAACATCAGCGGCGGAAGCGGCGGTCGAACCTGCAAAAATTGCGAGTGTAATTGCGATAACAGTTTTCATTGGTGTTCTCCTTGAACAGATTGATTTGTAGTTCCTGATATTTAACTAAGGGAGAGTGGAAGCCTGCGCTTTCTAATATGTGCCAAAAGCTTGTCATTTCCGGCCAATATCCGGTGGCGAAGCAGCCTGAAAAGCTGATATGTCAGCGCACCAGTAGCAGCGCAGTAGGCGCCCATTTCAAAGCACACCGCACTGCTGCTCGGGCTGAGTGGCGCGGTCGTTGCGCGGCACAAAGGGCAGTTTCTCTGTCCTTGCAGAAGACGAGTTCGAATTAGTCAAATACCACCGCTATATCAGTCTTCAGTGCTCACTGGTGCCTGATTTGGCGAATGTTCCATTTGAACATCCGTTCTCATGCGTATGTCATGTTGTGGGTACGGAACTTCGATGCCGTTTTCTTTGAATTTTTCCCATATGAGAACTAATATATCGCTGGCAACGTTGGCGACGCCATTTTCCGGATCATCAATCCAATATCTCAATTCGAGGTTGATTGAGCTATCCCCGAAACCACGCATTAAACATGCTGTCTTCGGAAATTTTAGGACCCGCGGAACTTCGTTTGCTGCATCAATACACAATTGACGTGCCAACTCTATATCTGCGTCATATGAGACACCGACCGGTATGCGCCGTCTTGTGGTTTTGTCTGAGTGTGACCAGTTGGTAACAGTATTTGCAATCAGCACTTCGTTAGGGATGAGCGCCTCGGTTCCGTCACGTGTACGAACGGAAACATACCTCGTGGTCATCTTCTTGACTTCGCCATATGTCGGACCGTTGGCTGTCACCACTTCAATAACGTCACCCGGCTTCACGGATTGGTCGGCAAGAAGTGTGTAACTTGCGAGAAGGTTCTCGATAGTTCGCCGAAGACCCAAGCCAACACCGATACCTAATGCACCAGAGAAGACCGCAAAAACCGTTAGATCGACCCCAACTGAAACTAACGCAATTACCACCGCAAGAATGAGCAATAGCATACGCAACAGTCTGGTTATTAAGAGCCGTAGCGCTGAGCTCATTTTTTTCGCTGACTGCAGACGGCGTTCAACCGCTCCGGTAAGTGCATTTGCGCCCCAAATCAGGATTGCCGTGAGCATTAGGCCTTTCACAATAGCCCAAGCCGTGATGTTTACGGGGCCTACAGCAATTCCCGTTTCGCGAAGCCATTTGATGACAATATCCAGCAGACCTAATGCGTTAAGGGCGGCGGCCGACCACGCGACCCAGGAAAATACTTGGCTCCAATAGGGTGAAGGAATGAATATCGACACTATGCTAATGACGACGAAGGCGAGAAGGAGGCTGTTGGCAAGGCGCAGGAAGTGTATAGGCAGTTCGAACTGATCGAAGACACTGATCGTAATACTTAAGAATATAACCCATGCCACGGGCATGGCTATCGCTGCGGCTGTGCGCATCAGACGCTGTACCGTTGCCCCCAACGTTCTTTCATTGCTGAGTCTTTCGAGAATGCGTTTTACGCGGCGACGAAGCAACATGGCGAGGAAGAACGTCGCAGAAATAGCTGCAATTTGATAGAGCGACTCGAGTATCAGGATATTGGTGTAGAGCCACTCGTTGATTCGGAGCAATTGGTTGGTTACTGCTTCTGCAACCAGTTCCACTTCTTGTTCGACAATTGTCTGTTCGTCGTTTTCCATGGAACTAACCTTACCTATCTATTGTCGCTCGAATTGGTGGTGTCAGACTAATTCGAACTCGTTTCAGCCAGGCCCGTACCCCTGCCCGTTTATGCCGCACAAAGACCGCGCCACTCAGTGAGAGCGGCGGCGCGGTTGAGCTTGAAATTGGCGCGTGAGTAAAGGTGACGTTCCTGGTTGAAATGGTTGTGAACTGACGAATGAATGGCGACGAATTTCTGCAAGGTTCGCGTTCGTCGGAAGCGCAACATTGCCCGTTCTCGTCGTCGAAAAGGTTGGTGTGAATTCTCGGCCCGATTGTTCAGCCAGCGGTCAGTTTCTTGTCGATGAGCGTTGCCGATGACCTTCATCGCGGCGCCGTAAGACCGCAGTAGATCAGTCACGATGACATGTGGTGGACCAAAGCGCTTCATTGTTTTTCTGAGGAATTTCAAC
>NZ_JBGFCD010000020.1:0-57129 GCF_041205405.1 Falsihalocynthiibacter sp. S25ZX9
CAAGCAAAGCTCAGTGCAATCGCAAGGCAACTCAACGAACGCCCTCGCAAGACCTTGCAATATCAAACGCCAGCAGAGAAGTTCGCAGAGTGTGTTGCGTCGACCGGTTGAGATCGCCGCCTAAAATGGACATTGATGCTCAATGTAGCTAACGGCAGGTTTGAACCCGTTTTACCGAATGCAGCGCGCAGAACGCATGTCGTTTGTCATGGTCATGCGCTATAGGTTGTTTGAAATCTGCCGAGGGTATCCCATAAGATCGGGAGAACTTAGCCATCATTTATCAGGAAAAACAATTGATGAGCCGAGTTGAACGCCTTTCTCTCTATATTGCGCTGACTGCCCTGACTGCTTTCGCTATTGATGGCGTGCTGCCAGTAATGCCGATAATAGAAAGTGCTTTTGACGCTGAATCTTCGTTCTCAGGCGCGCAAATTATTACAGCCTTCGTGTTGGGCATGGCTGCCGGAGAATTGTTGATTGGCCCCATCAGCGACGCCTTCGGACGCCGCCCCGCTGTGATTTCTGGGCTGGTGGTGTTTGTCATTGGCACAGTGGTCGCCGCCACAGCAGAAAGCTTTTCGGCTGTGATTTTTGGAAGGTTCCTTCAGGGCATAGGCGTCGCTGGACCGAAAATTGGAACACGTGCAATGATCCGCGACCGGTATGAAGGCGCGGACATGGCTAGGATAATGTCGGTGATTTTCACCTTGCTTATCCTTGTGCCGATGATTGCGCCCACATTGGGTGCTTTGATCGCAGCCGCCGCTGGTTGGCGAGGCGTGTTCTGGTCGTATCTGATGTTGGCGGCGGGGATGGGCGCATGGCTGTGGCTGCGACATCCCGAGACGCTGCATTTTGAGAAACGCGTGCCCTTAAGTCCGCGCAGGTTGTGGCGAAATATCCGGAAAATGCTGTTTCGCATCGACGTTATGCCCATTGTCATCGCAACCGGTTTCGTCTTTGGCGCACAACTTACCTATTTTGCGGTGGCTGCGAACCTCTTTGGCGCGGTTTATGGTGTCTCGGCAATGATGCCCGTGTTCTTTGCACTTCTGGCAACAGGTACTGCGTTGGCTCTTGTGTTTAACGTTTGGCTGGTCGGGCGCACAGGGATGGAGGTTCCGATATTTGCGGGGCTAATGGTGCTGGGATTGTCGGGGACAGGGCTTTTGATCGCTGCCGTAATTTGCGGTGGTCACCCTCCGCTGGTCTTTCTGCTTGGTCTAACTTGGTTTCTTTGCCCTCGGCCTTTTGTTCGGCAACCTCAATGCGTTTGCTATGCGCCCGCTCGGAGACTTGGCGGGTCTCGGGTCGTCCATCATTGCTTCAGGTTCCAGTCTAGTGGCATTTGCCTTTGCGACTGCTGTAGAAACGGTCGTTGTCGCTCCGGTTTGGGCCCTCGCGTGGGCGTTCACCCTTGCCGCCCCCCTCTCCGCGTTCTTCATCTTACTCGCAATTCCGGCTGGGTCTCGAAAGCAGTTTTTTCAAACTATGCGCAACCAGAAGTGACCCAGCGGACAATGCCAGATCAATTCGGAAGCAAAGCCCTAATTGATCAAATGGCAGTCGCTGCTTGCAGCGATGAGAGGGGCGGCTCTTGGAGAACGTGGAATGATCGGGAATAGGATCCGTCAGACCCAGCTTGCAGAACCAATAACATGCGCATCATTCGTTATGGCTCAATAGAAGGACGACCCGTCGTATTGTAAAACTCAGACAAATGTTGGCGAACACTGGACAAACCAATTGCCCGAGATACGTGGTCAGATGGAACAGGATCCTCAATCCCTCATATCCACAAGGAAGCTGATTCAGCCAGGCGTTCTCAAATCAAGAAGGGTTTTCCAACAGAATAAGACGTGAGCAGACCTTGACGGTCGTCGCAGCGATTTGGTTTTATTCTGGCGCTCGGACTCGTGGCCGGACTTCTCAATTACTTGGTGGTTGACCTCCTTTGAGTTGAAGATCAGCAGGTAAAAAAATCGCTGCCTACGTCAGTGTCATCTTTTCGGAGGAAGCTACACTGGTTATTTTGCACCCAAATTGTTTACAGTCATCTTTCCACATAACTATTTGAAACTAATTTCTTTATCATCCGTTTGATACTTATGTTGTAGCATTGGGAACTATGGTTTCTTTATTTTTTCTGCAAGATCAGAAAATCGCGATTATGACACAGATTAGGTCCCCAAGGTTGTTGTCACTGATTGTAATTCTGCGGAATGCGGCTTCTTTTCTTAAAGTGAGCCTTGTTGTTGTCCTAGCTTTTGTAAACCCACCGGCAACCGCTAACCCCCTAGACAGCTCATTAACACCGATGCCGGAGGAGCGCTTTCCCTGTGCAGCCTTCACGGATGACGCGACCTAGGTTGACTTTTCTATCAGGATGCAGCTTGAGGACCGCCGTGTTCCGATGCGGGTGCCTAAACAGTACTTTGAAGATTTTTGGGATCGTAAAAGCGGCTATGAAACCACGTCGCAGCTGTTCCGCGTTGAAATTGGAAGCTTTGCATTGGTGAGTCGTCCAGAAACGTCAAAACGCAATCGCGTCGGTGTGCATAACTGGTTTACCTTCAATACTACCGACGTTGTCCCTCTCGATGAAGTGGCGGCGATTCATCTGAAACTGTCTATCTTGATAAAAGATCGAAAACGCATCTCTGGTGTTTTTACTCGATTGCCCGGGCCTCATGGATTGTATGAGTTGGGATTTTCAGGGGTACAGCTTCAATTCCGACGTCCGGAAAATGTGTATATAGTGGAAACGCCGAGCAAAGGTTTGACATCCGTCTTGGAATGCGACGCTCCTGAATCCGTTTTGAACCCAGACTGCCAGCTCAATTTTCGTGCGTCGGGCATGGATGTGACCTTAAATTTCCAACGTTCAGACCTTCCGAACTGGCGCAAATTTCAAGCCGATACCACTCGTTTTTTAAACTGTGCAACATCCTCAGGAGCTTGATTTCTCATGACGACTTTCGACCTCGCAACAATAAATGCACCTATCATTTATAGAAGGTGCGTTGTCAGAACGTCCAGTTAGCCCGTGGGCTGGATGCTACGGGCTCACAAAAATGACGCACTATTGGGGAAACCAAGGCCGAGCGATCAAGGGCTAAGAGATCACACTCAAGCCGCGACTCAAATTTCTCTTTCGGGTTTAGCAGAGACCTGATCCAGTTGTTGCAGCGAAGTGCATTTTATCCTGTGTGGATGGCTCCAGCTTTGCAAGCCCTTTTCGGTGATTGATACATTGTCAGATGCAGTCTTGTGTCCGGCCTGTTAGCGCGGCACATTTGACCGCTGGCCCTGATGGTTTCCACGAACCAAGCCCCATTCCGCAGTGCGAACATCAAGCGTTCAGGACAAAACACGGGGTATCTTGGTTTTAGGGCTGACAATTTTTCCATCACTTCATTGGTCTTGCAATCTCTTGTTCTTGATCTCTAGGGTTAGATAACTCTTACTTTGTAAGGTTCGTTGCGGGTTAAAACAGCCCAGATTATTCGCGCTGTTTTGTTGGCCATAGCAACCGCTGCCAACTCGGTTGGTTTTCGTGCCAGTATATCTGCAAACCACGGATCAAAGGCTTCTGGTGTCTTGGCAATCTGCCGTACTCGGGACACCATGCCTAAATAAAGTAAGCGTCGAATGTACTGGTCTCCCATCTTTGAGATGCGTCCCAGGCGTTCTTTTCCACCGCTTGATTTGTTGATTGGCGTCAGCCCTAACCATGCAGCAAACTCTCGACCATTGTTGAACTGTTTGCCGCTTCCAATCGTTGCTACAATCGCCGAAGCAGTAATCGGGCCGACACCCGGAATGGTTTGAAGCCGTGCAACGCGTTTCTCACGCTTGGCAATCTGGATTATCTCGCGGGAACAGCGTAGAATTTTTCCATGTAAAAACAGCATCTGGTCACCAAGCTCGACGATCACATTGCCAGCAACTTCAGGAAGGTCTGGCTGTTCTCCGTCAAGATAATTCTTCGCAAATTGAATAGCATGACCAACGCCCTGGGGAAGGACAACGCCAAACTCGGCCAATTGCGCCCGCAGCATGTTGATCATTTGTGTTCGCTGCCGGACAATAAGATCACGGGTCCGATGAACCGCAAGTATTGCCTGTTGTTCAGGTGTCTTCACTTCGACAAACCGCATTGTAGGGCGAGTGACTGCTTCGCAGATGGCTGCTGCATCAACAGCAACTGATTTACCGCGTTTGACATAAGGCTTCACGTGAACTGGCGGGATCAGCTTGACGTTATGACCCAGTTTGGTCAATTCGCGCGCCCAGTGATGACTCGTCCCACAAGCTTCGATACCAATGAGGCAGGGATCTAAGCATGCAAAGAACGGCAACATTTGCGATCTTCTTAAAGCACGGTTGAACGCTACATCTCCATTGTCGGCGATACCGTGGACTTGGAAAACGTTCTTAGCCAAATCAAGGCCAATCGTTGTAACTTGCATGGGGTGGCTCCTTTCAAACAGTTTATGACATCTGCAGTATGGCGCATTACGACGCCGATGGTGCAGGAGCCATCCACCCCATCCGCAATGCAGCCATCGGCGTGTATCGCGGAGAATGGTCGGTTCTCTGTTTCCTCAACGCCCGCAAGTTCGCTCACGTGGGCATGACAGATCGCACGAACGATAGTTCTTTACCTAAATTCCAACCGCAACCATACGCGACCTAAACGTTCGGCTCCGCAAGCTGCATATCGGACCGTTCCGGTAATGATTTGCACGAAACGAGCGCCTAGTGCTCGAGGCTGTAATCATCAACGGCCGCTAGAATTCGAAAGTCGCGTTCGTCAGTCAGAGCATCAGGCACTAAATCAAAACAAAAGCGTTGGTTTGGTCTTTCCGGCAGTACCTTTGGCTGGCACGTGCCCAAGGGTCGCCGTCCAGCGCCCGCGCCTCATCGGATCCGATGTTTCCCTTAGTCTTTGCAAAACGTTACCGAGATCTTCCGTGCCCCCGACATCTGTCAGCGGACTTAGAGAAAATATATTGCTCTTTGATCATCGATACGATCCGTTCGTCTTTAAATCGTGCCTTTATAGCTGAGTTTTTTTCTTCGAAATTAGGACAGGCGCAAACTCAAAGATTCTCCTTGAGTCTGCGCCTGTTTCTCGAGAAAAACCTCGGTGAGTTAAGGTGCAAAGCCCGTTTTTGAGATGAAATCGATTTCGACGCAGATGTCTCTGAACCCAATAGTAGGATCAGTCGTGCGATACTAAGGTATTATCTGGCGCGTAAATTACCTCAAATTTCTCAAAAATATCCCCTCACAAGAGATGTCGAAATTAAGGTCCATCCATCTGCAACCACGAAGAATGCCAGCTTGAATGGGAGGGACACAACGGCTGGAGGAACCATCATCATACCCATCGACATAAGCACGGCAGCTACCACAAGATCGATAATTAGGAATGGTAGGAAAACCAAAAATCCGATCTCGAACGCACGTTCAATTTCCGACAGCAAGAAAGAAGGCACTAGCAGCGACAATGGGTGGTCCTGCGTGCTTTCGCCAAGAACCGCGTCCGGCCGTAAAGCTGCGAGAGAATTAAACGTTTCGTCATCAATTCGGCCCGCCATGAATTCTCTAAAAGGCGCCATAGCTTCCTTGAAAGCTTCTTCCATTGGTATTTGGTTTTCAATTAATGGCGAAATTCCCTTGATCCAGGCTTCTGTAAAAACGGGCTCCATGACGAAGTATGTCAAAAAGAGCGCTAAACTCACGATCAACATGTTAGGAGGAGATTGTTGTAGGCCAATTGCTTGTCGAAGTATTGACAGAACAGTCACAATAAATGGGAAACAGGTTACCATAATTGCTAGACCCGGAACGATACTTAAGATCGTTATTAAAGCGATCAGTTGAACGCTTCGAGCTGCAATCGAGCCATCGTCCCCCAGTGAGAGGGATAACTCTTGGGCGAAGGCGGGCTGATTTAAAACAACCAAGAATACGGTTGCGGCCCCCATCGCCCAAACTGTTTTAAAATTCATGATCCTAGAGGCTTTCCTGAATATTGATAACTTCCGTCAGGCGAACAGCAAGCTGTCCGGCCTTGTCGCCCTCTAGTTCTTGAAGCTCACCTTTTGCTATGAGTCGATTGCCGACAAACAACTCGACGGGCTGGTCTATTGTTCTGTCGAGTTCAAGGATGGAATCTTGATCCAGAAGTAGTAAGTCTTTCACCAATGGGCGGGCTTTTCCGACCGAAACAGTGATTTCAATAGGTACCTTTGTGAAAGGGTTACCTTTCTTGCCGTCGACCGAAGAGCTATCCATAATTTGTTTCCTTATCTTCCGTTTCAAAAAAACCGTCCAAGGCGCTTGAAAACCCGTCGAGCAACCCGTCCAAATCCACTTGGGTCTCCGCTTCCCCAATGCGGATATAGACCTGCCCGTCACCCAAGGATTCTTCCTCAATTATTTTGAGGGGAAGACTATCTTGTCCTGCCGCTAGTTTTTCCAACGCTTGCCTGTTCATAGGTCCAACGACGAGTTCTACCGGGATCGAGCTTTGCGTTCCGGCCATCTCAATAATTTGGTCGGCGACGAGTGGTCCAATTGCGCTTTTCGCCATTTTTGGAAGGACCTTGGCGACCATTTCTCTCAGGAGTGGCTCTAGCGACTTTAGGATCGTGGCCCTTACTTCGTGGTACGTAAATGCAAGTTCATTGAGGTTTCGGGCGAAATCGGAAGAAATTCTCTCCTGATCAGAAACATGCGATGAAAGAGAATCGTCCCAACCAGCTTTGTAGCCTTGCTCGAAAGCCTCAAGTCTTGTTTCTTCTAGGGACGAAAAATCAAGCGCGTCGTCTTGCACGTGAGACAAAACCTTGCCGCTTTCAAATACTTCAAGTTTAAACGGTTTTGACATTACGCGGTTTCCTCATCTTCCATCCAGCTTTTCAGGGTTGCGACGGTTTCCTCTTGGCGCTCCTTAATCATTTCTCGAAGCCTCGCGACGGGATCATCGGAATCCAACTCATTCATAGAGTTCCCCGCGAAGCCGGAGGCCATTGGGAGACTAGGGAGCCCTCCTAAATCGGGCAGGTCAAAATCAGTAACGGTCGACATCGCGGGAGAAGAGAAGCTGTTATCGTCGATCTCTCCGTTTAAGGCGGGTGGTACCGAAAGGTCAAAACTGGGCATTGGGGGAATTGGCGGTGCGATAACTGGCTGCGGCGCACTACTGGCGATTTCAAGGGTGCCGCTGGTTAAAATTGGCCTTACGACAAACAACCCTAAAATAATTGCAACAAGGCCAAGGACCACCAGTTGAATAACCGTCATAACGTTGACACCCAAGGATGTAATCGTTGAAATTGTGGCCTCGGTGCCAACGTCGGCAAGCGGCTCAAAGGCCATGGATTTGATCGTTATGGTGTCCCCGCGCGATTCGTTGAAGCCCACGGTTGATGCGACAAGGTCTCTCAAGGATGCAATTTCTTCGTCGCTACGGGGTTGGAAGTTCTCGCTTCCATCTGCTTCAATAGTTCGCAATCCATCGACCAATACCGCGACACTTAAGCGCTTTATTGCTCCAGGAACCTTGAGGATTTCCCGCTTAACTTCGGAAACTTCGTAATTTGTGCGCTCCCGGATTTCACTGTTTTGACTGGTGCTGGTATCGCCACCACCTTCCGCATCTCCTGCGGGAAGATTGCTCGCAACAGTAACACTACCGGATCCACTTTCATTTGAATTTGTAGAGCGTTCTTCTGTGTCGGTGCTGATTGCAACCCGAGAATCAGGATCGAAAGTCCGCTCGAAAATGGATTCACTGTCGGTTTCCGTCTCGACGCTTACTTCTACAATAGCTTTTCCGACCCCAACCCGCGCCTCAATAATACGCTCCACACTTCGGCGCATTTCAAGGGCTTTATCGTCCGATGAACTCCCGCCAGACAGCGAATCATCGGCTCCGATAATCACTCCGGCGCGCGCATCGATGATTGACACATTTTCGGGAGTAAGACCCGCAACGGCTGATGCCACTAAATTTCTTAACGCCCGCGCTTGTGCACCGTCCACACCCGCGCCTTGACTGGAAACCGTCACAGATGCTGAAAGGCTCGTGTCGCGTCGGAAAGGTTGTGATGATGAGTTTGAAAGGTGAACTCTCGCGGCTCGAATATTTGGGCTGACCAGAATTGTCCGCGCTAATTCCCCTTCTTTTGCGCGCCAATATGCAGCATCGAACATTTGCGACGTTGTTCCAAATCCGGACAGCGTATCAAGGAGTTCGTAACCCTTAGTACTATTGGCAGGAAGCCCTTCTGCCGCAAGCGTCATGCGCAACTCATCGCGGCGGCTCGAATCGACATAAATCGATTCCCCTCGGACTTCGTAGTCAACATTGCGCTGCTCAAGGCTTTCTACTACATCCCCTGCCGCATTCGCTTCGACGCCTGCATATAAGAGGGCCATTCCGGGATTTGCGGCAATACGGGAGAGCCCCAGAATCGCCGCGAACATGGCCACAGTAGAGACGACGACCATTATTCGGCGGCGCGGGTTGAGAGAAAACCAAACAGACAGGAGCTGTTGCAAATTGATATTCCTTTATTCAGGGCTTCTGCCACTTCTTCAAAAATGACTTTCTGCGAACAGCCTTAACAATCGGTTAGTTTTCGTCTGCCTATAAAGAACATGTTGAAACTTAATGGTGATGACATGGCCGACAATGAGCAGCCTCCTGGCGAGAACGAACAGAAAAAGTCCTCCAAGAAACCTATGGTCATAGGTTTGTTCCTATTGCTTCTAGGCGGAGGCGGTGGCTTTGCTGCCGTTAAAACAGGGATGATTTTTGGCCAGCCAAGCGATGATCCGGAAATTGAACATGTGGAAATAGATGCGCTTCCCAATGTTGAGTTTGTTCCTCTAGATCCGTTGCTCATTTCACTGGGTGGTCCGGGCAGATCAAAGCATCTTCGCTTTACGGCTCAGATCGAAGTTGAGCCAAAAAGCGTTGCGGACGTTACGCGATTGGTTCCGCGCATTGTTGACGTCCTAAATAGTTATCTTCGGGCAGTTGATATCACCGAACTTGAGAGCCCGTCCTCGCTTATTAAGCTACGCGCGCAGATGCTGCGTCGTATTCAAATGGTAACTGGCGAGGGACACGTCCGGGATCTTCTCATCATGGAATTTGTTTTAAATTAGGAGGTTCCTATGACACTTATTGCCGACATATTACTCATCGCTGGCGCCCTTGGTTCCGCTATCTACTGCATCGTACTTTCCCGCCGACTCAAAAAATTCAATGATTTGGAGCATGGAGTGGGTGGTGCCGTGGCTTTGATGTCGACCCAAGTTGACGATATGACCAAAACTCTATCCAAGGCCCAAAACGCCGCAATTTCTTCCACTTCTTCACTATTAGAGTTAACGACGCGTGCTGAAAAATCCGCGCAACATTTGGAACTTCTCGTTGCTTCCTTGCACGACTTACCAAAAGCGTCTGAGCCTGAGTTACGCCCGAAGGATGATGAGAAAGTCGTTGAGTATGAGGATCTTCAGTTTTTGAGGCACAGTCAAAAACCAAAAGAGGAGACTACCGCATGACTGCGAGCAAGCGTTCAACTCCGAAAAAAAGGAAAGCGAGGCAAGGCCGTTACGCTCTTTTCATTGTTTCGGCGCTTTTTGTAATGTCGGGAGTATTAAGGCTCGGTGGTGGAACCGGCATCGCCATAGCTAAGGAAATTGAAGCGCTTCGTGCAAATGAGAGTGATGGGGAATCAGCTTTGTGCGAACCAAGTGCTGGTATTGCAAATTTGCTTTCTGACCTAAGTTCACGAGAAGAACGCGTCATGAACAGAGAACTCGCGCTTGAGAATCGTATGGTCGCTCTCGAGTTGGCAGAGAAAAAATATTCTGAGAGTTTGGCCGAACTCATCGAGGCGGAATTGGCGCTGGACGCCACTATAGTACGAGCGGACTCCGCATCAGAATCGGATTTAGGCCAGTTAACCGCGATGTATGAAAACATGAAGTCAAAAGATGCCGCCGCGCTTTTCGAAGAAATGGATCCAAACTTTTCATCGGGTTTCCTCGTGCGAATGAAGCCAGATGCCGCGGCGGATATTCTGGCGGGGCTCAAACCAGAAACCGCTTATGCGATTAGTGTCATTCTGGCGGGCCGAAATGCCAATGTTCCTCGAGAAGGCCTATAATCGAAAAACATTCTTAACACCCTTTTGCCATAGTGAGTGCAACAAAACTGAAATGGATCGATTTACGCTATGCTGGGAATTATTGGAATCATAGTCATATTTGTTATGGTATTTGGGGGATATCTCGCCGCTGGCGGTAAGATGTCAATTATCCTGAAGTCTCTTCCTTTCGAGTTTATGATGATTGGTGGCGCAGGTACTGGCGCATTTTTGATCTCTAACGATGGAGCCGGCGCGAAATCTACAATCAAAGATCTTGGAAAGGTCTTCAAAGGCGTTAAGTGGAAGCACTCAGACTATCGAGATATGCTTTGCCTGCTTTTTGAACTTATTCGTTTGGCTCGTCAGAACCCCGTTGGGCTTGAGGAGCACATAGAAGCGCCAGAAACATCGTCAATTTTCACAAGATACCCGAAAATCCTGTCGGACAAAGAGGCTGTTGCACTCATTTGTGATACCCTTCGCTCGGCATCGATGAATTATGATGACCCGCATCAAGTAGAAGAAGTGCTTGAGAAGCGCATGGAGGCCAATTTCCACCATGCGATGCACGGAAGCCACGCTATGCAATCACTTGCGGATGGCCTTCCTGCACTTGGAATTGTTGCCGCGGTTCTTGGCGTTATAAAAACAATGGCGTCCATCGACCAGCCGCCAGAAGTTCTTGGGAAACTAATCGGCGGCGCTCTCGTTGGTACCTTTTTGGGTGTATTTTTAGCTTATGGATTGATGGGTCCATTCGCTGCAAAAGTACAGTCTGTTGTAGAGGAGGATTCACACTTTTATGGCCTAATTCGAGTGGTCTTAGTGGCAAATCTACATAATCATTCGACAAACATTTGTATAGAAGTCGGCAGGCAGAATACGCCAAGTCATAGTCGCCCAAGTTTTAGCGAACTGGAAGAAGCTCTAAAAGACGTGAAAACCGAGGCCGCATGAAACGGATCGTTCAAATAGTTTTATTGTTGTTGGTTTCTTTTCCAGCATACTCCCAAACAATTATCGCTAGATCTGGGGAACATGAAAACTTTTCTCGTATTGTTTTGCCTTTTCAAAATGCGGTGACCTGGGAAATGGGGCGGTTTGATGGTGGATACATTGTACGATTTGAAACGCCAATTGATGAAATCGATTTTTCAAATGTGTATCGGCTAATACCGAGAACGCGGATTTCCGATCTCGAGTTTTCATCGCAGAAAAACGAAATTAGGCTGTTTTTGAATTGCACCTGCCATGCAAATGCCTTCGATTTCAAAGAAGGGAAGCTGGTTTTGGACGTTTTAGATGGCCAACCAATCTCGGGCTCTCTGTTTGAAAACGCTCTAAGGAGTATAGAAGATGAGGGGCCAGACGACAGAACTGTGATCGCGGCTCAACCTATTATTCGATTACTTGATACCAATGCGCCTCTTCAAGAAAAGAAAGACAATGATGTTAGTAAGTCAGAAATTGACAAAGCAAAAAATCATGCGCTAGATTTTGCTTTAAAACCACTGCCAGCTTCAGAACGCGGTGTTTCATTGTTGTTCGATACATTTCCTAGGCTTTTGAACGAACCCGCTAACACCGCCATTGCAGAAATTTCTAGTGGCAAAATAACAGGAATGGAATCGAGGTTGGCCAACCAAATTGGGCGCGCCTCCACCCAAGGTCTTCTAGAACCAAATTTGCTGGAAAGGCCGACCTTTCCACCTCAACCGATCATTCTGAATGAACCGCTTGCCTCAGGAAGTGTTGGCCCGACTGCCGAGGTTCCCAACAGAAAAGCTCCACATATCCGCATTCAAGCAACAACCAGCATTGATCAAGGCGTGATTGATGCGTTTGCCAACAGCGGTCCACTTCGAACGAATGGGCTAAAGAACGAATGTCTACCGAAGGAGGCATTTAGTGTTGAAAATTGGGGAACCGAGGGGGCGATATTCTCGGGAATTTCTAACGCTCGCATTCGGCTGTTTAGTGAATTCGACGCAGCATCAAATGAGGCGGCCGAAAGCCTCGCAATGGCGTATATTTACGCTACTTTCGGTAGTGAGGCAATGCAAGTAATTAGAACACAAAGTACTCAGCTTAGTAACCATAATTTGCTTTTTGAAATTGCTTGGACACTTGAGTATGGCAGCGGAATTCAGGAGGGTGTCCTGTCTGAACAGCTTAACTGCGCCACTGCGGGTGCCATGTGGGCAATTCTCTCAGGCAATGAGATTCCGAAAAACCATTCCATTAACCTACCTTTCGTGAAGAAATCGTTTTCTGAACTGCCACTACATCTGCGCCGCTATTTGGGCCCACGATTGGTGGAAAAGTTTTTACAAGCAAGCGATCGCAAAACTGCAGTAGAAATTAGGAATGCAGTTAGTAGGGCGGAAGGGCAACACGGCGACGAATTCACCTTAGCGGATGCCAAATTAGAAATTTCTCAAGGCTACTCGATTAAGGCAATAGATTCATTGTCAACGATTGCTGGAGGTGGCTCGGAAACCTCAATCGAAGCTCTACTTGAAATTGTTCAAAATGAAATTCTAAATAAAAAACCCATTTTAAAATCTAGAATTCTGGAACTCGAAGCTTTGACGTTTGAATTGCGAGGTACTGAAATAGAAGCCAAAATCATACCAACGTTAGTAGCAGCTATAGTGAAAAACAACAGTCTTCAGAAGGCGTGGGACATCTTGGCAGCGTCATCTGAAACGAACGTTTTGACACCAGAAATCAGCTTGAGCTTGTTTTCTCAAACTCTGATTGGGGCATATGAGAATATGGACACTGCGAAATTTCTTGAGTTTGTCTACACTAACGAAGAATTGATTGTTGCGCTGGACCTTTCACGTTCTTTGAAACAACGCTTGGCCAAGCGACTAGTTGACAATGGGTTGTCAAGTTTTCCGGTAAAAATTTTAGGAATTCAAGAGCAGGACGAAGAAGGTGACGCTTTGATATTTGCCGCCGCTGCCAACAATAGAAACGAGCCGCACATGGCTGTAGAGTTGACAGCAAATTACCCCAACAATGAGACAGCTACACGAATCCGAATTAGAGCCGCAGTTTTGTTAAAAGACAATAAGCTTAGAGCTTTTGAGGAAGCTAAGCTTGGCAATGATGACGCAGCCATTGAAGCTCAATGGAGAGGTCGAGACCTTGCGGCCATTTCTAGGCAATCATCTTCAGACTTGAGTGCGGCTGCAACGCTACTTGATGTTCAAGATAAAACTTCCGTGGAGAATAAGGTCGAAGATATCAAACTTGCTTCATTGAGGGGAAAACTGAATGAAATTCGTAACGTTAGGAGAGTCGCAACCGAACTTCTAGTTAAATTTGGGGGCCCTTTAGGAGATAATTGATGCGGTTTTCTTTTCGGAATAATATTGCCAGAATCCCCCCCAAAAACTGGTGGTGTTCGAAAGTAGAATTTCTCGGCAAGATAACTGAGGAGATTTTTGATGAAGACAACACTATTTAGCGACGCACAGATAATGGGTCTCTTGAAGCATGCCGATCTCTGTACGGTGTCGCGTACATGGAACAAACAACGCTTGAATGGTACCCATTTTACCGGAGACTGTTTAGCTCTTCTCAAACGACTTTACTAAACGTGTTCATGTTTGCATAGAATGCCTCCTCTGCTTCGGTTGTTGAACCAATCGGCCCATTTGAAGGTTTCCCATTCGACAGCATCAGCAGACTTCCATAGGACATAATCTATGTATGGCTTCGGCTTTGAGCAGGCCAATCATTGTCTCTGCCAGCGCGTTTTCCTTTACCCAGCTGATACAAAGTATCAATGAGAGGGTCTGTGTATTTGATCGACAGATATCGACTGCCCCGGTTGCCGTGATGGATCAGACTAACAGCGGGCTGTCGTTCGTAAAGCGCTTGTTCCATAGCATCCAGCGCAAATTGTGTTCGCTGTGATCTGGATGCCCGCCGATCGGCAATCTTGTTGGCGAGGTGCCACATACACAAAACCTTGCCACGCCGAGACATAGCTGAAGTCTGACACCCGGAACTTGTTTAACACGGTTGCGCGGAACTGCCTGTTCAGACGATCCATTGCGCAAGGCAGCGCCTTGTCCGGCAAAGTTGTCTTGATCTTCTTTCCGCGCCTACCACCTTCGATCCCAGTGTCATGCATGAGACGTTCAACAGTGCAGCGCGCCAAATCAATGCCTTTCCGTCTTATGGAATTCCACAGTTCGCGAGCACCACCGACCTGCTATCCCCCAAACACGCTTTGTCTCAGGGCGCAGTTCAGCATCCCGCTTTGCGGGAGCCGACGATTTGTCCAGATTGTTCTCGACGGCGAGATGTGCATAGAAAGTCGAGGGGGCAATCTGCAAAACACGGCAGATAGGCTCGCCCCCCCACACCTCTCGGTGCTCCTTATAAAGCTGATCATTTCCGAAACGGGCGGTCGTGCTGCGTCCCGTTACGCGGCAACACATGCTTGCATGTGTTGCCGCGGGAGTAAAATACGCTAATGCTTTCTTCAGGATTTCGTTGGCCTGTCGGAGTTGGTGGTTTTCTCGTTCCAACGCTTTGATCCGATCCCGTTCAGCGGTCGTTACGCCATAACGCCGACTGCTGTCAGTCTCAGCACGCCGAACCCAAGCACGTAGCGTACTTTAGTTAAATATCTGTTTCCACATTTGTTCTTTTCCATAACCCACCATCGTTACTCCTGGGCCTCCGCAGACAAGCGGCGGTTCATCTCCTCCTCCTCCATCTCCTCACTTGGAGAACAAACTCACCCTAAACGCCGGACATTTCACGGTAGAAGGTCACCCAGTTAACTAAGCTTTGAGCATTAACAAGCTTTCGGGAGGGAAAACCATGTGATTATTGCCGCCTATGCTCGGTCTGGGGCGTTTACCCATTTAGGCTGCGATACTCGCCGAATAGGCCATGCCACCTACTGAGCGAGTGCATTCACCCTTGCGAAGTATGAAGAGCGCTCTCGGGAATAAAACCCACGCCTTACTTGAGAGGGCATGGGTTTCAAAAATATAGTTTGGTCTCCTATGCTCGCAATCGAATGCGGATTGGCGAGGCAAGATCCGCACCGCATAGGTCAGCAGATAAAATCGAGAGTGTAGGCTCTACGTTTCCACTAATCAGTTACCCTGTTTCTGTTCGTCAAACTCAACTTCAACTTTGTATAGATATCGCGCGCTGGCTGCCACATCGAGTTTGACGTCAAACGTGAGATAGTGCTGACCACCGTGCTGCATCGTCCAGGAGGTTTCGCCCTCGTTTCCCACATGAACTACATAGTGTTTTTCGAAATTATCGGCGGTCACAATGGCGCTATCGTTTGGCACAACACTATGATTTTGCTGCACATTCAGCGAGTTGCCCTGAGCATCGTATTGGTAATGATATTCAGCGATCGAACGACCAACATTTGTGGTGGCAATGACCCGCAGGATGCCCCACCGCGTTGCTTGGTCTACATTCCCACCATTAAAAGCGCGGTATTTGACCGGAATTGTGTAATAGCGAGAACCCGTTACGCCAGAGGCCCCGTAGTTTTTGACCGCACAATTTAACAAAAGCTTATCTTTAATTCCGCACATTGGATTTGTGGCTGCATCAACAGTATCAACGGCCTCCTTGATTGTTGCCTTGCCGCCGGACGTGTAATCCGTAAACCCTGAGGTATCGAAATCAATGCCGGCGAGATCCGTCAATTCGAAAGTATTCGCAGTCGCGGAGGCAACTTGATAGTGAACTCGGTTCACTTCCGTCATACCGACCACGCCATTGATCCAAACGACATCGCCGTTTGAGTATCCGTGGGCCGCGGACGTAACTACGGCTGGGGTCGCCTTTGTGATCTCCGTGATCGGATGAATCGGTGCTTGGAGGGCGGCCTTTCCGTTCGAAGTATAGGAGTTGAAACCTGAACTATTGGTGCTGTCCAGTGAGTAGGTTTTGCTTGTCAGGATAGTGACGGTGTAAGTGTTGCCGTTCAGCTCGGTCATACCAGAGACGTCACTGACTTTCACTTGATCGCCAGTTGCAAGCAAGTGATCCTCTTTTGTTGTAACAACGGCGGGGTTCGCCCGTGTCACACCCGTGATATCCGCGATGCGTGTTTTGGTGCGATATCCGGTTGTCACGTCAACAGTCGCTCGCTTGCCTTGCATAATCGCACGATCAAACATACTCGATTTCGCAGGGCTGAAAAGTTCCGGCTCAAGGCTTCGAATGCGCGTTAAATCATCGATCTGAACAACAGTGTGATCCGCAATGTAATGCCATTGTGTTAGAGAATAGACATCACTTTCTTTGACGATGAGGCGGCCTTCTTTGCCTCCGCCCAAACCACTGTACGGCGCACGAAGTCGCTCAATACGGCGGTTGAACGTCGCGGCCATTTCCAAGTATTCAGCCTTCAAAAGTGGGGCGCTTGTGTTTGTAGTTCCTGCACCGTTTTTAGAATGAACAGCGCAATCGATCACCGTTTCCCCAAGGCCCCGAAGATCAACTCCAGAGAGGCCAGATTGCGTGACACTATCGTTAATATTGCGCCACGTCGGACGAATGCAGGGATGGCACTGAATGATCCCATCCGTTGAAATGCCTGTGATGTTCTCATAAAGAATATCTTGTGACCATGTATTTGCGTCCATGTGCCTGATTTCTTTGGCAACGCAATTCTTCACAGTGATGAAGCGCGAACCTTCTGTGATTTGAGGTGCGTATCGTAGCTTCTCAAAGTGGTAATTATTATAGGTCAAACGGTCACAGGTCACGGTGTAAAACCCATCGCTCCACCCAGATGACCAACCTGAAACCTGTCCGCATACTTTCCCGTTTTGCACGGTACTGTCGCACAGATACCTAAACGATAGGCTTGTCGCACTAACGCACTCAACGTTGATCTGATCCATATGAAACTGCGCGGGCGCGTAGGATGTAACAGTTGTCGACTCTGCCACAGTAAACCAGAAATCCAGCGCTTGATCGAGGAGAATGGTTGTCCCGTCGATCGCCGAAATTCTGCGTACACATTGCTTATGATATCCCCACCCGGTCTCAACCGCCGTATCGGTGTCGATGTGGATGAGGTCGCCCACTTCCATGTTGCTCACGCTCGTGAGGGTAATATAGCGGTCAAACTGAGCTGCATCTGCTGCAAGGGTTGTGTCTGTGATCTGAGGGGCTTGGATGCGCAGTGCCGAGTCCATAAATAGGGTTGTATTTCCGTCGGAAAACCACCGATGAACAACCCCACGGTTGAGATCTATGTTATTAGCACTGCTCCCAAGGTGAATAATCCCATCGGGAAACTTGAGCGGTATATTCGCCGCTAACGCAGCAGTCACCGCAGCGTTAAACTCTGTCCCAACATCAGTGCCGTCGGTAAGAACCCCAAAGTCTCGCGCATCAATGTACGTAAGCTTCTGGCGAGAATGGTATTTGAAAACAAGCGCGGCGCTCTCGACACGATACCGGGATACCTTTCCACCAAAGCTTTCATCGGCCATGACTTCAACAATATCGTTTTCCGAAAGACCACCTAGGGCCGCATTCGCCTCTCCCTTAGTGTCATAAAAATTAACATCTCCGGACGCTTCGGCTGCAGCCAATGCCTGAGTTGCGGACACCTCCGCCTGGAGTGCGTGTCCCGCAGAATTGGTCGCCTCGACCGCGGCCAGTGCGGCGCTAGCGGCAGCTTCCGCCGCGCTCAGTACCGCCTCATCCGAAGAGACTGACGCCGCCGATGAGGCAATTGCAGCGCTGTTCGCGGCGTCGTCAGCAGCTAAAGTGGCAACTGAGGCCGCCGATTCAGCCGCGGAAACTGAGGACGCAAGTTGCACGATATACTCGTCGACTCCCGCATCTTCTGGTGGTTCAACCGCCAGAAGATCGTCAAGATCGTATTCGCCAGCGCTCGGGACAATGATACTGCCGAGGTCGAAGCGTTGTGATGGAAGCGGGCTGCCTACAAACACGGCTACGTCGTATCGCGTCCCGCGCACACCTGCCGCATTTGGCCATAATTCAGTTAAAAACGTCCCGTCGTTATTGAAGCGTACCGCCAAAGAGTTTGGTAATACTGTTCCATCATCGGTATCGAACCCGCTCAGTGTAAATTCGATATACGAACCAGCGTCGGGTACGGTGTCGTTTGGAAGCGACACGATGCCGCTGATTGTTGCTGTAGTTAATGGCATGATGCTGCTCTCTTTTATCGGGTTTTGTCACGGTTCATGGGGTGGCGTGTCCGAAGAGTTATTCGCCCGTTCCAGAGTCGGTAAAGGAACGGTGCTTCAAACTGATCTGGTGCCAGGGAAGTAATGTCGACGGGTAGGCGCAGAGGCAGATTTACCTTTCGCACCTAAATCCAAAGCAATAGATCCCAGAGGTATTGCGGTTTCTATGATGTTAAGTCTTCGTTTGCTTCAGCTTCCAAAATATGGAAATAAAACTAAAGATTGCCTTCGACAGCGACCTGATCAGAAATGAAATTTTAACTAAGATCATCGGGCGATAGCATCAGTATTCGCCTTAGGAATTGGAGTTTGATCTGGTTCTAAACGGCAGTTGGAGCATCCATTGCCAAAAAAAGGTCGGATATGACGTTTTTTGTGTTCGCACACCTGCGGTTATCCGAATGAGTGTGTTTGCTTTTCAACAGCCGCGAGACAGCGTCAACTAATTGAAAAGTGTTCGAGCAACCCATCGTTTAACTCTGCAGGGCCGGTCAATGCGTATCTAAGAAACGAATAGGCGTATTTTTATCAATGACTGCGGCCGTAAGTCGACCAGTATGGTACGCCCCAGTATCAATCGAAATGCGCCCATTTTTTGCGTGGGCATCTTCGACCACGGTGTGGCCATGGGCTACCCAGTAGCCATCCGAGCGTGGCGTTTTGAAAAACTCTGGGTGCCCCCAAAGATAGGTTGATGGTTTTTGCAACGAGAGGGGAAGCGCGGGATCAACCGCCGCATGGACACAAACCAAATTACCGTTCCGAAAAAGCAGAGGCAATTCACGCAACCATTGTTCAACTTCGTAGCTCAAAGCCGCTTTGAGGTTACTTGCGGCCTCCTCAAGTGCTCTTGGGCCAGCCCCTTCGGCCACTCCGCCGACACCAAAACTCGCAAGAGTTTGCAGCCCACCATTTTTAAGCCATCGGCTACCGGTTCCAATTGGATTGTCTAAAAATTCAATTAACATTTTCTCATGGTTGCCCATAAGGCATGTCACGCGTTCGGATTTGTCCAATTCATACAACCATCGTAAAACTTCCGCGGAATGATCCCCGCGATCCACATAGTCTCCCAAAAAAATGAGATCATGGGGGCTTTCCAAGTCGACTTTTCGAAGTAACTTCTGAAGTAAGTCAAACCTGCCATGAATGTCGCCCACTATTACGCAAGACCTATCCACAACCATCGCGGATGTGAATGCAATATCTTCGGATTTTTTTCGATTGCCAGTAAAGCGTTTTAAAAATGTTAGCATAATGAAAAACTAAAGAAGTGGATCAGATAACCAACAGTAATCGAAATCCGCACTATGCGCCAGTTCCGCAATTTGTTTAAGCACCTGCGCGTAACGCCACGCACCGAATGGTCTCAAAAAAAAGTGCAGTGTCTTGCCTAATGCTTGCGTTTTTCAAGTACTCTAAATCCACAGCCGTCTTCGCATAAGTGCCCGCGGTGCCTTCGATATAGCCTAAGCGTACCTGGGCGAGTCCCGAAATTCCTGGGCGCACAGAATACCGAGAGCGGTAGTTGGGCACAGTCATACAAAACTCTTGAGCATGCTCATAATAATCCGGCCGCGGTCCGATCAAGCTCATATCGCCAATTAGGACATTTATCAGCTGAGGTAACTCATCGATTCTGCTTTTCCTTAGAAACCTACCGGCAATTGTAATACGATCGTGCTCAATTGGGTCTTCTAACCCCCGCTCCAGCTTGGAAATCGGCCGCATGCTCCTAAATTTATATGCAATAAAGGGATTACAGTTCTTGCCCATTCTTTTTTGCTTGTAAATCAATGGGCCCGGGTTCCAAAATGGATTAAGAACGATCAAACAAACTGCGCTGATGAGCAATGCAGGCAAGAGCAAGATGCTTAAAATGATATCAAACACATGCTTTGCCACCCAAAAGATACGGGTTCCACCAATAAAAGCCGGGATTTGTTTAGACGTAGCTACAGGTGAGAACGCTGGATCAGAATCAATAAATCTAAAACTATTCATTTTTCTCGCGCACCACTACTTACAGTTTAAAAAATTAACGAATTCTTAAGTAAGACGTAAATCAAAAAAACGAATAAAATGGAAGTCAGTTTTCATTGAAAACAATCAGATTCCTAAAAAAAAATACAAGAAATCGACGCATTCAATCTATGGTTGTGCGGAGCGGGACGGGACAGCAGAAAACTGTGAAAACGAATGGAATTTTGGCTGGTCGCTGAGGGTGATTTTAACCACCAGGTGGCGATCCGGTGAGGGTTTCAGTTGCCTTCGAACCAACGCTATGTGAAAACGTGACGAAACAATTATTGTACTACATATTGGTGGACATGGCAGATTAGAAAACTAATCAATCATTTGTAGGCCTCGTTGCAATATTCATTAATCTTGGAAGCTAATGCCTTGACCGATAAAAAAATGGTGACTTCGTCCCGCATGACATCCAGCACAACAGACGACGAAATCGATCTAGGGCATTTATTCCGTACCTTTTGGCGCGGAAAATGGTGGATTGCTCTGACAACGATTATTGCTTTCACATACGGTGGATATCAAGCCTATGTCGCGGCAACTCCAGTTTACACCGCGCAATCCTATGTGGTGCTAGAAACCCGAGTCGAGCAAAGGGCCAGCCTGCAAGGCGTTGTCTCTGGATTGGGGGGCGATTATTTGGGCATGCTCACTGAGATTGAAGTTTTGCAATCTCGGGAGTTGATAAGAAAACTGGTGGTGCGCCTTGACCTGCTCCAAGATTCTGAGTTCAACAGGCAAATGCCCTCTAAAGCGGCCACTCCTTCAGACCCGGTTAAATTTAGTGTATGGTCGATAATACCCAATGCTAGAAATGCTTTAAAGGTGTTAATTTTTGGCGAAACACCCCCAAGAATAGAGCCTACGCCAGACGAGATCCTAGATTCAACCGTTTCCAACGTGTTGGCCAAAATATCGGTAGCAATGGTCGAGGCGACCTATGTCTATGAAATCACGGCCACAACAACGGATCCCAAAAAATCCGCACTCATCGCGAATACACTCGCTGACGTTTACATTCTCAACCAGCTAGACGTTAAGTTTGAGGCCACTGAGCAAGCGACAGCTTGGTTGTCTGGACGTGTCTCTGAGCTCCAAATTGCGCTTGAGAATGCAGAAGCTGCGGTAAAAACATTCAGTGTTGGGACTACTCTTGTGAGTCCCGCCGCTCTGGAGGGCCTAAACCGACAAGTAAAAGATCTCCGAGAACGACTAAGTGGCGCGGTGACTGCCAGCAAGCTTGCAACGGCGCGGTATTCCGCGCTTGAAGCAGCATTCGAGACAGGCGATCGCGCGCATATGGTGGATGTTGCAGGAGAGAGTTCTTTAAAACGCACTTTTGATCTCGTCGAAAAGGGTTCGATCAAAACTGAAGTTTTCGACACACAGTTCGAGCGAGAGATTGCGCGTGGAAAAATAGACGTGACGCGATCTTCCACCCAAGAGGCCGCACTTCGCAAATCTATGGACGAGTTGGAGAAGGAAATTGGGCAACAGTCTCAAGACCTTGTGAAATTGCAGCAACTGCAACGCGAAGCAGAGGCCAGCAGGCTTATCTACGAATATTTTCTCGGTCGTCTAAAAGAAACCGCAGTTCAGCAGGGAATTCAACAAGCAGACAGCAGGGTGCTGTCGCTTGCTGTTGTTCCAAAAGCCCCCTCGGCGCCTCGAAAATCGCGGATTATGGCGATGTACGGAATTGTCGGCTTTCTTTTTGGAGTGGCTTTGATTTTTCTGAGGGAATTCCGCCATAACAATTTCCGTTCTGCGGAAGAACTCGAAGCATCCACCGGATATACCGTGATGGGTCAGATTCCGATCATTCCGGGTCGTAAGCGCAAGGTGGTTTTGGAATATTTGGTTTCAAAGCCAGCGTCCGCCGCTGCCGAAGCCGTACGAAATTTGCGCACCTCCGTCCTTCTGTCGAATGTTGATAAACCGCCTCAAATCATCCTTTCAACTTCGTCCATACCTGGGGAGGGGAAAACCACGCAATCAATTGCTTTGGCTCAAAACTTCTCAGGTCTGGGCAAGAAAGTCCTTTTGATTGAAGGGGATATGCGGCGTCGGGTCTTCAACCAATACTTCGATATTCGCGAGGAACGCGGCATTCTTTCGGTCATTTCCGGAGTGTTCAAGCTCTCGGATGTGGTTACCCATCACGACCAACTTGGCGCGGACATTCTTGTCGGAGAAAAAGCTGCTACAAACGCCGCAGACATCTTTGCTTCAGAAAGCTTTGCAAGAGTTCTCGCAGAAGCTCGTGAGATTTACGACATTATTGTTATCGATACGCCGCCGGTTTTGGTTGTGCCTGATGCACGTGTCATCGCTCAGTCTGCGGATGCCATTCTATATTCCGTCAAATGGGACTCTACTTCGAAATCCCAAGTCATCGAAGGCTTGCGTCTTTTTGAATCCGTAAATGCGCCTGTGACTGGGCTGGTCCTCAGTCAGATCAATCCTCAGGGAATGAAACGTTACGGATATGGCGGCCAATATGGTGCATATGCAAAATACGGCAAAAATTACTATAGCAATTAGTGATCTGAAACCCTGATTTCGAACAGGTATATGAGTTGCAATGGGGCTCTCTTTTTCAGAGAGCCCCATTGCAACTTGATAGCATAGAGCACAAAATCATATTGCCTAATTTGGGCCATCGGGCCTAGTTGACAACCCCAGCAACAGACGATGCCACTAGATTGGGTGATAGCTGCGTCAACACGCGATTCCAAGACGTTACGGGCTGTGCCGCGATGAAAATAACGTCGTTTGGACGCAATTCAAGGCGGGTTGCCAAAAGGAAGTTGGCTGCATTGCGTGCATCAAGATGCCACGCTGTTACTCCAGAGAATTCGGCGGGATTCAGAGATCCGCGCAGGATATATATTTGGGTGGGATCACCAGTTCGAGCGTCAAAACCACCTTCACTGTAAAGAGCATCAGCAAGAGTTGATTTGCGTTCAAAGGCCAGTGGAAAGCGGGCCTGTTTCTTAACTTCACCCGTTATGTAGGCGTAGTCCCGGTCAACAGCGTCAAAGGACAGCCTGCTTTGGAAATTTTCGCGACGCTCGCCAAGGTCAGCACGGCGAAGTCCAACTTCTGCATTGAGTTCGGCAAGGGCTTGATTGCGAGACGATTGACGATACTGCGCCAACTGAATTTGTTCGGAAAAATAGGCCTGCGCTTTATCGAGTTCAAAGTCAGAATCTACAAATAGGCTGTCGCCGTCAAGAAGCTGGATGTTTTGCAAATCGCGTCGCGAGTAAAGTTCTTTGACAGGGATTTGGTAGAGCGTGCCATCACGGAACAAGCGAATGGCGGCAAAGTCCAAATCGGTGAGGGAAACACCGCCGGCAGCGGAAAGGGCGTCATTCAGTTTCAGGCGGGATAGGCTGATCGGCACGACGGTTGGGTTGTTGACGGCCCCGCCGATTGAAACCTTTTGCGAATTGAAGCCCGCGATCTCAAGGCTAAATCCGGGGTTAATTTGAGCTTCGACGAGCTTGTTGAAGATTTCGTTCTCGGCTTCTTCAAGGGTAAGTCCCGCGAGTTGCACCCGCCCGACGTCAGGGATCGAAATCGCACCATCGTCTTGTACCTTATATCCTTGCCGACTGTTTTGTGCGGCCAGCAACCCCGAGAGCTCTTCAATGGAGGACCCCGCTTGGGGTGTCGCGAGCAATAACTCGTCTTCGATACCTATTTTGTATGGCTCGTGGGGAACATTTGGTGGAATGCGTGTTTCCAAAGATGCTGGGCGTTCCTGTTGTTGAAACACAGGCTCTGGAACCGCGCCACCCCCGCGTAATCCACTACCGCCACCTGCCGTTTGAAAAAATTCAGACGGTAGCGACTTGGGCGAATAAGAAGACCGATTTGCAACTAAAACAGTTTCTGGAGTGATCGGGATAAGGCGCACTTTTGCACCACTTGCTGCCTGTCCTTCGGAAACCGACGGAGCATAATAAACTGCACCACAGGCGCTAAGCCCGATTAATGCGACCAAATATAGTGCCTTCATCGGCCCACCTGCCTAAATAATTCTTTGAATACTGATAAGGCACTTTGCAGGAATTCCCCAGATCAATCCCCCCAAAGCGCAAAAAAAAGCGGACCTGTTGCAGGACCGCTTTTGTTCGCCAAAAGGCAAAATAGCTTATAACTTATTAGGTACCGCTGGTTGAGCTACCGGAACTCACAAGAAGCAACAACGCAGCTGCCACACCACCCGCAATAAGAAGCGCAGCTTTATCGTCATCGTCTTCTTTGTTCACTTCATCAAAGGCGGGGACAGAATCTTGAGCATATACTGGAGCGACAGTGCTCAGGCTCAATGCAGCGATTGCCGCCAAAGTTAAAAATTTCTGCATTAAGGTCTCTCCAAATACTTTTACGATAATCGTACACAATTGTTTAGGGGAATTAATCATATAGTAACTAGTTTTGCAAGCTTCATTGCACTCAAACCGATCCACTATTGCTGCGCTCGTTCAAACGTAAAAACCCCGACATGAGTGCTAATCCATTGTTCGGTCTTCCAAATGAATCCATCGCTCGGATCGACCCAATAAAGGTTTTCAATGGTCGTATCAGAATTAGTGCAAATTTCACTTACGCGAGACAGGGAACGTTTTTTTCCAAAAACAACAGTGTTTTCAATATCTTCCTGCGCTATGATGCAAACAAAGCTTCGGATGATAATTGTATTTACGCCGCTCAGATATCTGTGGACACGCGTGGCGGGCTGTGAACTTTTGGTCTTAATGCGGGCAATACTCTCTTCTACATCAGCATCCATAAGGTCGCCGCCAAGTCCTCGCGTTGCCGTTAACACACCGTCCTTAAACGTAAATCCAAGCTTTCCCGGCGCGTGCCATTGCTCGTAATCTCCATTTTTACTCACGGGGATCAGCAGCGTGCGATTCTCGCCGGTCGTTGCCAAAATGAGTGGTTCGTCGATGTTGGACTTTTCGACGATTGCTATTGCAGCCTTTTCAGTGGCCTCAGCCTCGCTTTTTTCGCTCGGAAGGGTCGCTTTTGCACCCTCCCATAAACCCTTATAGAAGTCCTTTTGCCCGTCATTTCCGCACCCTTGAAGCAAGGAAAAAAAGACCAATACCATTACGGTTTTTGGAAAAATTCTCATCTCCAGAACCTCGCCCATTGCGAACTCAGATACGGTTCACTTTGGTTGGAAACCAAACCAAACAACCTGTTGTTCAAATTCAAGCGTGCGCCCCCATCACGGGAAATTGGCTGAATTACGATTTCCTGACTAGTTTTATTGGGCCTACCAAGAGCCCAGAACAGGGGGATTTCAAGGGTAATGCCCTTGTCAAACGACCCTTCGCCAAAGTCCTCTGAAGATACGTCCGTAAGGGTTGCATATGCGCCAATTTTCCAACCGTTGTTGAATTCTCGAGCAACCGAAAACGTCCCCCCCACATCCCCCGCCAAATAGCGACCGACATCAACCTGTCCGTAAAAACCGTTCGCAAAAGTGTAATAGGCGGAGGCATGCCCTGTTGCTACGGAATAATCAAGCATTCCAAATAGTTGGTCATAGTTGCGTTGATACGTGTAGTTCATTTCAAGGCCCATTGCGAGGCGGCTGTCGGTGGGTTTCCACAAGATTTCGCCAGATACGCCCGCAAACATTTCTTCTAATAAACCCGCTGAAACCCGAGTATACAAGCTTGGCCCTGGGCGACGAAAGTACTCCGCCGTCAAATATGTGATCCCTGGATCGCCGTACTTGTCATAAAGGCCATAGTCAGACCGGACGTGCGGTAAAGTGGAGTCTGATAGGCGATCGGCATCGTCAAGGTTTCCGACCACTCTTTTGCGAAGGGCGCCTGAAAGTAGAACCCCTGGACTTGGCTCATACGTTCCGCTGAGTTCGGCACCAATTTCCATACGGAAAGGGGCCGACGGATCAAAAAGCCCTATATCCATATAGGGACCTAGTCCCCAAGTTAAATTTGGATAGGCATCTTCAATATCCCGTAACCCGTCATTATTAAGTAACGCAGCATCCTGAATATTGGCGCGCACGTAGCTTTTCCACGATGCGTCAGGTACGTTCTCCAAGTTTTCCATATCAGTACGGTTTAGGGTCACGGCAGTTGTTGCCATGCCATTGACCACGGGCACCAAGGTCAGCGTTTCTACGGAGTTGGGCAACCCGCGCGTGGCCGCACGGGCCGCGCGACCGATGGCCTGCGCCTCTGTCCAATATGTGTTATTTCGATAGTGAATAACGATACTGGTTTTTGTGTATTTGAACCCCTCTAACTCTAAGCCTTCCGTGCCCAAAGCTCTTTTCATATTCGCCTCAAGGGCGTTTGGGGTCTCGGGGTTGCTGATCCAGCCAGTAGTCCATGCTTCTGGGTTGGTTGCGCGAGAAGGGCGCACAAGGACGGGCGTTGGCGCGTTATCATAGCCGCTGGGGGCGGGTGGGTTTTTAGGGTTAACAGCGTAGTTGAATTGTAATGCGAATGTGGACCCATAGGCATAATAGGCTGCAAGATGGGCGTTTTCTGTTACTTTATAGTCGAGGCCAAAATTGAAGGGCGACTTGTGTTCAATTCCGCTGCGTTCGCCGTAAAAGCCAGTATAGGCATCGGAGGAGTATTCTGCTTTCAACGATAATTTTTCGTTAGCGCGCCACTCGACTCCGCCAAAAAAGGCAGCGTTTCCTTTGAACCATTGCCCCGAATTGAATTCGCCGCCTTGTTCGTCGTAACCACTTGGTCGTGTTTTGAAGCTATCTCCAAAAATTGCCAATGGGTTCGTAAATCCGTTGTAGGTTCCCATTCTACCCCAGCCAATTCCACCTGTGACGCGCACAGTTGGAAGGACGTTTTTCGTGGCGACAAAATATTCGCTTCCGTATTGGCCCGTGCCAAGGATGTCTCTAAATCCAACGGAAATCGCGGGTCGATACTTGCCTTCATCGACAAAACGGTACTGAAGATCAAAGCTACGGTCGAAGTTTATTCCGATGTTGTCGCCGTCACTGAAGCCGTCATCTTTTGTGACGGTGTACCTAAAACTTCCCGAAAATCGCGGCGTTATTTGGAAAGTAAGCGTGTTGCGCTGCTGGTGCCCGATCTTGGAAAATGCGAAAGCAAGTTCGCCATCGGCGGCACTCTGCGCCGACGGCATATCAATGAGTCCAGTAGTGCCATAAAGGTTATATGTCGGCGCAACACCGTCTTGAGCGTTCGCTTGAAACGCTAAAGCTGTGACACAACTCGTGATTAGGCCCCGTTTCAACACTTTTATTTGCTCGCTTTTTTGACTTGTGTGCCGTTAAGGCTTTCATAGGTCAAAACGGTCAAAGGAGCATATCAAAACGGGTAAATTCGAAACTTGGCTCAATTATGGTGCTGCCGAGTCACATTGATTTAACAAGTTATGACCGCGCGTAAACGTCTTCATAGCGGATAATATCGTCCTCGCCCAAATACGTGCCTGTTTGAACTTCAATCAGAACCATCGGAACTTTGCCGGGGTTTTCCATGCGGTGCACGGCGCCAAGGGGAATATAAACCGACTGGTTTTCGCTGATAAGTTTGACATCCTCATTCACGGTGACCTTGGCCGTTCCTTCAACAACAATCCAATGTTCGGAACGATGATGATGGCTTTGCAGCGAGAGCGCCGCACCCGGATGGACGACAATACGTTTGACTTGGAAGCGGTCGCCAATGACCAAGCTTTCAAACCAGCCCCAAGGCCGATGATCCTTGGGAAAGGCCGTTGCTTGACGGGCCTTCTTAGACTTTAGCGCGGCGACGGCCAGCTTTACATCCTGTGCGCGGCGTGAGTCTGCGATCAAAACAGCGTCGGGCATCGCAATCGCGATAATATTGCGCAGGCCGATGCCCACAACTTCTAGGCCGTCGTCCTCAGAGCGTAGGAGCGTGTCGTCGCAATCCAATGCAATCGCGGGACCTGAGGTGGCAACACCGCGTTCATCGCGTACGGATTCGCGCAACACGGCGTCCCAGCCCCCTAGGTCTGACCAACCTTTGGCAAAGGGAACGACCGACAAATTTGGCGCGCGTTCCATGACGGCGTAATCGATTGAAATATCCTCAACACGAGCCCAAGCCTCGGGATCAAGGCGCAGAAACCCGAGGTCGGGCTTCCCTAAATCAACCGCCGCTTGGACGGGTGTCATGAGTGTGGGAGCGTGCGCTTTAAACGCCTCCAAAATTGCGCGAACGGAAAATAGAAAAATCCCCGCGTTCCAGAGGAAATTCCCAGCGTCGACCATCTCGTCCGCCCGAGCTTGATCGGGTTTTTCGACAAAACGTGTCAAAGGCATCGTCGTGAGTTCAAAGTTCCCCGGTTTTTCGCTCAATTCAAGATAGCCATATCCTGTTTCGCCATGCGTGGGTTTGATCCCAAACGTAACCAACTGGCCATTTTCTGCCGCTGCGAGACCCGCCTGAACCGCTTCCCGAAACGCATCGGTGTCGGGAACAACATGGTCCGACGGCGCCACAAGCATCAAGCCATTTGGATCCGTTTTCTCAAGCCACATGGCAGCGGCCAAAACGGCAGGTGCGGTGTTTTTTCCTTCCGGTTCAATTAGAATAGCGCCCGGATCCATCCCCATTTCGGCCAGTTGCTCGGTTACAATGAACCGAAAATCCGAGTTGGTGAGGATGAGGGGCGCGGTAAAATCTGTACCCGATAGGCGTTCAGCAGACGCTTGAAAAAGCGTTTTGTCACCCAGCAATGGGACAAATTGCTTGGGGTAACTCTTGCGTGACAGAGGCCAAAGACGTGTTCCAGAACCACCACAAAGTAGGACAGGTGTAATCATGATGTTTGGCCTTTTCATAATTTATTTTGCGCGCAAATCACTATCGCGCTGCTTTAAAAACAATTGGTATGTGTCTTGAACCCCGAGGTCCAACGGAATTTTGTAAGACCAACCTAGGCGCTGCAATCGACTGACGTCCATCAGTTTACGGGGCGCACCATCCGGTTTTGTCGTGTCAAACCGCAACGCACCTTCGAAACCCACAACCTTTGCAATCGTTTCTGCGAGCTCTTTGATAGTGACGTCGGTTCCAGACCCCACGTTGATGTGGCTGAGCATTTCTTGGGTTTCGCGCTTGTAAACTTCCTCATTCAAATCCATCACGAAAAGCGAGGCTTCGGCCATATCATCCACGTGCAAAAACTCGCGCATTGGTGTTCCTGTACCCCAAATAACAACTTCGTCTGCACCGTCCTGTGCCGCGACATGCAAGCGACGCATAAGGGCCGGAACCACGTGCGAATTTTCTGGGTGGAAATTATCTCCGGGGCCATAAAGATTGGTCGGCATGACAGAGCGATAATCGACGCCATGCTGCCGATTATAGCTTTCACACAGCTTAATGCCTGCGATTTTTGCAATGGCATAGGGCTCGTTGGTTGGCTCCAGTGTTCCCGTGAGGAGGGCGTCTTCGCGCATCGGTTGCGGGGCCAGCTTTGGGTAAATACAACTCGATCCCAACTGAAGAAGTTTGGTAACGCCCGCTTCAAAGGCCTGATGAATGACGTTGCATTCGATCATGAGGTTTTCATAAATAAAGGGGGCAGGGTAGGTGTTATTGGCAATAATACCTCCCACCTTTGCGGCCGCCAAAATCACTTGATCAGGCCGTTCCTGCATCATGAAGTCCCGTACCGCATTTTGATTGGTCAGATCCAAATCGGCGCTGGTGCGGGTCACAAGCGTCAAATCGGCGCCTGCCTGCTTGCGAGCTTCCAACTGGCGCAGAATTGCACCGCCCACCATGCCGCGATGTCCAGCGAGATAAATCTTCATGGCTTAACTTTCGGTCGCAATGGGAAGGTCCATGCCATGTTGCTTCAAGAGCGAATGACGCCGTGCGGTTTTGTAATCTTCCGCCACCATTTCGGCGCACATTTCCTGCACTGTAATCTCGGGTACCCAGCCAAGGTCCTTCTTGGCTTTTGACGGATCGCCTAAAAGGCTTTCGACTTCAGCGGGGCGGAAATAGCGTGGATCAATCCGCATTATGACATCTCCAACGTTAAGCGCCGCCGCCTTGTCGCCGTCAATTTTCTCCACAATCGCAACTTCCGCCAGCCCTTCGCCCTCAAAGCGCAAGGTGATCCCCAATTCGGCAGCAGACCACGTGATGAACTGTCGAACAGAATGTTGGACGCCCGTCGCGATAACGTAATCTTCGGGCTTATCCTGCTGCAGCATCATCCACTGCATCCGCACATAATCTTTGGCGTGTCCCCAATCGCGCAACGCATCAATGTTACCCATATAGAGGCATGCCTCTTGCCCTAAAGCGATATTCGCTAGGCCACGGGTGATCTTACGGGTCACAAATGTCTCGCCGCGACGGGGACTCTCGTGATTGAACAGAATGCCGTTGCACGCATATATGCCATAGGCCTCGCGGTAATTCACGGTGATCCAATAGGCATACATTTTCGCGACCGCATAAGGAGAGCGGGGGTGGAAAGGCGTCTTTTCGGTTTGCGGGGTTTCTTGAACCAGCCCATAAAGCTCCGACGTCGACGCTTGATAAAACCGCGCTTTGTTTTCTAATTTGAGGAAGCGGATGGCTTCTAGCAAACGCAATGCGCCCAAGGCATCCACATCCGCCGTATACTCGGGGGCCTCAAAACTCACGGCAACATGCGATTGTGCACCAAGATTATAAACCTCGTCCGGATTCACATCCTGCAGTATCCGCGTCAGGTTTGAGCTGTCCGAAAGATCCCCGTAATGGAGCTTGAATCTCGCGTGGCTTTGATGTGGATCTTCATAAATATGGTCGAGGCGCTGTGTATTAAAGGAAGACGCACGTCGCTTGATGCCGTGTACTTCATAGCCTTTTTCCAAAAGTAATTCAGCCAAGTAAGAGCCGTCTTGGCCGGTAACGCCAGTGATCAAAGCGCGTTTCGTCATGTTTTAATGCCTCAAAATACAGTGCTATTCAGTTGTTGATTTTCGTACCAGAATTTTCAACTTTCTGACACCCCCGCGTTCTGCCGTGTGAAAGATACTTGGGTCCAAGATGAAATGCATGCAAGCAGTATGATCTCAGTGGAGGCGCAGGTGTAAAAAACACTCGGGAGACGAAAGCCAAATTGCGTCAAAAGAGTTGCCGAATTTTGCGCGTATTTTTCCGTATCAGAGTTCCAAGTCCCCCAACGCCATTACGCTTTATCGCGCGATAATCTTCTCTACTTTTTTGAACGACACGCCCAAGCGATTTGTTGCTTTCACCCCCTAGGCGCATTTTCACGAATACTTCTGGAACGTAGGAGAGGTTTATTTGGCCTTTTACGAGGTAGCGTAGCATTGCGTCGTAATCGGCCGCTATTTGAAAACTCGTATCATACAGCCCCCATTTATCGAAAACCTCACGACGTAAATAGAGGGTCGGGTGTGGCGGCATCCAGCCCGTGCGTAATTTGGATGGATGATACTCACCGGAAACCCAATTTCGAATTATTTTGCTGGGGTCGGATTTTGATACATAGTGTAAGTCGCCATAAACCCCGTCAATTTCAGGGTCCTCAAATGCGCCGGCCACGGATGACAGAACGTTGTTGTGGGCAAAAACGTCGTCCGAATGCATGAGCCCGATGACGTCCCCAGTACTGCGCGCGATGCCCCGATTGATGGCATCGTATATTCCCGTATCTGGGCCGCTTTCTAGACGGGTTCGACTGTCTGAAATGGCGTCAATTATCTCTAATGTGCCATCCATAGAGCCGCCGTCTTGGATCACGTGTTCATAGTTTTCAAATGACTGGTCCTGAACGCTTTGAACCGCCTGTTCAATTGAAAGTCGCCGATTGTAGACGGCTGTAACCACGGAAATTTTCATGCTCTAAGTCTATTTTCTTTTTGTACGGCCACGTCGCAATGGCCTGTTTTGCCAAGTTTTCTGAGGTGATGGCGCAAGCAAATAAAACTGCGGTTAGTGGCCTTACCAACAAGGTGTTTTCGGATAAGTTTTGGGCTCGTCTAAGAATCCTCTGAGCGGTCTGTGGCGGGAGCAGGTGCGCGAGTGGCGGCACTGATTTCGCCGTACAATTCGTCTGACAACTCATAGGTGATTGCGTCAAGGGAGGGGGCCAGTTGTTCGACAGAACGGGCGCTGATGATCGGATGGGTGATGGCGGGATTGCGTGCAACCCAAGCAACGGCAAGAGTCGCCGCAGAGACGTCTATTTTACCCGCGATTTCGGAGAGTTTGCGTGCTGTCTCGTGCATCCAGTCATTATTATATCGCGCGTTATACGTTTTGTTTTCGGCAAGTCGTCCACCCAATCCATTGGAATATTTACCCGTGAGCAATCCACCACCAAGGGGCGAGTATGGGGCAACATTAAAGCCTTCGCTGGACGCCATGGGCAGGATTTCTACTTCGACCTGTCGTTTCACTAGGTTGTACATCGGCTCAAGTATATCGATGCGAACCCCGTGTTTTTCAGCGATATTGGCCGCTTTCATTGTTTGCCACGCAGAAAAATTCGAAACCCCCAGATAGCGAAACAAGCCTTGCTCCTGAAGCTCAGCAAGCGTTGAAAATGTTTCCTCTAGAGAGGTGCTATCGTCCCATTTGTGTAGATATAAAACATCGATCACATCCGTCTTTAAACGTTTGCGGCTTTCGTCCAGCTGGGTGCGGATGTAAGTAGAGGCGGCCCCTGCTACAGGAGCGCATTTGGTGGCAACAACAAGGTTGTCGCGTTCCTTGGCTGTAAATTCACCTAAATATGTCTCGGACAAACCGTCCGTATAACCATAGGCCGTATCAAAGAAATTCAAGCCAGCGTCCCGACTTGCTTCAAATAATTTCTGACTCTCTTTCTTGTCCGCTTTGCCGCCGAATTGCATTGTTCCAAAGGAGTATTTCGATGCGGGTGTGCCATTGGCAGATGTAAGGATAAGCGGTTTCATTGTAACTCTCCGGAATTCTAAATCGTTTTCTTTAATGGGCACATGCAATTGGTTTGGAAAAACTATCCCAATGGGCCCAGCAAGTATAGCTTGCTGGGCCGTTATTTAGCATGGGTTCTGAAAAAAACGGGGTCAACTAAGTGATTGGCAGAAGAAGGTTAATTGCGAAGCGAGCTATACTTTGTAGCTAGGCAATAAATGAAAAGCGTCCTTGAGCGCGTCACCCCAGCCAGTTGAAATAGCCTGATACACCAAATCCTCACTATCGATCCGCTTTTGGCGGCTGCCATCAAAAGAACCCGTTTCGTAAATCTGAAGGTCCAGCGGCAATCCCACGGATAGGTTGGATTGGATGGTGGAATCAAAGGAAACCAAAAGGAGTTTTACGCAATCCTCGAAGCTCATTTTGGGATCAAAAGCGCGCACCAGAATGGGTTTACCGTATTTGGTTTCGCCAATCTGAAAAAACGGCGTGTCGTCTGTTATTTCGATAAAATTACCTGCGGGGTAGATCATAAAGATTGTGGGTTGGCCGTCGCCGATTTGGCCGCCGAGAATAATCGATGCACCAAATTGGTCGTCTGAGGTTTGGCCCGCCGGAGAACTATCTGCAATGACCTCTTTCAAGGTGGCGCCCACAAGCCGCGCGACCTGAAACATCGTTTCTTGCCGCAGGATGCTCGGGTCACGGTCCTCAACGGTTTTTGAACGTTCTTCAAGCAAGCTAATCAAGGATTGAGTCGTCGCAAGATTGCCCGCAGTCATGATGGTAATGCAGCGCTCACCCGGGACGTTCCACGTAAACATCTTTTTGCTAACAGCAAAATTGTCCAAGCCCGCGCTGGTACGGGTGTCCGACATGAACACGAGACCTTTTTCCAGCCGCATACCAACGCAATATGTCATCTTTTCCACCTTAGGAGAGTTTAAGCACTCTCTCTATTGCTGGACTTGTAAAGATACAATCAATGTTTCATCGGCGGCACCCTGCCGTAACCCTTCAACGGGCGCGGCGTCGCGCGCGTCGCGGCCGGTGGCAATACGCACATAGCGTTCATCAGGTGATATCCCGTTCGAAATATCAAAACCAACCCAGCCTAATCCATCGACATGGGCTTCCGCCCAAGCATGGGTGGCGTCTTGGTCAACAATGTCGTTCATCATCAAATAGCCACTGACGTAGCGAGCGGGAATGCCCGCGACCCGAGCGGCCGCAATGAAAATTTGCGCGTGATCTTGGCACACACCGCGCCCGCCTGTTAGCGCGGCTTCTGCTGTAGTATTTGTTTGTGTGACGCCAAATTGATAGGGGACAGCCGCCAAAATTGCGTGCGAAAGTTCGTGCAAGCCATTGAGCTGTGAAGCATTATTGCTGACAACCTGCGACATGGCGCGAATGGCTTCCCCAGGGGTGGTTTGGGGTGTGGGTTGCTTGAAATGCCACAAGGGCGCACGGCCATAAACCATGCCCAAAACGCCGTTTTCGGGCTTGGTCAGGACAGTGCCCTCGGCGCGAATAGATAGCGTCTGAGCCCCCGGTTCGATACTGAACAAATCGACGTGGTTCTGGTAATGATCCAAATACTGCGTCTCGTGCTTGCCACCCGTAACGGTGATGTCCCAATTTAGAACGTCTTGCAGGCTTGAATTGAGCGGCCGCAAACGCACTTTTTGGAGCGCGTAGACCACGGGTGTGCTGTATACATATTCCGTTTTATGGGCGATTTTAATTTTCATTTATCCACTGAACCGGTAATCGATTTCGATTTGCTGGGCGAGTATAGATGTATCTTTGATTATATTCCCGACAAAAACGTGCAGCCCTTCGTCGAAAATGGAAGAAATGTCGCGTTTTGTTGTTTTTGCAAGCAAGGCATCCGCCAAATCGTGGGCCACGCAGCGACTGTTATATTCATCGCCAAGGTCGTTGAGGTTTTCAACGAGTTCACCCGCACAGAACGCGAGCGAGCGTGGCATTCGGGGATCTAGGATCAAAAAGCTGGCAATCGCAGGGGCTGTAAAATCATCGTCTATTGCCCAGCGAAAAGACCGGTGCGCCGACACGGAGCGTAAAATCGTTTCCCATTGCACATTGTCCATTCTACTACCGACAAAGGAAGGCGAGGGCAGCAAGGAATAGTATTTCACGTCAATGAGCCGCGCTGTCGCGTCGATACGCTCAATTGCAGTACCCAAGCGGCAAAAGTTATAGATATCATTGCGTAACATGGTACCGTAAAGGGCGCCGCGCACCAGTCCAGATTGCTGGCGAATAGTAGCTAAAACGCCGGACAATTGAGTGACGGGGATTGGGTCTTTTAAGAGCTTGGCAAGTAGCATCCAAGTATCGTTGACTGCGAACCAAACCTCAGATGTTAAGGCCGTACGTGTTAGGCGGGCATTGTCCCTTGCGGATTTGATTGCCGACAAGACGGAACTGGAATTCGTCGCCTCGCGCAGTAAAAAATCGGTAACGCGCGCGCTGTCATAGCCATCATGGAGCGCTTCATAGGCCGCTTGATTTGCTGAGCTGACAATGATGGATTTCCACTCGGACTCCGCATCATTTGAACGTGTAAGGGCAATTCGGAATCCAGCTTCGATGAGGCGCGCTGTATTCTCCGCGCGCTCCAAATAGCGGAACATCCAATAGAGACCACCTGCGGTTTTTCCTAACATCTAGTCTTCCAATACCCATGTGTCTTTGGTGCCGCCACCTTGTGAAGAATTCACAACCAACGAGCCTTCTTGAAGGGCCACGCGGGTTAAACCGCCGGCCGTGATGCTCACGCCCTTGGGGGACATCAAGGCAAAGGGCCGCAGGTCTACGTGGCGCGGTGCGAGGCCTGAATCGGTGAAGATGGGCACAGTCGAGAGTGCCAAAGTTGGCTGGGCGATATAATTGGCGGGGCGCGCTTTTAGCTTCTCTGCGAAATCAGCCAGCTCTTGTTTGCTCGCGGCGGGGCCGACCAGCATTCCGTACCCCCCAGAGCCATGAACCTCTTTGACGACCAAATCGACAAGGTTCTCCAGAACATATTTCAAGGTATCTGGCTCTGAGCATCGGTGGGTTAGTACGTTCTTCAAAATCGCGCGCTCGCCCGTATAGAACTCAATAATATGAGGCATGTAGCTGTATATCGCCTTGTCATCCGCCACCCCAGTTCCGGGTGCGTTTGCGATTGTAATATTTCCTGCGCGGTAGATATCCATGATGCCCGGAACCCCGAGCATGGAATTCGGATTGAAGGTCAGCGGATCGAGATATTCGTCATCCACACGGCGATAAATCACATCGATCACTTTATAGCCACGCGTCGTGCGCATGGCGATATGCCCGTCGACAACCCGCAAATCATGGCCCTCAACCAGCTCAACGCCCATTTGGTCCGCAAGGAAACTATGCTCGTAATAGGCTGAGTTATGCATTCCGGGTGTGAGGACCACAACGCAAGGCCTGCCTGAACAGGTGGCGGGAGCGGAGGCTTCGAGCGCGCGGCGCAGGTTCTTGGGATAGTCGCTGACCTGCTGAACTTTGATCGTGCTGAAAAGCTCGGGGAACATCTGCAACATCGTCTCGCGGTTTTCCAGCATATAGCTGACACCAGACGGTGTGCGCGCATTGTCTTCCAGAACAAAGAAATCATCTTCGCCCGTGCGTACAATATCGGTGCCGGTAATATGTGTGTAAACATCCCCTGGAGGACTGAAATCCATCATCTGGGGGAGGAACGCATCGTTTTGGGCGATCAGTTCGGTCGGGATGATCCCCGCCCGCAGAATTTCTTGCCGATTATAGATGTCATGCAGGAAGGCATTGATCGCAAAGACGCGTTGTTCAATGCCTTTTGAAAGTTTGGACCATTCTTTATTGTCCAAAATTCGCGGGACCAAATCAAACGGGATCAAGCGTTCTTCTGCGTCGGATTGACCGTAAACATTGAAGGTGATCCCCGCACGGCGAAAGAAAGCTTCCGCCTCTTGAGATTTTGTCATCAGGCCATCTGCGTCTTGGTCTTTGAACCATTTATCATATGTGCTGTAAGGGCTACGCGCAGTGGCGTTCGAATGCATTTCGTTGAAGCAAGGGCTTTTTGATGTCATGCTTTTAGGTTAGCGCAACTTACCCAGTCATAGCAATGCTGCGTGTATTTCCGGCGTTTGGATATACTTTTTTCGATTAAATGTTCAGCAGAATGCGCTGAGTGGCCCTAATTTTTTGCCGAAATGGAACTTTGTCGAGCACTCAATGTGGCGCATATTTGAGGCAGTTTTATCGAGCTAAATCGCCAGACTACAGTAGGGCCCGTCCAAGGATGCGCCCTACGTCCTTCGCTTTACCAACAGCTGTTCCAGATCATGGTTTGGCAAAGACCACAACGGAACCAGCACCAAGGGCAGTCCTTTAAGTACCCCAAATTAGGTGGCATGCGCGAACAGTTCATCCACGCGATTGACGTGGTGCCAACCTTCTTTGAAGGGTCTGGGATTTCTGCACCGGACTTTGTTTATGATCCTAACCTCGGGAGGCCGGTTGGCGGGATATGGGGTCTACCTTCTCAAACGCAAGATCTAAAGAAAACCCTGCCGATGATCCTTCAGTGGAATGAAGCCTTTGACATTTGCTCTGACGCGCTGACGGGTTTGAACGATGCGGAATACGAACCGCTGTTCAAACTGACAGCCAAGGCCGATAAGTTGACGGACAAAGCTGATCGACGCGATGCAAATTGCCAGCGACAACAAGTAAAACCAAGAAGTTCGGCAAATTTCGCGACGGTATGACGGGAAGAATTCCCAGGGAGCGTAGCGCGACTGTGATCTATAGTTTGCCCGTTGATGAGTGCAGCTTGGGGCATAGCAATTTGGAGACTGCGAAGTTAGGATGAAGTCACACGGATTTACTCCGTCCCGTTCTTTTTGATTGTGAGTTTCCCACATGGCACCGCCCAAAACCCCCTCCAGCGACACCTCCCACAATACTTCCGTCGAGGAATCGCAGTCAGACGCTGTTGCGCGTCGCTTAAAGGGTGAATTTGTCCGTGGGGTAAGTGGGTTTCGAAGCGTTCTGGAGGAGGATCCTGACTTTCCCGCCGAGCCAAATCGCTACCACCTTTTCGTCGCGCTCAATTGCCCATGGTGCCACCGCGTGACCCTCGCACGAAACGTCCTTGGCCTCCAAAATAGCATCACCATGGACGTGGCTTTTCCTAACCGCACCTTAGAGGACGATCCCGTCGCGGCCAGCCTTTGGGAGTTTAATCCGCAACGGATCGCAACGCTCACGGGCGCGCCGCTTCCTGAATGCACTTCAGAAACCGCAACGGGACGGCAGTTTCGTTTGGTAAAGCAAATCTATGAAGCGGAGGGCGCGTTAGAAACCAGCGTGCCGATCCTTTACGACAAGAAAACCAAGCGCATTGTGGCAAATGAAAGTGCCGAGATTATACGGATGCTCAATAGGTACGCGGGGAAACTTGGCAGTACACTGTCCGATGCTGACCGTCCGGATTTGTACCCGACGGACAACGCGCCCCTGTGTGATGAGATCGACCGTCTAAACCACCAAATCTACGTCAATATCAACAACGGGGCCTATAAGGCGGGTTTCTCTTCGAGCCAAGACGTCTACGCCACGGCCTTCGAAAACTATTTTGAGGCGCTGGGCGTGTTAGAGCAGCACCTCGCAGCAGACAATCGCCCCTACCTGACAGGTGAAACCTTTACGGAAGCTGATCTGCGCCTGTTCCCGACCCTTTTTCGCCATGACCCTGTGTACTATCTGCGGATGAAGTTGAACGGGGCCATGATTTTGGACTACCCGCATCTTTGGCGTTGGCTATGCCGTGTCTATGCACTTCAAGGTGTCGCGGACAGCAGTGCGCTGGTGCATTGTCGCCAAGGATATTTTGGACGGTCATGGAACAATGTGGTGCCGCTGGGGCCGTTTCGTCCGATGACCTACCCCGAGGCCTTTGCGCACCCAGAACTTGCGCGTTAGGCCCCCCGAAAGTAACCAAATATGCGTTGATTAAAGCATTAGCGCCTTGTTCACGAGATCGTCTTTGCCAAGATACTTTGAGACATCGACGCCACGCTCCTCCAGTGCTTCGACAAGTTCAGTCTCGCTCAATTCCTTAATCGCCTCGGTGGTCATTTTCAGGAAATTGATCTTGCGCTTGACCGGAGGGTTTGTCTCGCCAAATACGCTGCGGTTTTCAAAGGCAAACTCCTGTGCATATTTGCCCATAAAATGGGTGAGGAACGTGTTGATACTTGGCCGAACTCTTGGGTCATCGGTCATGTGTTTTGCCGAGGCGTCGAGGGACTCCAGCATCAGTTTTGACCAGCGCTCAGCCCCTTTGTCATTCATTAGTTGAATCGCATTATGCGTGTGATGAAAGTTCAGCCGGAATTCCGCACCGTGATAGAAGGGGCCGCCGCCCATCACATCAATCCACATCGCCGCTTGAGTATTTATGTGGTGGTCAATGCCGCCAACGCGGGCAAAAACCGAGGTAAACCATGCTTCGTCCGCAAAAACACGCTCGTAAAAATCAGCAACGATATTGACGATCCGATCCTGCCCCAACACGGAATACAACTGCCAGAATTGAACCGGCTTTGAGACATCATTTGCTGCCGTAAGCGAGACGATCTGGGGAAGTCTGTGTGCGTCGGGCGGAAGCACCTTTTTGGTGATCGCGGAGGTGATGTAATCCCTTTGGATTTTTTCGGACATATAGCCATGCCGCGTTGGAAATCGGGGAAACTCAAATTTGGTCACAAGCTTGTCCTTTCGCACATAGATATGGGAATGATGTGTTCGTCGGATCTATATAGGGAGCCTGACACCGCCTTAACAGGGGGGCAATTTTTGGCCTGAGTACGTAATCGGGCAGCACCAAGGGTGGTACTGCCCAAATTTTGTGGGGTGTATTGATAGCTGAACCGCTACAAAGCGACGCCGAAAATCAATCCAGCAGCAGCAGTTGCGACCATGGCGAGTGTGCCCCAGAAGATCACACGCAAGGCGCCTTTCACGATCCCAGCCCCTCCGACGGACGCGCCAAGTCCACCCAGCGTCGCAAGAGCGACAAGCGTTGCAAGTCCAACAGCGATTGGCACCTGAGACACTGGCACTAATGCGGCGACAATCAAGGGAGCACCCGCACCGATGGCGAACGTCACCGCTGACACAACTGCAGCTTGAAGAGGACGCGCAGCAACCATATCGGAAATACCGAGTTCGTCCCGAACATGCGCGCCAAGGGCGTCTTTTTCGGTGAGTTGGATGGCAACTTGGCGCGCCAAATCTTCATCCAAACCACGCTCGACATAGATACGGGCCAATTCTTCAAGTTCGGCTTCGGGTGCTTCCACCAACTCTTTGGCTTCCCGCGCGATGTCAGCCTGCTCTGCATCTGATTGCGAACTGACAGACACATACTCGCCCGCCGCCATAGACATCGCACCCGCGACGAGGCCCGCGAAGCCCGCGATCAGAATTTCGGGGTGGCCAGACCCCGCCGTTGCAACCCCGATAATCAGGCTGGCCGTTGAAACAAGGCCGTCATTCGCCCCCATGACGGCGGCACGGAGCCAGCCAATGCGATGCACAAAATGTTCTTCGTCGTGTCTTGAAATGCTCATTTGGGTTGGCCTTTTTGCTCTTACGATTTGGGGCGCGTAACGTCTTGAATTGCGGCCAAGGTAGTTTCTCGTGGTTTGATCCTCAAGGCACGAAGTGCGTTCAGAATAACCGCGACGTCAATTACTTCCTGAAACAACGCGCCCTGCACAGGCGAAAGGTATCCAAAGGCCGCGGCGATCATCCCCGCAAAGGAAAGGCCAATCCCCGCAATCACACTTTCCAATGCAATCCGCCGCGCGCCCTGCGCCACCTCGATTCCTGAAAGCAGGGGACTCAGGCGGTCAACAAGAAGCACCATGTCTGCCGCCTCGGCGGAGGCCGCCGTTCCGCGCACCCCCATCGCCACGCCAATGTTCGCCGCCGCAAGAGCTGGTGCGTCGTTCACGCCGTCACCAACCATCATCACCGGTCCGTTTTCGCGCTCTGACAAAACCAGACGAACCTTTTGATCGGGCGTCAAATCGGAGCAAACCGCGTCAAAGCCCAACCCCTCGGTTACTGCTTCAGCAACGGCGCGCCGGTCGCCCGTTGCGAGCAGGATACGTTTGATGCCCGTCCGACGAAGCCCTGTCAAAAGCTCGGAAGTGCCCGATCTCAAAGCATCGGCCATCACCAAATGACCCGCCAATTGTCCGTCCACAGCAAGGGCCACAAGGATAGCGCCCGGTTCTTGAGGGGCCGCGCTAGAACTTGATGCTCCCACTTGCTCCATCACAAAGTTTAACCCGCCAACAAGAACGGGCCGCCCGTCAACCGTACCGCGAACACCATCGCCGGGTGTCTCGACGATATCCCGCGGGATCGGCAAAACAATATCGCGCGCCTGCGCTGCGGCGACGATTGCCTGCGCGATGGGGTGTTTGGACCCTTGATCCAAAGCCGCCGCAAAATAGAGAATTTCGTCTTCTGATAATGCGCCATGGCTTTGGATCGACACAATCTGTGGGCGGCCATCCGTGAGCGTGCCTGTTTTGTCGAGGATCAGCGTTTGAATGCCCGCCAAAGCTTCCAGTGGTTTGGCACCCTTGATCAGGGCGCCGTAATGAGCGGCGCGCGACAATCCCGCCACTAAGGCAACAGGTACGGCCAAAATGAGCGGGCAGGGCGTCGCCACAACCAGCACAGCCACTGCTCGGATTGGATCGCCCGTGAACCACCATGCTGCAGTTGCCACCACGACAGTCACCACCAGAAAAAACAGCGAATAGCGGTCTGCCAGACGTGCCATCGGCGCTTTGGACTTCTGCGCGGCTTCGACCAATCGAACGATCCCAGCATAGGTACTCTGTGCGGCGGGGAGAGTCGCGCGCAAGTCATAGGCCTCGCCGGAATTGGTTGAACCGCTCATGATATCGTCGCCGCGCGCAAGACGCACAGGCATGGCTTCGCCCGTCAAAGCGGATTGATCGAGCATCGCGCGATCGCTCTCTAAGGTCCCATCGACGGGGGCAATATCTCCCTGCCGGATCAGGAGCAAATCGTTGGGTTTGATATCGTCCAGCGGCACCTCGTCCAACGCGCCGTTGCGATGCCGTGTTGCGGTTCGTGGCACGCGCGACAACAGATTGCTCATCTCGCGCCGCGCCCGTCCTTCGGCAAAACTTTCGAGATAGGTCCCACCCGAATACATCAAGGCCACGACGGCAGCGGCGAGAGTCTCCCCAAAAACAAGGGCCGCTGCCATTGACAGCGCAGCAACGATATCAAGTCCAACTTCGCCTTTTCGCAGACTACGGGCAATCTCGATGACAAGGGCGGCAAGAACCGGAAGCACTCCAACTGTCCATGTGTAGGTGGCCAGCTCGGTGAAATCTGCCACCAAAAGTCCGAGACCAGCAAGCAAGCCGACAAGCGCGATTACCAAAAGGACGACGTTGAGGCGATTTGAGATCATAAGAATATCTTTCCCGAAAAAAGCCATACTCTCCCGTTGATGCAGGCCGCGAGCCGCTTCAAGTTTGGAACGAGTCTAGAGTCGAATTTTCAACCCTTCAAGCAGTCCGCTTTCCCAAACTAAAGTGGACTGCGATGATTTAGCAAAGCGCAGATTGCCGCATAGCGGTGACGATCCGCACCCCAAAAGGGGTTTTGAGAGTGGGGTTACTGAAGTTTCGAGGTGCCAAAACTGAGGGAGTCAGTGACGGCTTTCACCAGATCTTTTCGGCGCACGGGTTTACTCAGGCGAATATCTTCGGCGCGCAACCCGTTGCCGTGGACGGCGGCCTCGCTGGCATAGCCCGTCATGAAAACGACCGCAAGATTGGGGTAGTCTCCGCGCAATGCTTTTGCGAGGGTGGTGCCCTGAAGGTTTCCGGGCATGACAATATCCGTCAAGAGCAGGTCGAAGGTAGGTTTGTTCTCGAATATTTTAAAAGCCTCATCGCCATTTTCGGCGGCCGTAACCTGAAAGCCTTCCCGTTCTAGCAATTCGCAAATATTATCGCGGACCCCTTTTTCATCTTCCGCCACAAGGATATGTGCTTTCGCCTTTTGGTCTGCAGAAATCTCAATTCTGGGCTTCTCTGGCCGGACACTATCCGACCCTAATGCGTGGAAATAGAGCTTGAAGGTTGTCCCGACACCGGGTTCGGAATAGACCTGAATTGAACCACCCGATTGCTTGATAAATCCCTGAACCATTGGCAATCCCATGCCAGACCCCTCGCCTGGACCTTTCGTCGTAAAGAACGGGTCGAAAATATTCTCCAATGTGGCGCTCGAAATGCCGACCCCCGTATCACTCACCGCCAGCATCACATAGCGGCCAGGTCGAAGGTCTTGATCTTTAGCGCTTATGTAGTCTTGATCAATCCGCACATTCGCGGTTTCAATCGTTAGTTTTCCACCTTCCGGCATCGCATCGCGCGCATTTAGAATGAGGTTAAGCAGGGCGCTGATGGTTGTGCTTTTGTCTGCCTCAACGGGCCAAAGCCCCGCCAGCAAGGAGGTTTCGACCTCAATGTTTTCCGGCAGCGTGCGGCCAATCCAATTGCGCGCGCTGCGCGTAACATCGTTGATATCAAGTACCGTGGGATCAAGGGGCGCCTTGCGGGCAAAGGCCAACATGTTTTGCGTAAGTTCGCCGCCCCGCTCTGTCGCTTCAAGGCAGTTTTCGATCATTTCGCGCAAATCGTCCTGCTGCAAATCCTCCAGCATTATCTCCAAGTTGCCCATGATGATCGCAAGGATATTGTTGAAATCATGCGCAACGCCCCCCGTCAGTTGCCCGATACTTTTTTGCCGCTCCGCCTGTTGCGCAATTTCTGTTTGCCGGCGAGCTTCTTGTTCCGCGCGCACCTCATTCGATACATCCAATGCAATACAATACCACGTTGTTAGACCCATTTTATTCAAATGGGGGCGGCCGCTTACATGGATCCATTTTTCCTCGCCTTGTGGCGTGCGTGCCTTCCACCGTCCAGTCCAAGCCTTTCCTGTAGTTTCGGAACTAAAAATGGCATCTCGAAACTCCTGCGTGTGTTCTGGTGTGAAAATTTTACGGAAACTATCCATGTCATGTTCAATTTCGTGCCCATGCATGCCCCACAATTCAAAACATCCGGGGCTTATGTGCCGTATTATGCCTTTGCGTTCATTATCGAGTTCGAGTTCAAAAAACACACCGGGTACTGCCTCGGCCACAGACTCCAACCATTGCTCGGCCACGCCTCTTTTAAGATCGCTCGCCATGCGACGCTTTGTTTCTGTGACCAACTCTGCGTTTGTTTCCCTCCAATAATTAAGACGAAACCCAGCAACCAATATTCCAAGAAGGGAACTAACAACTGAAATGAAAATAAATCCGAACCAATTGACGGGATTTTCATGGTAGGTCGCTATGTCAATTATGGGAAGTTGGCCGCCATCTAAATAGAGACGTGATATGGCGAAAGTGCCACCCATGGCTGCCGCAAGCGTTAAAAAACCAGGGCGAACACCCCAAACCACAGTTACGACAATCGGTAGGACCGCCAAAAAGGACAAGGTGGGTGCCGCTAGGCCAAACCGGACAACACCCAGAAGGCTAAGCCCAATAAGAACGGCAATCGCAAGCGCAAAAACGTTTAGCATTGGAAAGCGTTTGCGAAGTAGCAATGCGGCTACAAAAAGCATTGCCAACAACGTTTGGATTGCAGGCACAACGCCCCATCCGTACTGATAGAACCGAAGAACCATTACCACAAACCCGAAGAGCGTCACCCACAACATAACACCCACGAATTTCTCAACAACACGCGCTTGCTTTTGTGCAGCTTTTGACGGGTTTAGATCTGGAGTATTCTCTGTGTGATCCATTCGAATACTTCCTTTTCACGGTTTTTTTCAAGGAGACGCTATTATCCCGATTGGGGGCAAACAAAAATCAACAATTCTAGAAACTATTTCAACCGATAGTTGATTGTGCGGCTTTCTGGTCGACACTTATGCCAAGAAACCCCTTTGAATTGATTTATTAACGTCAATTTTCAAAAATGCGGTGATTTTTGACTTTCTAATCGCTGAGGACCCTTGCAAGACGAATGTCGGTATTCGGCAATTGTACCTACTAGGCGCCTCTGCGATGATAGGCTTCGCTTCAGGGAGGCACACGCATGGAAAATCCAACAAAATTCGATCAGAGCCCCCTTTATCGGTGGGTCATTTTGGGCGTGTCGATGGTGATCCTTGCGGTGACGATGGGCCAGCTTGTGAATGGGTTGTCTGTGTATTTCGTGCCCATCGGCGCGACCGAAGGCTGGAGCCGTGGCGAAATCGCTTTGATCAACACGTGTGGGCTTTTGGGGCTTGGGGTTGGCTCGATCCTTATGGGCTATGCTGCCGAACGTTATGGCATCCGCAAGGTTGTGCTCTTTGGCATTGCCGCGACGGGGATTGCGATTACCGTTGCCTCGGGTGCCACGGCACTTTGGCAATTCTATTTGCTCTTTTTCTTGGCGGGGGCGCTGGGCGGCGGGGCAATTTCCGCACCGCTTATGGCACTTGTCGGGAATTGGTTTGTGGTCGGCGCGGGATTGGCAATTGGGTTGGCGTCGGCGGGACAAGCGCTCGGGCAAGGCGGCGTACCGTTCTCGGGAGCATTTCTGATTGAGGCGCTGGGCTGGCGCGGGGCAATGATGGCACAAGGGTTGATTACCTTGGCCGTTTTGTTGCCGCTTGGCATGTTCCTGCGCGACCCACCCGTGATTGCGCATAGTGCCAAACTCTCTGACGAGACTCCGTCCGGCTTGCCGAATAGTGTGATTACCGCGTGGATTTCCTTGGCGGTGATTTTCTGTTGCACTTGTATGGCCGTCCCCCTGATGCACCTTGTTCCGCTTATCCAAGGGCGCGGATTTGAAGCCCCTCAAGCGGGTAGCGTTCTGTTTGTTATGCTGATGGTCGCGATACTTGGCCGCCTAGCGTTTGGCAAACTGACCGACCTTATCGGTGCGATCCCCTCCTACTTTCTCGCGTCTGCATGGCAGACCGTGCTGGTGCTTGGATTTGTGTTTATCGACCGTTTGGATGTGTTTTATCTCTACGCGATGATTTACGGATTTGGCTATGCGGGCGTAATGACAACCATCATTGTCACCACCCGCAATCATACGGCACCCGCCCGCCGCGCGTCTTCCCTTGGGATCATTATGGCGTTCGCTTATGCGGGGCACGGGCTTGGCGGTTGGCAGGGCGGATACTTTTTCGACCTGACGGGCAGCTACCATTGGACCTATGCGAATGCGGCCATCGCGGGCGGCATCAACCTTGCGATTGTTGCCGCTCTTTGGATCACAGTGCGCAGTCGTCCACGCGTGGTGGCTGCGTAACTCAGGCTTCCGTTGGAGCCAGTTGCGCTTCTTTCACGGCGATTTCCGCCATCGCAAGCATTGCTTCGCGCGTTTGTGCGGCGGCGATGAAACGGCCGTTGTGGCAAAAAGTTGCGCCGGCAACACCGGAGGCGGCCTCAAGGTCCGCATTGGTGAGGCCCGCCCAAGACGCGGGCAAATCTGCCCGCAATTCAAAGCCTTCATCGTTAAGGCGGATACCCATCAGCGACCAATCTTTGCCGCGTGGGGTCACAACATACAAAAGGTGATCAGCCCCCGCCTTTTTCACAGCGGAGCGGTAAGGCATGCCCATGGGCAGTTCCAGAATCTTGCTCTCGCCCGCGGCGACGATGGCGGTATGAACAACAGTCTCTGCGCGCAGTTTGGCGGCACTTCTGGCGATCCGAGCCTCTACAAAAACACGGGCCACATTAAGCGCCGTGTGGAAGGCTTCGGTTTCGGCGTCTTGACCCGTCACATCAAACACTGGCTTGAGCGTTTCGAGCAATGCAGAGAGCGTAAGTCCCGCGAGCGGCCCCGCGATGGACGGGCTAAGCGCTCCGTTGTCCACCAAATCGATTGGCAAAACAAAGCCCTTGTCAAACGAGGCAAAAACCAAATCCAAATCCGCTTCAGGCACGCCCGAAGCCATCAAATAATCGCGCCCGTAATGCTTCCAAATCAGGCCAAAAGAGCTGTAGGGTTGTTCGTCGTCCCGCAAGGGGGCATCGCGTTGGTGGTGGTCAAAAATCCGAAGTTCAGCATCGTAGGAGCCACCCACATCATAAATAATTTTGTCTTCGCTTGGGGTAATCCATTCGGGCGCGCGACTGCGCATAATTTCGGCTTCGGGGAAGATCCGCGTCAAAATCACACTTGAGAGCAATTCATCCGCATGGAAACCGCCGGAATGGGTGACAAGGTAAGTTGGGGTCATTTGGAAATCACTTTGCAAGTTTAGAGAGGAGGGCCCGTTGAGCGCCGTAGATAAGCCACATACGGGCAGGAAATCAACAGGGGCCGTGAAAGAAAACTTAGGAACCTTGGTTGCCGAGATCGTGCCCAAACGCGCGGTGGGGCTGGCGTTTTAGTCCCAAAATAGCCCCAATTGAAACGCGCGGTTGCGCCTTTTTCAAGTGGTGCGCAATCTCGGTCCAGTGGCGATCAATCTCAGATTCGGGCGCGGCTGTGGTCCCGTAACGTGCGTGGGTTAAGTTGTGCAAGGCGGCCTCTAAGGCATCACTCTGTTCGAGGTTGTCCACTAGGGAAAGTAGGCGCGTGAGATCGTATGCTTGAGCAGCCTTCCGCGCGCTCCGAAAGGCTGCGTGGGGCGAGTTGTTATAATTCGCCCGTAAACGATGCCTGATCCTCTGAAAGCGAGCGCGGGCAAATCGGGCCCAAAGCAACCAGAGAAGCAAAGCGAGAAGCGGGGCAACAATAAGCGTTCCGATCAAGTTTTTGTCCAATGATCGTTCGACAATATTGGGTTGGGTTATGGCCACTGACAGGCCCGGAAGGTCGACCGTTTCGATGGAGTTGGTTTTGAGATTAAACCACTCAAGCGACAGGTCCGGAAGAACGGCCGTGCCCGCAGTTTGCGCAATGTAAACCACGCGTTCCTCTCGCGTCCCGGACATGACGCCGCGGTTGGAAGTCTCGGTCACCTTGGGGTCTTGCGGGTAAATAGCGACCCCATCAATATCTTCGGACCCCAAGAAGGGCGGTATGAAGAGGGGGGAAGTGCCATCAATTTTGACAATAATTTTGCGCTCAATCGAGTCGCCCACTGCGATGGGGCCTTCTTGCGGCGTAAGGGTTTGGGTGGCGGAGAGGCCCTGCGCAAGGAGCGGTGGGCTGAGGTCCTCAGCGCCTTTGGGCAGCGTGGCGTTTATTGTCAGTTCCGGTATTTTTCCCGTGAAGGTGATTTCTTGATTGGTTTCAGGGGACATATAGAAAAGGGTGACACTTTGGGCGGGAATTTGCGTTTTCCCGGCGACCATTGGGTACATCCGATAGGACCGCGTGATGCCCGACCACGTCGTTCCACTGATGACCTTGCTGGTCGGAGTAGTGGATCGCTCGGGCAGGCGAACAATCATATTTTCGGTCTCAAAGCTCGGAAATATCGGTGGTTTCGGCATGTGTGTTGGCACAAGAACCGTAACGCGCAGCACGAAGGGTTGGCCGACAGTAACGGCCTTTTCTGAAAATTCCGTGGTGATTGTCGGGGTCTGTGCGAAAGCCGCGCTTTGAAATGCCAAGAAAAGGAGCGCGAGAAAACCAGCAAGGAGCGTGCGCATCATGGGTTCCCCTCTGACGTTTCAAGCATAAATCTCGTACGTAGAAAATCGCTCACATCCGTGTCAACGCTGCGCATCCATTGCTCATCCGTCAATGTAGCTGCGGTCTCCTCGCCGCGCTCGATTTGGGTTTCCGCACCCAAGCCGCTTTCGTTGTCAAAAACCGTGTCATCTGCCCCAATGCCCGCCTCTTCGCCTGTATCTGATTGTGATTGCGTGCTTTCCACATAAGCCACGATGGCTTGGGCGACGATCAAATTGTGTTGCGCCGCTTCATTGGTAGGGTCGCGTTCGAGCGCCTTTTTAAAAGCCCGCACACCGTCGCGATATTTTCGATTTCGCAGCAGCGCCATCCCCTCGCCCAAAGCGCCGTCGGACGTTTCAATTCGGGAATAGGCTTCTGTTGCTTCCTCATATTGCCCACTAATAAAGAGCGTATAGGCCCGCCATTCAAGGTCTTGGAAATGGGTTGCAGCCTCGGTGAAATCTTTGTTCGCATAGGCCATTTGCCCCTGCTGGTCCGGAGTGAAAAACCAGTCCTTAAGCCCACTGGCCTGTGCGCTGCGCGGGAAAGGCAGCATGAGCAGCAAGACTACCGCCCATTGCATCGTCCAACCCCGCCGAAACGTAAGTAAAATCAAGAGAGCAACAGGCCACGCCAGAAACCATCCGCGATCATTCCACGCTTGGGTTTCGTCTTCGAGAAGGGCTTTGCGATAGGCCGAAAGTACAGTGCGCTCAATTTGCTTAATATCGGAATCGTCGACGGTCATGTGGACGACGTCGCTATTGGGAATAGACTCTATTTGGGGGACTTTGAGTGTTTCGGGGCCCGCGATAAGGAAAACAACGGGCGAGCGTTCGTCGGCGTTTTCGGTGAATGCGGTCAGATTTGCAGGGTTAAAATCGTCCAACACAAAAAGGATCGCGCCAGGCGTTTCTGCACGGGAAAGTTCCGTTAATGCCAGCGTTAGAGCCGCATCCGCTCGGTCGCCTTCCTTTGGCATGGTGGCCGCCGAAAGGCCTTGCAGGTAGGAGCTTATGATATTCGGATCTTGGGTGAGGGGCGCCACGCGATGGGCGGAACCCGCGTAGGCAATCAGGGCAGTTTGCGCCCCCGAACGTTGTTTTACCAAGTCGATGATTTTGAAACTTGCACGTTGGAGGCGCGAAGGTTGTACATCGGTTTCTTCCATAGACGGTGTCACCTGAAGCGCGACGACAAGCGGGGCGGTCTGCGCCAAAAGAGGGTTTGGCATGCGGCTCCAAGTTGGGCCCGCGACCGCAAGGGTGAGCAAGGCAAGCGCGAGGGCCAGTGTGTCGATCGGATAAAAACGGCGGTCTTCGTTGGCGCCGATCAACAGGGCTTGGGCCAAATGCGGCGCGAGCCCCTCGGTGAGGGCTTGATCGGACTTTTTCTTGGGGCGAATGATCCACCACAAGCCGACGATGACGGGCAGCAATACGAGCCATTCGGGGCGGAGAAAGTGAAAGACCTCAAGCATTTTTCTGCTTTCGTTTCGCTGTGAACACCAACCAAAGGAGGGCAGAAAGGGTAAGGCAGAGAGCAACCCCGAAAGGGATATGTGAAAGCGGTTCGCGCGGTTGGAACTCTGCACTGTCGATGACACGCGGATTCAACGCATCAATGGTGTCGTATATTTCGCGCAACCCCTCGGAGTCGTCGGCAAAATAAAACTGGCCATTCGCGCGATCTGCGATTTGGATGAGAGCCTCGGTATCCACTCGCGCTTCGCCTTCGCCGTCTTCTTTGCCGATGCCGATTGTGTAAATCGAAACGCCCTGACGTGCAGCAATATCGGCGGCGTTGATTGGGCTCATACGGCTGTTTGTGTCGGCGCCGTCGCTGAGGAGAATGACGAGTTTTTGGTCAACATCGCTGCCCTGAAACGTGTTCAGAGCGAGGCCAATTGCATCGCCGATGGCCGTATGTGGCCCCGCCATGCCGACCTGTGTTTGGTTTAAAATTTCCGCCGCCGTTTCGAGGTCTTCGGTGAAGGGCACTTGTAAATAGGCGTCGCTGCCAAAAACGATGAGCGCAATACGGTCACCTTCCCGTTCAGCAATGAAATCCCCCACAACTTGCTTTACGGCATCCAGACGTTGCAGCGGTTTTCCGTCAGAGCCAATGAGGTCGCGTTCATCCATCGACCCCGAAATATCGACGGCAAGAACGACGTCGCGCGCGGAGGTTTCAATCGTGATGGGATCCCCGAGTTTTTCGGGCTGGGCAAGGCCGATCACCATCAAAACCCAAACGAGCGCACTGGCTATAAACTGCAGTTTTGTATGGCTGCGGACAATGGCACCGCTGGAATGGGGCATATCGACGGCTTGTGCCATAGAGCGAAAGAATGGCACGCGTAAGGCGGAGGAGCGTTCCTGATAGGGTGGCGCGAATTTCCAAACCAGCAGAGGGATTGGGAGCAGGAGAAACGCAAGGGGCAGGGCGAAAGATAGCATTATGCCCCTCCTCTTTTTTGTACTTTATGGGAGGTCACCCATTCTTTGGCGCGTGCGGGCAGGTCGCTGGGCATGTGCGCAGATTGATAGGGCGCGTGGATCAATGCGGTACCTGCAGCGGTGTCGGTGAAAAGTGGTTTTCCTGCGGTGCTATCGAGAAAAGCGAGCCAGCTTTCACCGATCAAGCCTGCCACATCTTGCCTTGGGAAGGCCGCCAGTGCCGTTTTCCGCAAGACATTTGCAAGGGCAACGGGATCATCACCCGCGCGTTTGAGAGCGCCGATTGCCGCGCGCCGATAGGCATTTTCGCGTCGGTATTTGAGCCAGTGATTGAGTAGAAACCCAAGGGTCGCGCAAAGTGCAATGCCCAGCCAAATCCAACCGACCGTTTGGGGGAACATAGAGATATCCGCGGGAGCAACAGGCGGAATGAGTTCGTCGTAAAGCTCGGACAGGCTCAGCGTGGAAAGGTCATCGCTCATTTGGGACCCTGGCTTTTCCCCAACAACTTAAGGAGTTGCGGCAGGGTGTCTTGGGAGCAAGTTAAGGGCAAGACTGGCAGGCCAAATTTATGTGCGAAGGTCATCAATTCTGCCAAACGTCCCGTGGTGAACTCCAGCAGTTTCTTTCGGGTTTGTGCTTCGTTGGTTTTAAGCAGGCCTTGAATTTCGCCATCTGATACAACGATTTCGATACCTTCGGGGAGCGCTTTTGAAAACGGATCAGAAATTGAGAAAAGGATCACATCGTTTTTCTGGGAAAGGGTGCGCAGCAGTTTAAATGTCTGTTCGTTCATTCCGTCAAAATCACTAAAAATCAGAACCTGCCCGTTGGTTTTGGCAAGACGGCAGGCCGCTTTGAGGGGCTCATTCAGCGACATCGTGTCAATCGAGGGCCCCTTAGCGTGGAGCGCACAGTTCGCTTTTGCGAGCGTGGCGATGAATTGGCTCAGGGCTTTGGCGTTTGCTTTCGGGCGGAGTTCGGTCATTTCGGTGTCGTTGAAGACAATACCGCCAACACGGTCGGCGTTGGCATGGATGGCTTGCGCGGCGAGGGCGGCGGCCTCGGCGGCGGTGACGGATTTCATGTTGTGTTTGCTGCCGAAAAACATCGACATGCGTTGATCAACGATCAGCAAAACCGAATGGTCGCGCTCTTCTGTATAGACCCGCACATAGGGTTCGCCGGTGCGGGCGGTGACTTTCCAGTCAATTGTGCGCACATCGTCGCCAACGGAATAGTGGCGCAATTCTTCAAAGTTGAGGCCGCGTCCCTTGAGTTTAGACGCATGTTGACCGTTGAGAATACTTTTCGAAGGTTGGGCGGGGAGAAAGGAAATCCCGCGGGCACGGGTCGCAAGCGCCCGTAGATGAGCGGCATCAACATGTATCCGAGGATCAAGTTGCTCTGTCATTACAACCCCTTACGGTAATGCCACGAGCGAGATTACCGTATCAATCACCATGTCGGGGGTGATCCCCTCGCCCTGCGCTTCATAACTCAATGCTATACGGTGGCGCAGCACGTCATGGGTGACGGCTCGCACATCGGCAGGGTCGACATAATCACGTTGAGAAAGCCACGCATGGGCGCGGCCACATTTATCGAGGGCGAGCGAGGCGCGAGGGCTTGCGCCGATTTCGATCCAGCGCGCCAAATCTTCGCTCAACGCGGCGGGTGTTCGGGTCGCGTAAACTAGGTCCGCCATATAGCGTTCCATTGCATCGGAAACGTGGATTTGTGCTATCTCGCTGCGAGCGTCGAAAATGGCGGATTGCGGGATGCTCGCGGGGGCAGCTTTTGCTCCGCCCTTGGGCTGGTTTTTGGCTTGCTCTTCGCGGCGCACAAGGCGGATCACTTCGACTTCGTCCTCAACGGGCGGATAATCGACGCGAACATGCATCATAAAGCGATCCATTTGCGCCTCGGGGAGGGGGTAGGTTCCGTCTTGCTCAATCGGATTCTGCGTCGCCATAACAATAAACAGCGGGGGCATTTTATGGGTGGTACCCGCGACCGTTACTTGGCGTTCTTCCATCGCTTCGAGGAGAGCGGCTTGCACCTTGGCGGGGGCGCGGTTGATCTCGTCAGCGAGAACGATGTTGGCGAAAATCGGACCCTGTTCAAATCGGAATTCCGCGCCGTCTTTGGTTTGGTGATAGACTTCGGTGCCCGTGACGTCTGAAGGCAGCAGGTCAGGTGTGAACTGGATGCGGCCAAACTCGGCCTCAAGGTTATTCGCCATCGCTTTTACCGCGCGCGTCTTGGCCAGTCCTGGGAGGCCTTCGATCAGTAAGTTCCCATCTGCCAGAAGGCCAATAATCAGGCGTTCTACGACAGCCTTTTGACCAATAATGGAATTGCCCATACGGGTCCTGAGGTCTTCAATCTGCTCAAAGGTGTTCATCGCGGAATGTCCTAAGTGAAAAAAGTTCTATTCAAATTTGCGGCGCGTGAGATTTGATATCAGTGGCGCCACAAGAGGTCCCCATTAGACTGGAACAGTTTTCAGGTTTAGTTGCTACCTGAAATTTCGGTAAATCGGTCCATTACGCGCCCAAGAGAGAACGACGCCGCTTTCTGACGTGGCGGGAAACCTTTGACGGTCGCAAAAAATGTTCCAACCAATCATAGTAGGTATTGGATGTACGATAAGAACGCTCATATGGGTCGCGAGGCAGATTGAATATCAAAGGAATACACAACTCTGTCCAAGGTTCGATCCGTGCGCGAAGGGCCGTGTATGCTTTTTGCTCAAGGGAAACGATCTTCCAGCCGCTGCAAGGAACGTTGGTAACCAATTCATGTGGTGCATAATTTCGTTGCGAACTGAACCTGCTTCGATCTTACAGGGCCAGCGAACTATCGAAGGAACGCGCCAGCCACCTTCCCAGTTGGTGTTCTTTTCGCCCAAGAAAGGCGTCATGCTGGCATCTAGCCACGTGTTCATGTGAACGCCGTTATCTGTAGAATAGTGAACGATTGTGTTGTTTGCGGCAATAACGGCTCTCACTGAAAGGGCAAGAGTTGCACTTGCGCCGACCATTCGCCCAAAAATAAAGGGGCCTATAGGTTTATACATCTCATTCTCCCTATAAGTAAGGTGGATGATAACTTGAAATTCTCTTTTTTCCTCAAACACATAGCTAAAATGAATCCGCGGATGTGTTAAGGTCGCAGTCAAACACTACACTTTTTTGGACACATTTCGCTAGAATGTTTTGAAGGAAATATCCCTCCCTACTCCCTGTCGCTGAGGTCTGATTGTAGCTGGCGAAGAAATGTGTCGTTCGGGACGTTTTCAACAGCCCGATTTGCAGCCTCAAGGGCTGCGGGGTAATCCTCAAGGGCGGCATGGATGCGAATAACCATCCCCCAAGCCTGTGTTTGTTGCGGATCAAGCACAACGGCCTCCTCGAATGCGGCCAAAGCAGCATCCATATTGCGGGTCGTGAGGCCAATGCCCCCCAACACCAATTGAGCTTCAGGGAAGTCGGATTTTACGGCGAGGGAGTCTTCCCATTCGCCCATTGCATTGTTCAGATCGTCAGTCATTCGGTCGGGCATCCGCGCAATCCGCATCCCCAAGAAGTTGCGTGCGGCAGCGATGCGGACCGATTTTACGGGATCAGCAAGCATCCCTACAAGGCGTACCGAGCGTTCGGTTTCGGGCGCACCCCTTTGAACTGAAATGGCGCCTTCGCGTACGAGCGGGTCACTGTCTTCTAGTAGGGGTTCGAGGCGGCTTGCGATTTCTGGGTCTGATATGCTCGCCAAAATCTCTAGTGCCGAGGCCCGCACGATGGCGGGGAGCGATTGATACTCGGCAATCTCGATCAGATTTAAAACGTTGCCCGTCGGATTGAGGCGGGCCGAAGCGAAGGTTTGCCCATAGTGGCGTGTGCGGTGTGTACTGTCTGGGAACCATGCCTCAAGCGTTTCGGCGGCCCATTTGGCGGATTTGTCGTCGTGACAATCGTTGCACGCATTCGGCGTTTCGATGCCATAGGTAAGGTCGGGGCGGGGAATACGGAACGAGTGATCGCGGCGTCCGTCGACACCCATGTAGGTGCGCTCAATCATATGACAGTTTTTACACTGCGCGCCATCGCTGCCGTCGGGGTGAAAGGTATGGGATGGATCGTCATATGTTTTGAGAGGGAGGGACACGAAATCAGGATTGCCCGCCTCGGAGTGACATTGTGTGCAAACGGCGTTGCCTTCCGCTTTCAATTCCGCGGTATGTGGATTGTGGCAATTCGTACAGGTCACACCCTTGGCGTTCATCTTGGATTGGAGGAAGGAGCCATAGACATAGACCTCGTCCAAAATCTGCCCGTCGGCATGATAGAGCGTCTCGCGCAACGGACTCAGCCGATAAGCGTCATGAAATCCGGTGCCGGGCAGGGGGTTGCCATCGCCAAACGGCTCGCGACGGGAATGACAGGTCGCGCATTGTTGCACTTCAATCTCGCCCCCTTCGGAGAGGTCGATGGTAAAGCCCGTCGCATCGATTTTGTTCCAGTCCGCCATGTCGAAATCCGAATCCGGCTCTGCCCATTTAACATGCGCTTCGCCTGGGCCGTGACAACTCTCGCAGCCAACCCCAATTTCTGCCTGCGTGCTGGCATAGGTTTTGGTTTCGGCGGAATAGTTTTTTTCAAAACCGGTTGCGTGGCATTCTGCACACCGTGCGTTCCAGTTCTTATAGGGACCGCTCCAATGGTATCCGTCACCCGCTGGTAAATCCTGTGTCGGATATAAGTGGAACCATGTTTGCCCCACTACATCCCATGCAATGTCAAACGACTGTAGGGTTCCTGGCTTGGTCTCAATCAAATACTGCTGCAACGGTGTGATGCCGACGACACCTGTAACGGGATAGGTTGTCATCTTCCCGTCAGGGCCTTCGGTGTCGATCATATAGATGTCGTCATTGCGGTAGAAACGCGTGGCAACGCCTTGGTGTGTAAAGGTCACATCCGAGAAGTCCCCCAGAATGGTTTGGGCATTGGGCTCGGTCCACGCCAAAGCATGGTGCGATCCCTCCCATTCCTCGGCGGCGGATTCATGACAGGTGGCACAAGTTTGGGTGCCAACAAATTCGGGAATAGTTTGCGCGTGTATAGAGTGTGCGCTGAAAGCAAGAACCGCTCCTATAAGAGCCGCTCGGAATAAGAGGTTGGTAAGGGGTGCCCTTAGAGGGAAGTGATGCACGGAGTTCTCCCGAAAATATCTGGCCGTATAATGATTTGCGGGAAAGGTCGCTTTTTGCCTTGGGATTGGCAAGGGATAATCGCGCGGTCAGGTTTGGGTATGTCGACAGGCCTTTCGGATTCGTGACAATTCCGCGAAGCCACACCTTGAGTCTGTGGATAACTGTTGATTTGGAGTGTTTTGGTTGGATTTCTTGCCGTGGTTGTCTGGAATTCGGGTGTTGGTCCGCGATTTTTCACACC